>CALHDX010000001.1:0-11906 GCA_938023105.1 uncultured Atopobium sp.
GACGTATAAGACCTCTAAATTCCGTTCTCATATATAAAAGTCTGATAATCGATATTATGTAAACTAATGAGTTGAAGAAAAAGGAGAAGGATTTTGAGCCCCACTCCTTTACGGTAACGTGTGCGACAACGATAAGCGCTATACCGATGAGTCGGTCATGACATTCAATTTAATCATGACATCGCTTTCATACATCTCATCATAAATAACAAGAATCTTGTCGAGTGCCATCAATTCAGTTTGGCCGGTTGGAATAATCTCCAGTCCTGCGCGATCAATGGTAACGACCCTCACTTTGTCTGGCCATGGAATGTCTTGAAGCAATTTGCCCTCTACTGGGCTTCCCTGACCAATGGTGAATTCATGAAGGATTTTCTCGCCAGAATCCAGTGTTGGTTTAGACTCCCCTTGCTGAGAAGCTAAGAATTCTGCAAGTAAGTGCTCGTAGAATGGGTCAACACGCAGGATATTTGCGGTTACGTAGGACACAATTGCAACTGCAGACATAGCCATAAGAGCCTCGAGAGAACCTGTGAGCTCAAATATAAGCACTACTCCGGTGACGGGTGCTCTTACTGCTCCGGCAAAAATGCCTGCAACGCCCATAGCAATAAAATTAGGTGCATATGCCATGGGAATGCCAAAAACATGGGTTGCTACCAGGGCAAATAGTGTTCCAACAAGTGTTCCCATGACAACCATTGGGAATAGTGTTCCGCCAGGCGTTCCAGCAGCAAAACATGTTGTGGTAAAGATGTATTTGCCCAGCAAAAGCGCTATAACCATGAGTTCAGTGAGCGTTGCTGGCTCTTTGATTTTCTCGATAATGGCGTCACCGCCACAAAGAAGATCTGGCCAGGTAAAAGCCATAAATCCCGCAAGCATAAAGGGAATAATGAGCCTTGAGAAAGGCGCAAACTTAGTTATCTTTTTGTACAGCCCCTGGGCAAAGAACATTCCCTTATTGTGGAGCGCTCCTAATAAACCACAGATAAAACCGACGATAAGAACAAATGCAAAGTCGACATGAGGTAATGGTGCTACGTAAGGAAGCTGAAGGACAGGCTTCATACCAAGGACGTTAGAAACCAGGAAGTCAGCGCCTACTGAAGCGGTCATTGCCGAGATAATCAGTGGAGCATGAAACTCTTTCTGAATCTCTTCGATAGCAAAAAGTGTGCCGGTGAGAGGGGCATGAAAAGCGGCTGACATACCCGCAGCTGCGCCACAGGTTACCAGAAGACGTTCTTCTCCCCTTTTGCGCTTAAGGAATTTTGAGACCGCTTTACCAGAAACAGCGCCCAACTGGACTGATGGACGTTCTCGACCCATAGAAAGGCCACCAAAAGCCACCAGGACGCCTTGGATAAACTTAACAGGAAGAACTCGATACCAGGGCATATCGGCAGATCCCATGACCTCAGCATTGGTCTGAGGGATTCCAGAGCCAGCGGTGTAGGGTTCAAACTTCATGAGTAGGCAAACGGCCGCCATAAGAATAATCAGAACAACAAACCAGAGAGCCATATATGGCCAATTACCTGCGATTGATTGAGTAATGGAGCGCATTTGAGCTTCTGCAAAAGAAAGACAAAGGCGATACAGCGTGACTACGCCGCCACCCAAAAGGCCAACAAGCAGGCCTTCTCCAATAAGGGCTACCTGAAATCTACGAGAAAAGTGACGCTCAATAATGTTTGTCTTATGTTTGAGATGAAACGCCACAATCTCCCCTAGCAGTCTATGGTTAATAAAAAAGCACGTAAAGCGTACTTGGATATTGTACGACTTTACGTGCGTGAGTTAAAACTGTGTACAGAAATTGTACGTTAGCCGGAGAATGGTCCTCCACCATAGCAAGCATAAACAGGACCCTCGATAACACCGACAGACTCGTTAGCTGCGTGGATCATACGACCACCACCGATGTAGATTCCAACGTGCTCATAGCCTGCACGGGTAAAGATGATGTCGCCATAGTTAAGCTCATCCATGGAATCATGCCAGTTACCAGCAGCGCGAATAGCACGGCCAATGGTTCCTGCGGTACCTGCACGGTAGCCGAGGAAGCAGTAGTAGACCAGGCCACCACAGTCAAAGCCAGAAGCAGGAGAAGCTCCGCCCCAAACGTAAGGATAGCCAATGCAAGCATAAGCTGTAGCAACGCCACCGCCTGCAGCTGGGTATCCACCGCCACCGCCGGAGTATGATGACCCACCACCAGAATTAGAACTGCTGTTGGAGCTGCTGGAGCTGCTGGAGCTAGAAGAGCTGGAACTTGAAGAGCTGGAACTTGAAGAGCTAGAGCTGGAATCGTTAGAGGAGCTATCGTTAGACTCTGAGCTGTTAGAAGGAGTCTCACGAGTAACAGTCTCAATTGCATAAGCAACGTTGTTGTTAGCTGATGCAGCCTCTTGAGCAGCAAGCTGAGCTTTTACCTCAGCATCAAGGGAGTCATAGTAAGCCTTAGCCTCTGCAACCTGGCTCTGAAGACCATCTGCGGTGGTCTTCATCTCAGCGACCTGAGCCTGAAGGTTCTCCTGCTCAGCTTGAAGCTCAAGCTGCTGAGCCTGAAGCTGGTCACCAAGAGCCTTGACGGTATTGATGGAGTCAGCCTCCTGCTTACTGGTGCGGTCCATATAGTAGACGCGGCTGACAAAGTCCTCTGGGCTAGATGCTCCAAGGAGGAAGTCCAAAGTCTCCTGTGGGCCTGCCTTATAAGCACTCTTCATTGCTGCAGAAAGGACAAGACGCTGCTTATTGAGCTGGTCTGTAGTCTCTGCAATCTGCTCCTGAACTTCACCAATTTTATTGTTGGTGGCGTCAAGTGCATAGGTTTTCTCGTTAAGGTTATCCATGGCCTCTGCAAGAGCTGCACCAAGAGAGTCTAGCTGGGCAGATGCGGCCTCAAGATCGCTTTGTGGGTCTGCGAATAGCTTGGCTGGGGTAAGCAGCGTAGCAGCTACACCAAGACCTGCAAATAAGAGAGCGTCTCGTCTTGTGAAAGATCGGCGCTGTGACATATAAGCTCCTTCCGCAAAGCACGAAATCAATTGGGCAACGTGTTGCTTTGCTTTGCCATCTAGGATAGCTCATTTGATAAAAAATCAAAGTCAACTCGCCGATTTCTTGGCGAGAAACCCGTGTTAACAGGAAGCTACCCTATCGAGTATTTGAATAGTTTACCCCGAAAATGACATTTAATACAAATTCAAAAGACTATTTGTGCAGTTATATAGCATGGAGCGGGCAAATATCATTGCATAAATTTGTATTTGACCTGCAATTATGGAGAAATTCTATGTATTGCAAACAAGTTTACGTTGAGTAACAAAATGCTTAGGTAAATAAGACAAATGGCTGACAAGCACGTAGTCTTGCCAGCCAAAATTATCAGCTTAAAGTAGGTCAGATGTAAGCAACGAGGTTTATTGAACCTTAATAAGGGTGTAGACCTCTTGATCAAAGCACTTGCCAATAATCTCTCTTGGGTGGAGGTAGCAAAGCTCAAGCGCAAATGCAAAACCAGCTACTTTTGCACCGGCCTTCTCGGCAAGCTGAGCACAAGCAACGCAGGTGCCGCCAGTAGCAACAAGATCATCAGCAATAAGAACAACGTCGTCTGGGGTAAGTGCATCGGTGTGAATCTGAAGCTCGCTGGTGCCGTACTCAAGGTCATATGCCTGAGCATATACCTCACGAGGCAGCTTACCTGGCTTACGAGCTGGAACAAAGCCTGCACCCAGTTTGTAGGCTACAGGGGTTCCAACAAGAAAACCACGAGCCTCAGCACCAATAACCTTGGTGATTCCTGCATCAGCAAAGTGCTCTGCAATGTCATCAACAACTGCGTGGAAGCACTCAGGATCTTTAAAAAGTGGAGTTACATCTTTAAAGATAACGCCTGGCTCTGGATAATCAGGAATGCTAATGATATGACTCTCATAATCATACGTAGACACAATGTCCTCACATTCAAAATCATAATCAATGAATAGTTATATATACCTAGATTACTCGTCTAGATGCATATCCTTAAAAGATTCACGAACTAATTTAGTGATAAGTTCATTTCTAACCGCATTGGTGAGGCCTAACATGCGGGTCAGAGCAGCCATAAACTTCTGACGAGTCTCGTCAGTATGGTCAACTTCAACTCCCCCACCTTTTTTAGCGTATACGACAAGCGACTTGGCAAACATACTAGATTCTCGGTTTGCAGCCATAACGTATTGGCGCAGGTTTTTGGGCTCAAAACCAAAGTGACGGAGCTCGTTACAAAGACGGATGAGCGTAAGATCTTTGCCATCTACAAGATCTCTACCATGAGGAGAGCGCTTTAAGGTAATAACGCCTGCCTCGGAGAGCTGGCGTACAAAGCCTACAGAACATCCCACAATCTCTGGAATGCGATCAATAGCGTGATATTTCTGTACAACCTCAGGATCGTCTACAGGTACAACAATGGCATCAGCGTGCGTTGCGCCAAGAATTGCCTGAGATACTTGCTTTCCATCAAGCTGTGGTTGAGCCTGGCGAGAAGAACTTTGAGCTTCAGATGCAGCCTGAGCATCAGATACGCTAGCTTCGTCAGTCTGACTCTGGACCTGTTGTTCAGCTTCAAGGTTTTTATCTTGTCTATCAAGCTCTTCTTTAATAACTGAGAGCGGCATAAAACGGCTTTTCTGCAGATACAGAATAGTCTCAAGTCGCTTAACGTCTTTTTGGGAATAGAGACGATAGCCACCAGCAGTTCTGGTAGGAGTAAGTAAGCCCTCATCCTGCAGATATCTAACTTTAGAAACACTCAAGTCAGGATAGAGAGTCTGTAATTTCTTGACTACTTTACCAATGGTAAGAAAGCCTGAATCAGCCATAAAGCTATCCTTTAACCTTAAGCTGAAACTCTACTGGTGTGAAAGACCATGCGGAAGGTGCCAATCTGAATAGTTGAGCCATCACGCAGGGTAGCCTTGTTAATAATGGCACCATCAACCCAGGTACCATTGAGAGAATCAAGGTCCTCAATTGTTGCGTAACCAAGTGCAAGATTAGAGAGATCAATAGTGGCATGATTTCTAGAAACTGTCATGTCATTCAAGAAAACGCTGCTCTTTGGGTCTCTACCAAGAGAAATCTGAGGTAAATTGAGCTCAAAAGTCTGACCAGTCTGTGGTCCCTTGACAATAGTAAGGACAGGGTGAGCTGGCTTTTGTTGAGCCATAAGGTCTGGAACCGTAGCGTCAGCTGATGGCATGCGGAAAATCTCTGTTGAGTCTGGTGACTGCTGTTTGATGTCGTCAGTTGACATGGTTTCTCCTTAATTTGGTTACAGCATAATAATAACGCTTAACGACAAGCAATGCAGTCCATTTCGATGAGCGCACCAAGTGGCAACGCAGAAACTTCAACAACTGCTCGACCAGGTGCAGGAAGAACAAAGTACTGCCTATAAATCTCATTTACCTTAGGCAAATCGTTGATATCAGCAAGGTAGATAGTTGTCTGAGCTACATCAGAAAGCGTGCAGCCTGCCTCTGCCAGAATTGACTGAGCAAGATGGATGACACGGGTAGTTTGCTCTTCAATTCCACCGTCAATAAGCTTCTTTGGGTCTTCTGCAGAAACCGCAATTTGCCCAGTTACAAAGACCAATCTTCCCGCGGTAGTACCCTGCGAGTATGGTCCCATAGGAGCTGGAACACCTACTGCATTGATTGCGTATTTCATAGAAGATCTCCCCTTGCACCAATGAAATCAGCAGAGGCTCTTAGCAAACCCCAACCTTCAAGTTTATCTTTAGCTAATACTACTTTAGTGTTACTTGCAAGTTCTGAAAACCATGGAAGATATGTTGTAAGTCCTTCAATGAGCTGCTTATGTCCAAGAGGATGAACCATCTCAAAAGAGAGCAGACTCCTAAAAAGAATTACTGTATGTACTGGTGGAACCATAGCCAGGTATGCAGGAACTTTTTTGGTTGAAACATTGGCTATAAGTGCAGGAATTGTTTGGTCAAGCATAAGGTTACATAGTTTTGAGTCTTCTGGGAGTTGTTGTTCACCCAGATAATCCATGAGCACCTTTTTTGCCTTTTTACCAGCAAGAAGAAGTGGCGTGAGTAGTGGTGTTGCATCTTCTAACGACACCTCAGCATAAGGAGCTACGCCATTTTGCTCGACAGAAGCAATGATAGAAAGCCATTCTTCGAGGACAAGTGAGCGCTCAGAAGCATCAAGTACCACGTACTCGTTTTGTCCAGATCTGGCGAGAAGACCAATGGAAGACAAAGATCCGTCTCCTGTGAGAGCGCACTCAAATGAGGTCTCTCCCACCTCAAGCTGTTCACCAGCAAAGACGGCTTCAACAAAATTTTGAGCAACCGTTCCACTTACCAGCGTGTAGCTAATACCGCTCAGGTCAACAAGGGCGCAGTCTTTCAGAGCCTCCTCAAGGGGTTTCTCGCCATAGAAAGATTGGGCTAAGTTAAAACCTTCAGTTGAGGTTGAGAATTGTGCTCCAAGATACTCAAGCTCGGTATGAAGGATAGAGCGTTTCTGCTCAGACATTAGTTTCTCCCAAAGAGATACGGAGCAACCGAATACAGGTCAAAGAGGTTGTAGGCAGGAATAGTCCAAAGCGTAAGATGTGCCTGCGTCATGGTGGTTCCTACCTGTGCGGAATCCTGAGACCAGTCAGTTGAAGAAATCAGCTGGTTATTGGCTACAGGATAGTTAGGAGAAAGCATGGACGTCTGGTAGGTAAAGTCTTTAGATCCAGGCCAAGCCATATACGTGGTGGAAGTTGATGGTTTAACTACTGCAGAAAGCAAAAAGTTGTCCTCGCTCGTGCGAATCTGAACAATTTGATCAGCACGTTGAATACTCACGCGATTGTAATTTCGATAAGCCCAGTTCATCAGAATGGCTGTATCGTCAAAACGACCTTGTGTAGTCTCGCAGCCAAGTACGCAGGTATACAGCGTAATGTTTCCGCGCATGGAAGCTCCTAAGAAGGCGGTACCAGAGTCCTCTGCACCTGTTTTAATGCCGAGAAGACCGCGGTAGGAGTCCATAAGGTCATCGGTTGAGTGGAACGTACGCTGCTCCCCTCCTACCGTTGTAGTGTATGACCTGGTATGCACAGCGCTTGCGATAAGTGGATAATGCTCGCGTGCATAACGACCCATCAGGGCAAGATCGCGCGCGGTTGAATAGTGACCATCAGCATCTAAGCCGTGAGGATTTTGGAACTGCGTGTGAGTCATGCCAATCTCAGCAGCCTTCTTGTTCATTTGATCAACAAAGGCCTGCTGAGAGCCAGATACGTTGATGGCAATGTTATAAGCCGCATCGTTTGCCGAATATACCAGCATCATCATAATGAGCTGTCTAAGTGTTGGTGTATCTTCCGAGGTCAAGCCCGCTACCTGCGATCCTTCTTCAAGATCTGGAACGGAGATCTTGCAGGGCTCATCAAGATTAACGCCAGAATCAAGCGCAACAATTGCAGTCATAACCTTGGTGATGGATGCCATAGGAAGCTCTTGATCTGGGTTTTTGCTCCAGAGGACGTTTCCTTGTGCATCGGTGACAATGGCTGTAGTTGCCTCGGTAAGTTGTGGCTCATCTGTTACAGAAGACTTGTGAGATGAGATATTTTCTGCCAAAACCGTAGTTGCGGGCGCAAAAGGAGCAGCTAAAACAAAAACAAGCAGCAAGCTAACAAGAAAAGCCAGCATCTTATGAGAGAGCTGGCGCAAAGATACATGGTTGTGCTGAATGAAAGTCATAAACAACCTAACTTATGCTTGAGTGTTTTTACTATCTTTAACTATTTTAGCCGCTTCAACAGTATAAACAACTGCAGTAATTGCCGAGAAAACAATTCCTATGTACACAAAGAAGATACCTAGTGCGCTGCTCTCAGAGTTAAGACCTGGAAGCCAGCTGACGTTTACCAGACCAAGGCCAGATACAACTGGAATGCCCAGAAGAAGCAGGCTAAAACCGGTCATCAAAAAAGCAGTTGCAGCTTTACCTACAAAGACAACATCAATAGGACGCCTGCGGAATTTGCGAACCGCAAGAGCGCCAAGAGTAAGGTAAACATCTCGTCCAATAACAAAGAGTGGGATCCAGAGAGGAAGCTCACCAATAATCAAGAGGCCAAGAACACCTGTGATAAGAAGAACTCGGTCCATGATGGGATCCATGATTTTGCCTAGCCAACTGACAGTCTGAGTTCTACGAGCAACCTGACCGTCAAGAAAGTCGGTTACAGCTGCGGTTACATAACAGCCCAGTGCAACCCAACGATTTCCACCCGTTGAGAAGAGCACAAGAAAGATAAGCGTAAGGATTAACCTGCAAAACGTAATGACATTTGCAACGGTAAAAACGGCATTAGAAGGATTATTAGAGCTTCCAACCGGATCAGTAATAGTTCCTTCTGCCTGCGCTTTTGCTGCATCGGCGTCTGCCGCTTCTTTAATTTGGGATGCTACTTGATTAGCTAGCTGCTGCCTAGTTTGCAACGTTTCACTCCCCTTTTGTAGTACATAACATGTGTCTATTTTAACGTAAGTTGCGCGATAGCAAATTATTGGCACATTTGTTTAACAAAGGACACAAGAACGCGGACGCCTTGAGCATACACGCGTTTCTCGATACGTTCGTCAATACCATGAACGCCGTTTGCCTCATCTTCTGGCTTTGGCCTAAAAGGACAAATGCGCAGAATAGAATCGCAAATTCCCTCGTAGCGTACAGAATCGGTGCCACCACATACAAAAGATGGAACAAAGGTAACGCCTGGATGGTAGTGCTCCATAATGGCTTTGAGCTCTTGATAGCCAGCGCCAGATGGAGAATCGATTCTTCCTGCAGGCGTGGAATGCAAAGCCTCAACCTCAATGGAAGGGTCAACCTGGGCTACCACCTGTTTTATGTGCTCAACGGTTTTTTCAACACTTACCCCAGGGAGCAGCCTAATGTTGATAGTTGCGCTGACATTACCAGGCATAACGTTAGCCGCACTACTTGAACCCTCAAGCATGTTGAAAGCGTACGTGGTGGTTACAAACGGATAAAGCTCTTTGATCTGAGCTGCAGCAAGAGCAATCTTTTCTGCATTGGTATCTACGTCATGTACCAACGAAGCAAAAGGCTCCTCGGTGATTTCTGGTGCAAGAACCTTGAAGGTTTCTTTAACAATGTCATTAAGCTCAGGTTGAGGTTTAGCCTCAGAAAGAGCGGCAAGTGCGCAGCTCAAATGCTCAAGCGAGGTTCCACCAAATGGATTTGAGGAATGTCCACCATGGCCAGGTGCAGTAAGTCTAACGTTCAAGAACCCCTTTTGCGAGATGCAGATGTCGGCCACGGTAGCCTCTGGCGCACCGTAGGCGCTGCCATCAAAAAACGTAGTGGTGCCCTCGTCCAGGAGGCAAGCTGCACGCATTTCTCGCGAGCCCATGACCTCTGCAAGCCTAGTGGCGCCGTGGCTCAAGACCTCTTCGTCTTCGCCAAATGCCAGGTAGATAGAGCGCCTTGGCGAGAAACCCTGTGAAAGCAGATACTCAAGCGCCTCAAGCTCGCCCATAAGCATGTCTTTGATATCAAGCGCACCGCGTCCCCAAACGTACGTGTCGTCGACATCTCCACCAAAGGGATCGTGCGTCCATGCGTCTTCTGTACCAGGAACAACAGGAACAACATCCTGGTGAGCAATAAGCATAAGAGCTGGAAGCTCGTGGTTGGATCCTGGAATCTCAATGAGGAGCGAGTGACCAACCACTTCAACGTTAGAGGCTGCGGTCATAACATACGGGAAGCTATCAACAATGTGCTGTTGAAGGGCATCAAACTGAGACCAATCGGTTGTCTCTGCGTTGGTATACACCGTCTTAAAAGACAGTGCCTTTGCAAGGCGCTCAGACATTGCCTCTATGTTGAGCTCTGGATATTCATCCTCGTGAGCAAAGTGGTCGTAAATATTCATGGACCTCTACTAATCTCGTAGTTTTAAGTTAATAACGTAATAATAACGGCAATTTTTACGCGTTTCTCTACTCTTGCTGGTAGAATTAACAAAACACTCACTTAGCACACGTATCTTGGGAGCCCTGATGATTAAGCTTGTTCTTTCCGATATGGACCAAACGTTAAAACCCGCTGACACTCCGGCTATTTCAGAAAGAACTCATCAGGCAATTAATAATCTTAAAGCCGCAGGTATTGCGTTTGGACTTTCTACCGGAAGGCCAGTTTATGATGCACTTTCTTATCTAAAATCTGACGTCTCTCTGACAGATACTGGCGTGTTTTCTAGTGGAAAGATTCTCTACTTTAATGGCAAGCTCATTTTCACCAAACAATTTACGTACGAGATGATGGAGAAGATCTATGAGGTCATTTCTCCAATGCAGGATTGCCTACTTACCTATTACGCAGAAGGTCCGCTTGAGCAGCCTTTAGATACGTCATTTACCTCTTGTTGGAAAATTGTTGATACCACTCAAGAGGTGGTAGACCATCTTGCAGCCTCATTTAACACTTTTGTGCCAGGACTTGGGCCACAGTCTGTTCCAAGAGATGTCCCTATGTATGCGGGAGGTCTTCTCTTACCCCAAGATGAAAAGCGCGCGCAAGAAATCTATGAGGCTGTTACCAGTGCAGTTCCAGAGGTTGAGTTGGTTTCTCCCTATATTGGTTGGTTTGATATCAATTATCGTGGCTGGAATAAGGCACAGGGATTTGAGAAGCTCATTGAGACTATAGGTCTTAAGCCAGAAGAAGTTATTGTGTGCGGCGATTCCGAAAACGATCTGGATCTTCTTAAGATTGCTCATCACTCATGCTGCATGGAAAACGGAACTGACGAGGCTAAGGCTGTCTCGAAGTATCTGCTGCCTAGCGTGTATGAGGAAGGCGTAGCTCAGCTCTTAGAGGCGCTTACAGAGGCTCAGGGAGACTTTGATTCTGAGGTTGTCCAGGCTGTCCTGAAGAGAACTCTATAAAATTAGAGCTTGATGCAGAGCGTGGCAATATAGTCATTCCCATACTGTGATAATCGATTCCTTTTATCACATGACTCATAAAAATCAATCATAGCAAGGCCATTTTTAAGTTGTCCTCTAATCTGAGCTTCTAAGGTATGGCTAAATTCATATCCATATGCTGGATCTATGGTTATTTTGCCTTGTTCTTCAAGCTTTCTTGAATTAAAGGGAATTGAAAACTTTAAAAGTAATTCCTCATCGGGGTGGTCCCATACAACGTCAGCGTCATACATATACGTCCAAGGATTCATGAAGCCGACCATTAACAGCCCGCCTTTTTTCAATACGCGAGCGGCTTCTTTATACATGTTTTCTAAATCTTCTACATATACATTTGAGACTGGATTAAAAATAATATCAAAAGTTTCATTTTCAAATGGAAATGGTTTTGTCATATCGCCTTGAACTGTGTTGATTTTTAAGCCTTCTCTTTTAGCAACCATATCATCTCTTTGTAATTGTGATTTAGAAAAATCCATTATGGTTACATCATAACCTTTTATAGCAAAAACTGGTCCCTGCTGTCCACCACCACAAGCTAAACCTAATATCTTTTTTCCGTTTGCTTTTTCAAACCATTCTTTTGGAACTTTTTTCCCAACAGTTAAGGCAACAGAAATTGGATTATTTCTAGCTTCTTCTAATTCTTCATGTGTCAATGGCTCAGTATAGTCATTTTTTACATTATTCCATCTATCTTCATTTAATTTTATATAATTGTTCATCTTATAATCTCCTCATAATTTTATATTATTTCGATTTAAGTTGAATATCCACGCTTTCTTTTTGTCATTTTATTTAATTGTTTTAGCGTGACAAGTCTGAGTTTACCTACCCTTCAAATCAA
>CALHDX010000002.1:0-2656 GCA_938023105.1 uncultured Atopobium sp.
TATGAACTGCCTCCCATTTCTTATGTCCAAGAAATGGGAGGCAGTTCAAAATCTTATTTCTAGAGGCGTATTTATTGCTTATTAGCTCTTGCAGTTTATTACTTCATTTTCTTGCGGAGGCCAGATACGGTCAGCGCTACACCAAGTGCTGCAATAACGCCTGCTACAGAAGTCGCATCACCTGTATTTGGCAGAACGCTCTTCTCGCGCCTTGGTGTTGGCTGCTGGACTGAATCAGATGCAGGCGCAACTGGTGCAGGTGCTGGCTCTGAATCAGGCTCAGGTTCTGGTGCTGGCTCTGGTTCAGGGTTTGGCGCCCAAAGCGGAGCAAAGAAGTAATAGTAAGTTGTTGTGTCATCACGCAGGTCATCAGTGACGGACCACGCAGTAATATCAGCAAAATTCACGTGAACAATTCCATTAGCATCAACGGTGTAAGGCATTGACTGGTTAGGAGTTGCGTTATCCCTTTGATTACCGAGAAGTGTTTCTGACGAATATCCTACCAGCGTGTAACCATCTCGCTGAATATTTCCATCAAAAGTAAAACTCTTATGATCGTCTGAAATCGTTGCAGGGATATAGGCATTTCCGTTGTATTGAGTGCCGTATGCGCCGACAACAAGATTAATCCTAGTGTTCCAACCAACTGCAGGGTCATAAAAACGAACGATTGTTGCACCATTGTCATCTGTTGAGGTGGTGTTGGCAGCAGCTTCAGCTGAAGTGGTTGTCTCAGTTGTCGCAGTCGTCTCAGCTGCGGTGACTGCTTCAGTTGTAGCGGACAACTCGGTCGAGACGGTTGTCTCAGCTGTGACGGTTGCTTCAGCTGCATCGTTAGTTGCAGTCGTTGCAGTAGTTGCGGTTGCTTCTGTCACCTCAGTACCCTCTGCTAGCGCAAGAGAAGAAAATGTTGGCGAGAAGACCAATGCTCCTGCAAGAACACCAGAAAGAATAAGGAGCTTTGTGCTGTTGTGAAAATACTTAGGCATAAGGATTTATTTCTACTAGGAGGCGACTATTTACTACTGCATTTTCTTGCGGAGACCAAGTGCAACAAGAGTAGTGCCAGCTGCTGCGAAAACACCTGCTACAGAGCTTGCGTCACCAGTGTTAGGCAGAACGCTCTTCTCGCGCCTTGGTGCAGGAGTTTGGGTTGCATCAGAGGCAGGCACAACTGGAGTGGGCTCTGGCTGAGGCTCTGGCTGAGGCTCTGACTGAGGCTCTGGCTGAGGCTCAGGTTCTGGTTCTGGTTCAGGCTCAGGGTTTGGCGCCCAGAGTGTAAACAGATGATATCTTGAAGTAATAATTCCTGTATCAATATCGTCCGTAGAACTCCAAGCGTGCAAATCACTAAAATTCATATGAACCATACCATCAGCATCAATGGTATAGGGCATAGACATATCAGGAGTTGCATCTCCTTGAGCTGAATAGTAATCAGTAGTAAAACCTACCAGCGTATAACCCTCACGCTGAACATGGCTGCTAAAAGAGACGCTTTTGCAGTCATCAGAAATGGTGGGAGGAATATAAGATTTTCCGTTATAGGTGCCACCGTCTGTTGAAACTGAAATATGTAGCTCTCTTGTCAGGCCATAGTAATTGTTATCTATATATGATTTAACAGCTTCTGCGTCGCTGTCATCATCTGTTGAGGCAGCAGCGGTCGTCTCAGTTGTAGCAGTTGCTTCGGTCGTAGCGGCAGACGACTCGGTCGAGGCGGTGGCCTCAGTTATGGCGCTTGCCTCAGCTACCTCAGTACCCTCAGCAAGAGCTATCGCAGAAAGTACTGGCGAGAAAACCAACACACTTGCCATAATGCCTGCAATTGCGAGCAGCTTTACGTTGTTGCGCAAATACTTTGACATTTCATATTCCTTAACTCGTGTATTTCAAGAAAAACAATTGTTTTTCTTTTTTAAACATGTTTCAACGGATTGGTAAGTATATATGAAAAGAAATCGCAGGTGTACTGCCAAAATATCCAGTTATAGATATTCTTAAAATATCTATAACTGGGTGGGAAAAACGTTTTGATACAGCAATTACATCGCCTGAATAATTTCTTCTCCGCGAGCGTTTTGTGGGATTAAAGAAATCTCACGACGGGGTTCTGCGTCGTCGGATGTAAGCTCTTCCTCAGATAGCCTAGAAACATACACATCAAGGGTTCTCTCGCCAATTTGCTCTGCAAATTGCTCTCCCCATTCGATGATAGTTGGACCATCAGACTCAAGCGCATCGTACAGGCCCGTATCTTCAAGTTGATTAGGGTCGTTTAAGCGATACAGGTCAAAGTGGTAGAGAGGCATAAGCGTACCCTCATAAACCATCTCGATAGTAAAGGTTGGGCTGGTCACATCATCAGCAACACCCATACCTGCAGCAATACCTTTGGTGAGCTGGGTTTTTCCTGCACCTAAGTCTCCTGTAAGCACCAACACATCGCCTGCTTGCAGAAGTTTTCCTAGAGCCTGACCAAGAGCAATGGTCTGTTCTGTAGTAGTAGAGACAAACGTACCAGCTGCAGTTTTATCTGGCAGGTTGCTTACACTGGCGTTGTTCGCGGCGATGTCGTTGCTTGCGGCGTCGTTGCTCGCGCCAAGATTTGTGCTGGTAGAAAGGTTAGTCACAAGAGCCTCCTCGAGGGTGT
>CALHDX010000003.1:0-8150 GCA_938023105.1 uncultured Atopobium sp.
GACCCATGGGTCACTACCTTATCTTTTGTTGTTGCACTAGCAATGAGAATTCAAGTGCTGTAATTACAGATTCTTTGCATCTTTCAGGCGCGCGATGGCGAGAAGAGCGCTTGGCGAGAAACCCCGTGCGCTCGCACGTGGGGTTGCGGGGCTTCTAGACATGAAAAAGGCCTGGTACCGTGTGGTACCAGGTCTTTTGTGATTGCATGTTAGCTTGCTGTGTCAGCTGTAACTGAACTGTGAGCCAAAGCTACGTCAGCCGGAACCGGCGGACTAGCCGAGGTGCTTGGTGATGGAAGCAGCTGCTACCTTACCAGCGCCCATTGCAAGAATGACGGTTGCAGCACCGGTTACGATGTCGCCACCAGCCCAGATGCGAGGATCGGATGTACGGCCCTCTTCGTCGGCCTCAATGTAGCCCCACTTGTTGAGCTTGATATCGCCAATCATCTTTGCGAATGGGTTAGCGTTGGTGCCGATTGCAGAAATTGCAACGTCGCAAGGAATGTCCTCGATAGCGCCCTCAATAGGCACTGGACGACGACGTCCATCAGCGTCAGGCTCGCCGAGCTCCATCTTCTGGACGCGAACTGCGCAAACTGCGCCATCCTCGCCAGCGACAAACTCGAGAGGGGAGACGAGAGGAAGAACCTCAACGCCCTCTGCCTTTGCGTGGTGCAGCTCTGCACGACGAGCAGGCATCTCGTCCTCAGTACGACGGTAAGCAATGATTGCACGCTCAGCGCCAAGACGCTTAGCAGTACGGACAGCATCCATAGCAACGTTGCCGCCACCAAAGACAACGACATTCTTGCCGTGCTTGGTTGGGGTGTCGTACTCAGGGAAGTTGTTAGCCTTCATGAGGTTAACGCGGGTGAGGTACTCGTTTGCAAAGAAGACGTTAGGTAGGTTCTCGCCAGGGATGTTAAGAAGCTTTGGAAGGCCAGCGCCAGTTGCAATATAGATTGCATCAAAGCCCTGCTCAAAGAGCTCGTCCGCATCGGTGATACGACCGACAACAGAGTTGAACTCAAACTTAACGCCCAGCTCCTGAAGGCCGTCAATCTCGCGCTTAACAACAGCCTTTGGAAGACGGAACTCAGGAATACCGTAAACCAGAACGCCGCCGCCGGTGAAGAATGCCTCAAAGACGGTAACGTCAAAGCCGTTACGAGCAAGCTCGCCAGCGCAAGCAATACCGGAAGGACCGGAGCCTACAACTGCAACCTTCTTGCCGTTCTTTGGAGCAACCGCTGGCTTGGAAGCAAGCTCTGGCTGGTCACCAAGGAAGCGCTCGAGCTGACCAATAGCAACTGGTTCGCTGCGCTTACCCATGATGCAGACTCCCTCGCACTGGTTCTCCTGTGGGCAAACACGTCCACAAACTGCAGGAAGCATGGAGGACTCACGGATGATGTCAAGACCGCGGCCAAACTCCTCTGCACGGATAGCCTCGATGAAGCGAGGAATGTTGATGTTTACAGGGCAACCCTGAACGCACAGTGGATTCTTACAATCCAGGCAGCGGTTTGCCTCTGCAATTGCCATCTCTTTAGTGAAACCCTTGTCGACAGGGCGGAAGTCTTGTGCGCGCTCTGCAGCTGGCTCTTCGTTGTCAGCTGTACGAGGTGCCTTGACGTTTGGAATGTAGCGACCGTTTACCTGTGGCATGCGCACCTCGTCTCCTCGTAAGCCTTGATGGACTGGCCTTCCTCGGTGAGGTAGGCTGCTTGACGTGCGCGAAGATCGTTCCAGTCAACCTTGGTTGCGTCAAAGTCAGGACCGTCAACACAAGCAAACTTGGTCTCGCCGCCAACCTCAACACGGCAGCAACCGCACATACCAGTGCCGTCAACCATGATTGGGTTCAAAGAAGCGATGATAGGAGTGTCATACTTCTCAGCAGTGAGAGTAGAGAACTTCATCATAGGAACAGGGCCGACGCAGAATACGCGGTCAACCTGCTTGTCCTGGAGAAGACGCTCGAGAGGTGCAGTTACAACGCCCTTCTCGCCAAGAGAACCGTCATCTGTGGTGATGTGGATGTGATCGTCGTCCAGAATGGAACGGAACTGATCCTCAAGCAGCAGCAGCTCTTTGGTACGAGCGCCCATGATTGCGTGGACCTCGCGACCAGCTGCTACGAGCTGACGAGCAACAGGGAAGGCGATAGCCAGGCCAACGCCGCCACCGATAACTGCCCATTTGCCCTCGCCCATCTCGGTAGGCTCACCCAGAGGACCAGTGACGTCCTGGAGGAAATCACCAACCTCGTAGGTAGAAAGCATCCTGGTGGTCTTGCCGATTACCATGAAGATAAACTCGACCCAACCCTCCTCAGGATTCCAATCCGCAAAGGTAAATGGAACGCGCTCGCCACACTCATTTGCGCGGACCATCAGGAACTGACCAGCATGTGCATGCTTGGCCATCTGTGGTGCCTCGATGCGGAACTTGAAGACCTTCTCGGAGAACTGAGTCTTTTCGAGGATCTTATACATTCAGCGGTACTCCTCTCCTAACACAACAAAACTGCGAGTGAGTTGACGCGCCGCACTACAGCGTGCCTTCTGGCGAGAAGACAGTAGCAGGTGACGCATGCATCTCACGCATACGAGTCTGGGTAACCCGTATTCGCAAACAACATATCTATTGTACTATTTGCGCATGATTCAAGACATGAGTAATTCATGAATGAGCATAAATATTTCGTAGAATGTTTTGCCTGCTAGCTGCGGAGGGCGAGAAGTTCGGTGGGCTTGCGGAGCGACGGCACGCGGAGGAGCGCGGTGATCGTTAGCTGCAGAGGAGTTGTGACGCGCGAGGATGGCTAGCCGCGGAGGAGTTGCTCCACCTGATCGGCGGCCGTCTGAGCGGTGACCAGAAAGTCTTCCAGGTTGTTTCCCTTGAGCTCGCGCAGAACATAGTCTGCCACCGGCATCTTTCCAGGAGGGCGACCGATGCCAAACTGCAGGCGCATAAAATCCCTGGTCTGGAGCTTGTCGGCAATGGAGCGCAATCCGTTATGCGAGTTGAGGCCTCCGCCTTCCTTGAAGTTGAGTTGACCCTCTGCGAGGTCAACCTCGTCGTGAACAACCAGGATTTGCGCAGGTTGAAGGTGGTGTGTGCGAGCAAGTTTGGAGAGGGGACCACCGCTGGTGTTCATGAAGTCCTGGGGTTTGGCCAGGAGTACATGGCGTTTCTCGCCAGATGTGGCTCCGGGAGCTGCGGGAAGGATGATCTCCGCAACCTGGCAGCCCGCCTCGCTTTTCCAGTACGAAACGCCGTGGCGCTCGGCAAGGGCATCGACGACGGCAAAACCAGCATTGTGCCTGGTGCGCGCGTATTTTTCGCCAGGATTTCCCAGGCCCGCTACGAGCACAATTTTGTTACCGTGCATCGAATTTCCTTCTGTTTGAGATGTGTACGTTTATGATGGTAAGGGAAAACGACAGGTTCGACCAGCGTGAACTGAGCTCGCGGTTGATAGTCTAGCGGCGGTGCGCGTGACGTGCAGCGATCGGCGAGCAGTGAGCAGCGTGCGGGACATGCAGCGTGCGGTGAGCAGCGTGCGGGGCATGCGGCGTTCAACTGAGGTGCGGAGGCAAAATGAAGAAGATTCTGGTTACCGGATTTGAGCCTTTTGGTGGCGAGAAAATCAATCCAGCTTGGGAGGCCGTGAAGGCGCTACCCGAGACTATTGGCGGTGCTCAGGTGATAAAACTGCACGTACCTGTTGAGTTTGGCGCTGGTGCTCAGAAGGTTATCGACGCGCTTGAAGCGGAGCGTCCCGAGATTGTGCTTTGCGTGGGCCAAGCGGGTGGAAGAAGCAAGATTACGCCCGAGTTTGTGGGCATCAACTGGGCTCACGCGCGAATCCCCGACAACGCGGGCAAGCAGCCGCTCTCGCAGCGCATCATCGACGGCGCTCCCGACGCGTATTTTGCGTCGCTGCCGGTAAACGCCATGGTGGCCGCCATGAACCAGGCGGAGATCCCCGCGGCGGTCTCGTACACTGCGGGAACGTACGTCTGCAACGACGTCATGTATCAGGTCCTTCATGCGCTGGCCACGAGATTCTCGGAGACTCGCGGAACGTTTCTGCACGTACCATTTGCAACGGAGCAGGTTGCCGAGAAAAACGCTGCAGCTGCCGAGAAGGGCCTCGCTGCAGGCGAGAAAGCTGGCGCTGGCGAGAAGACCCGCCAGGTTCCAAGCATGTCGCTGGAGATGATGACTCGCGGACTGCAGGTTGCGCTGGAAGCGGCGCTTGCAAACGACGTTGATCTTGCGGATTCCGAAAGCGGAACGACCTGTTAGAACGCGCGCTGCTTACAGTGCGCCTGCAAGTGCACGGGTTTCTCGCCAGGTGCGCTTCTCGCCATCGCGCGTCCTTCTCGTCAAGTGCGCCTGAAAAGAGCAAAGAATCTGTATTTGAGGTACAGATTCTTTAACAAAATCAGGCAAATCCACAGATTCTTTGATGCTTTTAGGCAAAAGTTACAGATTCTTTGCAGAAATCAGGCGCGCACTGGATGGCTCAGCTGCCGACACACCGCACGACATCGCGACTTTGCAGCTACCGCTGGCGAACCGCGCGGCTTTGCTGTTTAGCGAATCGCAACGCCCCAGTTGGTGGACATCCAGGTCCAGAGGAAATAGAAAACTGCAGCAATGATGGCCAAAACGATGATGGCAGCAATCAGCGAGCCCGCATTTGAACGGCGCTCTTTCCTGACAAAAATATCGCGCTGGCCCTTAGGAACCTGCAGGTATTGGCCGTAGTGAACGTCTTTGCGAAGGTGAGCAATCTCGTTCTTTGGCTTGCGCCAACCTTTCTTCGCGTAAGAACCCTTGCTGGATTCAAAGCCAGCAGCCTGGTTCTCGGGAAGTTCGAGCTTCTCGCCTGGCATTGTAAAGTCGCTGATAGGCTCCACTGTTTTGTGATGGCGATGCTGGCGAACGTATGGCTGCTTTGCAACGCCTTCGCCTTCGTACTCGGAAGCTTCAGATGTCGAGAAGTGCTGCGCGCCAGTTGCGTGAAGCTCGGCTCCATCGGCTGGTTGAGCTTCCTGCTCAAAAGATTCAGCGTATTCAAAGTCCTGCTGGGTGTCAGAGCGAGGGTTCTGATCCGCAGGCGAAACGTTATTTTCAAGGTTGTTCGAGGTGTCCACGATGATCCTTTTGTCGTAGTCTCGCAAAACATTGATATAAAACATGATACCGCAGCTCGTGTATTCCTGCACAGTTTTGCTCAGATATTTGGTGGGTGCGTGAAGCAGTGCTGACGCATATTTGTGCGGTACATATCCGCAGAGTAATCTTAGTCAGTAAGACTTAGAAATTTTATAAAAAGTTGTATAAATTTGCACAAGCAGGGTACAACAGAGAGTGAACAACGAAGTGCCAATAACGGCATCTACCAGTAAAGGAGTGGTTACTATGAAGAATGTAGTTCCCTATGATCGTATTGCAAGGAATCTGAGCACGTGGCCATTTGGCTCATTTGATTCTTTCTTTGACGCGCCTTATTCCGCCCTGTCTTCCGTCTCGTCCGACGCTTTTGTTATGAACGTTGAGGATGCAGGCCAGTCTTACGTGGTAACGGCCGAGCTTCCTGGTGTTTCTAAGGAGAACATCGACGTCGAGCTCAATGAAGGTAGGCTTTCAATCACCGCTACTCGCAAGGAGTCCGAGGAGGAGAAGGCCAAGAACTACCTGCACAAAGAGTCTTCTGAGTGGCAGGCAACTCGCGGTGTGTATCTGAAGGATGCAGCTCGAGAGGGCCTAACTGCAAAGCTTAATGGTGGCATCCTAACCATTACTGTTCCAAAGCAGGATCAGCAGGCTAGCGTCACAAAGATTGCAATCGACTAACACTAGAACATCTGAGCAGCGGCTTTGGCGGTCAGCCAGGCTTTTACTCAGTCAGTAAGGTGCCTGGTAGTTGACCTGCCAGGCACGTATAGCTGCAGCCGTGCGTACGGCTAGACGTGCCTGTTCAACGCCCGATTACAGGCACCTCGCATAGCGAGAAGATCTTGGAGCTCCAAGGTTTTCTCGCTTTTTTGTTGTCGCAAGCCTGGGGCGTGCTGTTGGGGTGCGGAACCCGAGACGCGCGGTGCGGCAGCGTGCAAACGCGCAGTTACAGCGACATCGGCCAATCCTGGCTTGCCACGCAGACGGCAAGAGAGCCGTCGGGAGTCTGCGCCTCGGTAAACGTATCGTTGAGAGGCTGCGCGCCAACTGCTTCTGCAAGCGTTCTCACAGCGACGCTTGGACGGTTATTCTCGTGAGAGAGGTGCATGCCAATCACGCAACGCGTATTTGGGCCTACGAGCTGCGACAACGCCTGCGCAGTGTACTCGTTTGACAGGTGACCGGAGTCTCCGTGGACTCGCTGTTTGAGCACGTACGGATAAGGACCTGTGAGCAGCATGTGCTCATTATGGTTGGACTCAATAGCAAGAATGCGCACGTCGGAAAGACATTCGAGAGCCTCGGGCGTCAGAACGCCCGTGTCGGTGCAGTAGCCCACAGAGTCTACGATGCGCCTATCAGGGCCAGCAAGATAATCAAAGCGCATGCCCATGGGCTCGCAGACATCGTGCGAGGTGGGGAACGTGCTTACCTCAATGTCTGGCGCGGCATCAATATGAACAGAACCTGCCTGGTCAACAAGGGTAAAGGTGACGTTTGAACAGGAGCTTCTTCTTGAGAGCGCGGCGGCAGTTCCTGTTGTAGCAAACACAGGAACATCAAAAGTTTTACTGACAACCGAAAGACCTGCGACGTGGTCGGTGTGCTCGTGCGTAATAAAGATGGCTACGAGCTCAGACAGGTTAACGTTCAACTCTTTAGACCGACGCAGAATTTCTTTTCTAGAGATTCCGCAATCAATCATAATGAGACCATCAGGCGTTTCTAGCAGGCTGCAGTTGCCCTTTGATCCGCTGGCAAGAATATGTAGGCGAAACGTGGGATTCATGAATTTCTTTCTACTGAGTAACTTTCGGGTATAACTGTAACAAACACACCGGACAGAAATTGGTGCTAAGTGCCATCCGTACACGCATACTTCAATAAAAAGAACGCTTTCTCCGCAAAAGACCAGGCAGAAGGCTCGCGCCGAGGCCAGGTCACCGCGCCCGTCATTCTTATGGTCTCGGGCGGAGCCGACTCGATGGCGCTGCTTCACATGGCGGTAACGGAGCCGCTTGATCTTGGCGACGGCGCAGGACTTACGCGCATCGAAAAAGGGCGCCTGCATGTATTGCACGTAAACCACCTGCTTCGCGGAGCAGATGCGGACGCTGACCAGCATTTTGTTCAAGAGACTTGCGACTCGCTTGGCGTTCCCTGCACCGTGTTGCACGTGGACGTGGCAAAGCTCGCGCAGGAACGTGATGGCAACGTGGAAGAAATTGGTCGTCGGGTGCGGTATGACGCTGCGCGAGAACTCGCTCAAAAACTTTGCGCTGAACAGGGGGTTTCTCGCCAGAAGGCAAAGATTTTGACGGCGCACACGGCTGACGATCGCGCGGAGACGTTCATGATGAACGTGATGCGCGGGTCCGGCATGAGCGGCCTGGCCTCGATTCCTAGGCATCGCGGGCTGATTTATCGTCCGCTGCTCGACTACACGCATGACCAGCTCAAAGACTGGCTGAAGGCTCGCGGCCTGGACTGGCACGAGGACGCTACCAACACCGATACCCACTATCTACGTGCGTATATGCGCCATAACGTGCTCCCTCTGCTGAAGGCGAGAAACCCGTTATTGGTGCAGACGGTGTGTAAAATTGCAGATTTGATGGCCGACGAAGACGATTATCTTGAGGCGAAGGCTGCTCGCAAGCTGAGGCAGATTACGCTGCGCAAGAGCGAGTCTTCGCTGGTACTTGACGCGTTGAAGCTGAGTTCTACTGACGTGGTGATTGCCCGTCGCGTGGTAAGGATTGTGGCTAGACAGCTAATTCCCGAGGCCTGGCTAGAGTTCAGGCACGTAGATGCCGTGCTCGAAGCGGTTGCTGCAGGAGTTGGCGTAGCTAACCTGCCGCAGAACCTTGAGGCGCGCGTTCGTTTGGGCACCGTGACATTCTCGTTCACGGGCGCCGCGAGAAGTGCGGTCGGCGCAGGTTCCGCAAGGA
>CALHDX010000004.1:0-37459 GCA_938023105.1 uncultured Atopobium sp.
ACGTTGAGCTTATTGATGTAAGCGATGACGGCACCGTTACGCTTGAGATGACTGGTTCTTGCGCTGGCTGCCCAATGTCTGCATACGACATGTCTGAGGGTATTGAGCGCATCCTGATTGAGCACGTTCCTGGTGTAAAGCGCGTTCAGCCTGCAATGCTGTAAGTTATCGCTCGGCGTCAAAAGTGAACGTTTGGCGCTTATCGGTTGTGAGCTTCATGCGCATAAACGTGTTTTTTATGCAGAGAAGTTGTGGTGAACCATAATTGACCTGCGTAATTACAAAATTTATATATCACGCCCCGCACATTATTGCGTAGGGCGTGATATTTTATATAAACGGATAATTAGTTTTTCTGACCATACATTTGTATGACGTAAGAAAGGTGGACGTTGTGGTTCTTTCTGATTGCGACATTAAAGCCGAGATTGCTGCTGGTCGTATCGTTATTGAGCCTTTATGCGAGAAAAATGTGCAGCCTGCATCGGTTGACGTATGTCTTGGCTCAAACTTTAGAATTTTCCGCAATTCTACGCACACCTCAATTGATCCACTTGTAGTTCAAGAGGGTCTTACTGAGTCAATTGATGTTCCTGAGGGAGAAGTTTTTGTTCTTCATCCTGGTCAGTTTGCGCTTGGTACTACGCTTGAACGCATTGCTATTCCTGACGATATCCTTGGCAAACTTGAAGGTAAGTCTACCTTGGGTCGCTTAGGCCTTATGATTCACTCAACTGCAGGCTATGTTGATCCAGGTTGGGACGGAGAGCTCACACTGGAGCTTTCTAATGTTGCTAACCTTCCAATCATTTTGCACCCTGGCATGAGGATTGGTCAGCTTTCCTTTGAGCGTATGAGCTCTCCTGTTGAGCGTCCTTATGGCTGCAAAGATCTTGGCAGCCATTATCAGGGTCAGCGCGGAGCAACTCCTTCGCATGTTCTTTCAAAGTAGTTTTAGTAAGTAGGACGTATTGTGTGGCTTGATGCTTTCTATCATTCATTAAACCCAGTAGCACTTTCTCTGGGTCCACTGTCTATCAGGTGGTATGGTCTGGCATATCTGGTGGGCTTTGTGCTTGCTGGCGTAGTTATGTACAGAACTGCTCAGCGCTGGAAGCTTAACGTTACCCTTGATGACGTGCTTAATTTGATGGTTGGCATCTCGTTTGGCGTTATTGTTGGTGCCCGTCTGTTCTACGTTATTTTCTACGGCGCTGGTTATTACGTGGCTCATCCACTTGATGCATTTGCCTTAAGTCAAGGTGGCATGAGCTTCCACGGTGGCCTTGTAGGCGCTGTTGTTGGAGGCTCTATTGTCTGTAAGGCATCGGACCTCTCTATCCCTACCATCTGTGACCTGGGAGTTATTGGTGCGCCGCTTGGTCTTTTCTTTGGACGCTGCGCAAACTTTATCAACGGTGAGCTTTGGGGAAAGCCAACAGATTTGCCTTGGGGAGTAATGTTTGAGACAGGAGGAGCGGTCTACCGTCATCCTTCTCAGCTCTACGAAGCACTTCTCGAGGGCCTTGTGATGTTTGCCATTTTGTACGTCCTTTCTAGGAAGTACCCTCCTCGTCCACAAGGAACGTTCATTGGAACGTTTTTGATGCTCTATGGCATTTTTAGGTTTGTCGTGGAATTTGTTCGCGTTCCAGACGAGCAGCTTGGCTACCTTTTTGGCAGCTTTATTACCATGGGACAGTTGCTCAGTCTGCCTTTAGTTGTACTTGGAATTGTGGTGCTTGTTTTGGCAAGAAGGCTAAATTCACCACAAGTTGGAAGGAATTAGAAGCATGTTTAAAAAGGCGCTCAATAGCCTTTTCTCCGTACTTTTAGTGCTTGCGCTCTTACCAGCTCCTGCATTCGCAGAAGCAGCGGGGGAGTTGACCACTACTGCTACTGCAACCTCCTCAGCAGAGAATGCCCTTACTGCTCAGGACAACGCTTCTGGTACGGAAGCTGCTTCTGGTACGGTAGAAGCTACAAGTGGTGCAACCACAACCTCTGAAGAGACAGGCCCTGGTGTTGCAGCAACCACAAATGAGACTGACTATCCACACAAAACGCTGGACCAAGCAGTAGAAACTCTGACTAATTCCTTCTATAAGCCAAAACCTCGCTATGGTGTAGATACTAACCTCAACACCATGGTTGCAGAAGAGCTGCGTCGTATTGGTGCTGGAGAGGTTAACGTTAGAGTGGCATCTGTTCAGATGTCTTCGACAGCCTCATATGCTCACGCAGGCATTTCTACTGATTTTGCGACTAATGGTTCTATTGAGTACTTCTGGATGGATGCGGCCGGTTTTACTAACCAGAGAAGCACTCTTACCCTCCGTCAGGCAAAAGTTACCTTTGATCTTTCCAAAGATGGCAAGAGCGTCCAATATACCTGCAATGTTTTAATTCCTTGGGATGAGGCAAAATCTCAGGCGCAACTTGCTGACGTATCTCAAAACCTTGCGCCATCATATGCGGCAGGACAAAATGAATCTTCTGTAACTTCAGACTTTACTCTTCCACATAAGCTTGTTTCCGCAGATGGAAACCAACTTTCATGGTCTAAGGTCACTTGGACTAGCTCAGATACCTCTGTCGTTCGCATTGATGGATATGGCACTGAGCCCTATAAGGCAACAGTTACCCGCGGCATTCGTGACAAGCAGGTCACGCTGACTGCAAATGTCTCTTTGAGCAGCTCCGACGCTCCTCAGACAAGTTATCAGAAAACCTTTACCATAACGGTTCCCGGGGACCCTTCGGCTATTACCGATGCACAGAATAATCTGTTGAGACGCATTAACAGGCGTTTCTCGGCATCAAGCATTAAAGATGTGTATACCAATCACTCCATTAATGCTCAGGCGGTTACAGACGACCTGCAGATGCCTACGCCAAAGAACTTTGGCTTAGACGGAAAGCGCTATCAGTTTACGTACACTTCCTCCAATGCTGCTATTACGTTCAATGGCTATAGAGGAACGGTGTACCAGCCTCTGCCTTCTGCTTCCGCGCAGCAGGTAGACATCACTCTGACCGTTACCGATAAAGAAAATCCTGAGGTATCAGTCTCTAAGACTCTTACGGTTACGGTAAGCCCGCTTAATCAGGCTGATATTGATGCAGAGCTTGCTTTGATGAATGAGTCTAAGGCTCATTTCTGGGATGCACTTGCTACTCCTTCTGGTCAGCAGAATAAACAAGACAGCGTTTCTGAGTCCTTGGCTACACCAAACAAGTTCTATCGTGCTGCTGACGGCTCTTTGACCTGGTCTTATGATGTTAACAATACCGATAAGACCGCAAGTGGTATTGTGCCTTCAGAGTTCCCAACATACGACCCCATGGGCCCTGCTGATCAGGCGCGCACGTACAGCTCTTCTCAGCCAACAATCATTCAGAACGAGAATCTTGTTCTCGCACAGACTCCTGAGTACAACACGTCTGTTACGGTTTCGGCACTTCTTTCAAGTGCACGCTATTCTCGCTATGCAAGCTTGTATCCAGATAATGAGCAGTTCCAGGCCCTTACTAATCAGAAGGTCTCTGCCACCTTTACCGTGGCAGGCGAGAAGGGCGCTCGACCTGTAGAGGAAGACCCAGATCCAAGTCAGCTTGTTTCCGTCACTCTTTCTGTAGTAGGTCTTGATAAAGACGGTAAGCCTCAGCACTGGGCTCCTACGCAGACTATTGAAGTTCGTAAGGGTACCACTGCTGACAAGGTAACGTATGACTACCTGAAGAATAACGGCCTTACCTACGATGCAGCGGGCGGTTATTTGTCTTCTATTACGTCGCCTTCACAGGGACTTACGCTTGCAACAGCGCAGGTAGATGGCGCCTATAAATGGTGGCAGTTCTTTGTAAACGGTCAGCTTTCGGACAAGATGGCAAACAATGTTACCTTGGACGAAAACACTACCATTACCTGGACATATGGTGGTCAGGATAGCTCCATTCCAACTCCTCAAAATGAGTTGGTCATCAATCCATTTGCTGAGCACCCTAACTACGAGGCATCTTGGAGCGGTTTTGGTAGCGGAAACGGTTCCACTACTACGCAGAGTACCCCCATTAATTCTGCAGCTCTTCGTTGGAGTGTCACTGAAGGAACTCAGAATACACCTGGATTTATTTCTGATCAGGTCATTGTTCATGATACGGTCTATTACGTAAGCGGTTCTACTCTCAAAGCAGTTGACGCTGCAACAGGTAACCTTATTGCCGAGGCACAGATTGGCTCCAAGGTCTCGTACTTTGCACGTCCTCTGTACGTTAATGGCATGATTGTTGTTGCTACCGATGATGGATGCCTTACCGCATTCTCGGCAACAACTATGGAGTGTATCTGGAAGACAGAGCCGCTGGATACCACCAATGCGCTGCAGTCTGTTTCTAGCCTGACGGTTAATAACGGCACCATCTTGGCTGAGTTTACTAAGATGAGTGGATTTGACGCAGCTGGTGGCTACATGATTGCTGTTGACGCTGCTACTGGTGCGCTTCGCTGGAAGCAGAATGCACAGCCTGCAAATATTCCTGGAGCAACCTCTGGTCAGCCTGCAGGTTATTACTGGTCTGGCGCAGCGGCTTCTGGCTCTGACTTTATGATTGGCGACGAGTCGTCCTCTGTCAGGCTTATCAACGGTACAACCGGCGCCATTGAGGCCGAGCTTAACCTTGGTTCACCAATTCGTGCAGGTATTGTTCCTGTTTCCGTTGATCAAAACGGTAACGGAACCTATCTTGCCGTAACCAGAAATGACGGTACGCTGCACCTGATTAGAAGAAACGGTTCTTCTCTTGTTGAGGAGAAGCAAGTCAAATTTGCAGCAGAGTCCACCTCTACACCAACTATCAGCGGTTCTAACGTCTTTGTTAACGGCGTCGATGCTGAGGGTTACGGAACTATCTCTGTGATTTCTCTTGACACCTTTACGGTGACTGACCAGGCTCGTGCTGGCAAGGGTAAGTCTCAGAGCACCCCTCTTGTTTCTGTTCAGCAAAACGGTACCTACGCCTACTTCACGGTAAACGGTCTACCTGGTGGCGTATGGGTATACAAGTTGGGCACCAGCCGAGCAGCTCAGATTTACACTCCAGATAAGAATCATCAGAACTACACCACGTCGTCGGTCATTGCAGATTTTGAGGGCAATCTTTACTACACCAACGACTCCGGCACGCTTTTCTCGCTTATTAATCAGAAACCTTCTGGCGAGAATACCCAGCCATCTGGAGACATTTTT
Organism: uncultured Atopobium sp.; assembly: GCA_938023105.1. Classification (GTDB taxonomy): domain Bacteria; phylum Actinomycetota; class Coriobacteriia; order Coriobacteriales; family Atopobiaceae; genus Lancefieldella. The sequence continues at coordinate 5,250 of CALHDX010000004.1, forward strand.
AGCAGGACAGATTCCACAGCTACAAACGTGCCAGCTCAAGATCCTTCATCTCCAGCTGCGCATGAAACTTCCTCGACCACCGCTGCGAGTGCTGGTGAGGAGGTTACAAAGGCTCCATCTGAGAACAAGACTGCAGATAACAACTCTGACGAGAAGCAGCTTCCACCTACTGAATACTCAAATAAGCAGGCCGCTGCCCCACAGCAGGTGTCCTCTGCGCCTACCATTCCACTTCTGAGTGTCTTTGGTTTCTTTGCTTCTGGTGCAGTTCTTGCAGTGTTTGTAGTGTTGCTTAAGAAAGAAACTGCTGCAATTCACCATGTTCCCAATGGCCGAGGCCAGGTGAGATAGTGGTTAAGCTCACAAGAGAATCCAAACGGATTCTCTATTTGGCAGCATCAATAGTATCTTTTGTGTTCATGCTTTTCTTTGCATGGACATTAGTCCAGTATTTCTTTACGCCCGCTTCAAGCACTTCTGCTCAAGAAGCTCCTACCGCACAAGGTCAGACGGCAGCAGGTGCTTCTGGCACGCAAGCAGACTCTCAGACGTCACAGACGCAAGGGAGCTCTACTCCTGATGCTCAATCAAATGCTGATGCGTCTAAAACGCAGGATTCTTCTAATCAGAAAACGTCGGAGCCTTCTAACTCTGGTAACTCAACAAACGCTGTAGCTGCTCCTCGTAAAGAGAATAATGCGCTTTCTGTAAGTGTTACGGTTGACGGCTCTGCAGCCAAAGGGTCTTCATTTACCGTCAACCTCCAGGTGCAAGAGGGTACGTCAGTCTATGACGCGTTGCTTGCAAGTGGAGCCGGGGTAAATGCACGTAGCACGTCGTTTGGTATGTACGTTGCGGCTATTAATGGGCTTGCAGAGCGTGACCACGGTCCACAGAGCGGCTGGGTATACTCAGTTAACGGTGTTCAGCCTAACTACACGTCTGATGCATATGTTCTGCATGATGGCGATTCGGTTGTTTGGATGTACGTTAACGCGGTGAACTAATGAATCTCGCGCGCACAAGCTTTTCTCGCCTTCATCCACTTGCTACGGTTGTACTGTTTGGATGTGAGGTAGCACTTGCCGCATTTTCTTTTCAACCTCTCTGTGCACTGATTGCTTTTCTAGGAGCGCAGCTTTGTACAATTCAGTTGTTTGACACCAAACATGCTGTTAAACAGCTTGTTTGGTATGCTCCAATTATTATATTGATGGCGATAATTAATCCGTTTTTCTCGGCATCTGGATCTACCGTTTTGTATTCTTTTGGGCACACGCAACTGTACGCAGAAAGTCTGGTGTACGGGGCTACCTCGGGTCTTGTGCTCGTAAGTACTTTGAGCTGGCTTGAGTGCCTATTTGCAGTAGTATCGCCGCTCGAGATGTTACAGCGATCAAGCGTGCGCTTTCCGGGATTGCAGCTGGTCTTGAGTCTTTCTGTGCAGCTTATGCCACAACTACTTTCTGATCTGACAACAGCCCGTCAAATTCAGTCAGCAAATACCGCAGCTAGAAGGTGTGATTCTGCTGTGCAGTCACATCAGCAAAGCCGTGTTCCAAGTCAAAGCCGTCTTTTGAGCGCGAGAAAAACTATTGTGCAATCAGCTGCCACCATTAACGCAGTGTGCATGAGCGCGCTGGAGAAGTCGATGAGTACGTTTCAGTCTATCGTGTCTCGAGGTTGGGGGATGGCAGGGCACAGGAGTAGATGGAGCGCTGAAGTGCTTGACGCCTATGATACTGTGGCGTTGCTGGTATTTACTTTCTTAAGCGGTATAGCAGCGGTTTGTTTGTATATGCTGGTACAAGCTTGGCAGTTTTATCCTACTATGCCAGAGTTCCAAGTGAGTTTTTGGTATCTGGGCGTAGTACTGTTTACCGTTTTACCAGTAATTTTTGTGCGTATTGATACTGTCTTATGGGAGCAGTCTGTATGAGTGAGCATTCTTCCTATATTCAGAATTCACTTACTACTTCAGCTAGTAAAGAAGTAGTTCTTGCTATTCAAAATCTCTCGTTTGCGTATGCTCTAACTCCAGACCGCAACGTTGTAGAAGATTTTTCCTGTGAGGTTTGTGCTGGTCAGATTAGTCTTTTACTGGGACCAATTGGTTCAGGCAAGTCCACCATTTTGAGCCTTATCAAGCCCGAGATTGCGCCTCAAGGTAGACGTGATGGTTCAATTATTGTTTGCGGCCAAGAGGTTTCTACGATGACGCAGGCGCAATCCGTAGACACCATTGCATTTGTGCCGCAAGCCACTTCACAAGCACTTGTGTGTGAGACACCTTTGAAAGAGCTGGCTTTTGGCCTGGAAAATCGAGGCGTTTCAGAGAAAGAAATGCGTCGTCGAATTTTTGAGACGGTCAGTTTCTTTGGCATGGAATCGCTTTTGCACAAGCGCTGTAACGAGCTTTCCGGGGGAGAACAGCAGCTCGTGGCCCTTGCCGCAGCGCTTGTCATGCGCCCAAAGCTGCTTTTGCTGGATGAGCCAACCTCGCAGCTGGATCCGTTTGCGCAGAAGAGTTTCACCGCGCTCCTGGAGCGAGTGGCGCGCGAGCTCAACGTTGCCGTGCTTGTTGCCACCCACGACGTCACCGCGTTCGAGTACCTCGCTGACGCGTGTGTCTGCCTCGACGTCGAGAAACCCGATGCGCTCCAAGCAGACAGCTCTTCTCGCCAGGCGCTCTGTCCTTGCAGCTCCGCGCCAAACCAAGCATCCACCGCGGCCGACAGCACGCCCGTGCTCGAGTTCAGCGCTGTGACGTTTGCGTATCCGCAGAGTGATCAGCTGGTACTCAGCAAGTGCTCGCTTGAGGTCACGGGGCGAGAAATTCGTGCGCTCGTAGGCGGCAACGGCTCAGGTAAGTCAACACTGCTTAAGCTTGCAGCGGGTGTTCTCCGTCCAAGACGCGGACATATCTACAACCAGCTCCAGCAATCCCAAGGATACATTCCACAAGATCCCGAACTGCTCTTTACCTGCCAAAGTGTGGGCGAGGAGCTTGTCCAGTGGCAGCAGAGTGACACCTATTCTGACCAGGATGTTCAGGAGCTTCTGGAAGCTTCGGGACTTCTTGCTCGCACAACATATCAGAAGCTTATGTCTTCTCATCCATACGATTTGTCTGGTGGACAGCAGCAACTCTTAGCCCTCGTAAAAGTGCTGCTTACAAAAGCGCGTCTGCTTATTCTTGACGAGCCAACAAAAGGCCTGGATGCCCCAACCAAAGATGCTGTTGTCAATTTGCTTTCTCGCGCACAGTCAGAAGGTGCAACTATAGTAATAGCAACGCACGACATGCAGTTGATATCGCGCGTTGCTGATAACGTTTCTCTAGTTTTTGATGGTCAGATTTCTCTGACAGAGCCAACTTCAGAGTTCTTTGAGAACTCTTGGGTATGGTCGGCGGAGTAGGTAGCTAGAACCTTAAGAACGGTTCCTCGTCCTGGCCAAGCTCCTCAAGGAGCTCATCGTCAAGATCGTTGATGTCGCCAAACTCCTCGTGTTCATGCTCCTCTTCATCTTCCTCATGATCGTGAGTATGCTCATTGAAGCCGTAGGCATTGGCTGTCTCATCATCAAACTCAAGTGTTGGAAGAGCGCTGGTAATGCTGCACAGACCAACTCCTGCAGGCATAATCTTTTGCCACTGAGCAATCAGAGGAGTGGTAGGAACTTCTCCCAGCTCAACAATAGAATCCAAGAAAATCTCTTTTGCGCCGTCAAGCAGGTCAGATGTCTTTGCAACCTCAATAAGGTGCTCCGAGAAAAGCTCAAGCGCATGATCTGTGGAATCTGCCTCAACAATACAAGGCATAAGACAGTAGTTGTCCGAAGAGTCAAGCTCGTCGTTGTAGCTAAAGTTTCCCAGATAGATCATGAAGACCTCCTTGTTGTAGTTTCAAATCATCTTATGCCAAAATAAGATAGACCTTCTCGATATTTTTATTTTGACGGTAAGCGTGAGGTTCTTGTGGATAATCGGCACACGTTATCAATAGTCTTAGAGGTTGTGGCACTCTTTGCTACACCTATTATTCTTGCTGTTGAAATGATATATTTTCCCGATTTTACCGCGGTATCTTCAATTATTTTAGCAATCATTTCAGTTGCATTATTTATGTTAAGTTTTGAGGCAAAGAAGCCTTCAGTTGCCAATTTGGTACCTACTGCCGTCTTTAGCGCCTTAGGTGCTGCGGGAAGAATTGCCTTTGCGCCATTCGCGTACGTAAAGCCTGTTTCCGCAGTTGCTATCTTCGCGGGAGCGTTTCTTGGCAGGCATGCGGGCTTTTTGGTAGGTGCCTTATCTGCGCTTCTTTCAAACGTTTTCTTTGGCCAGGGCTCGTGGACGCCATGGCAGATGTATGCGTGGGGACTTGTTGGCTATCTGGGAGGCCTTCTTGCAACTTTGACCTCAGCTCGTCCTGCATCTTCTAAACGCACATCCGTCCAACAAGGCGAGAAACCCCACAAACTTCCGCCTTTCTTGCTTATGATCTGGGCGTTTATCTCTGGACCATTCTTTGGCCTTGTAATGAACGTGTACTTTGTTATTGGATTTGTACATCCTTTAACACTTGAATCCGCTCTTCTCGCGTTTGCGGCTTCAATTCCGCTTGATCTAACGCACGGCGTAGCAACGCTTGTTTTTTTGATTTTGTTATGGCTTCCGTGGCAAACATCCGTTAGCCGAATCCTCACAAAATACAATCTCACTGGTAGGAGCTTTAGATAAGCCATCTTTTTCCGTTTACCTAAAATACCTTCCATTTTGCGACCTTTGATCTAAACTGTATTTACTGTCAGCCCCCAGAATGTGGGGGTAAAAATGCAACCTACATCTATCCTTACTGCAACGGCAAACTCAACACTTGAGCTGCTTGCTCCTACGCGCTGCGTCGTGTGCGAGAAACCCGGTCAGCTCCTCTGCGACGAGTGTCGGGCAAAACTGCCGTGGATCTCTCAGCAGTGGGCGTGTCCTAATTGTGGCGCTCCATATGGGAAGCTCGTCTGTTCAGAGTGCGCGGATAAGAAGAAACGACCTGTTCAGTGGGAGAGTAGAGCGGTCATTTGTGCCATGGGATTTAAGGGTCCTCCTGCACGGTTGATCTTGACGCTTAAGGATGGACACGAGCTTCGACTGGCGCCGGTAATTGCTGCAGCTCTATTGTGTGCGCTTGAAGAAGCCTCAGCATGGAAAGCTCGTGACGGTACCTCTCGATATGATAGTTCAAAAATTGATGGCGTTTCCTTTATTCCAGCAACTGCAGAAGCGTACGCGCGCAGAGGCTTTGATCATATGGAACTTGTAGCTCAATCGTTTTGCCAGCTTACAGGCTTACCTTTGTATGACGTGCTTATACGTCCTCATGCAAAGGACCAAAGAACACTCTCATCCGCTCAAAGGCAAATAAATTTGAAAGGAAGTATTGCTTGTACTGTGCCGGTTAATCAATCAAATATTTTACTTTTAGATGATGTTGTAACTACGGGAGCATCAATTAGAGAAGCCACTAGAGTACTTTGTGCCGCAGGCGTGCATTCTGTAACCGTAGGCGCATTAGCTCGCGTATGGTGAGTTACCTATGGTTGCAAACGGCTATACTTGATAAGTCTTTTCAGGTCTGTGGTTGCGAAGTTCTCTGTGAGCTTTTAGTCCATGACAGACGAGGTCAAAGGGATCCACGTAAGTTTGCGTGTGCGCACGTAAACGATCATGGCTCGTCCTAGAAGTAAGCCATACCGCCTGTTATATCAAAGAGACAAAGGGTCTCGCAGGCGAGAGAACTACTAGTGGAGCTGCTGCGGTAGCAAAGCAAACGTTCCAGTATGCGAGTGTGGGGTCAAATACCAGGTCAGCTGAAAAGACGCCTGAATAGAAGAAGGAGTTCTGATGACGCGCGGTAAAAGTTCTCTTAAGGTGTTACTTCTTATAGCACTTGCTGTTGTTTTAACAGGATGCTCCATTGGTCCTATCAACATTGATCTGGATAAATGGTTCCACGTCAAGTCAGTGCAAGAGGCAATTCAAGAGAAGCGAGAAGCCCGTCAGCAGAAGATTCCTGATTCCTCACTGCACACAGCTGGCACTTTGACCGTTGGTCTACGTACTCAGTCAGTAACAGCTCCAATGGTTGTGGCCTCAGAAGCTGGAACATTGCAGGGAATTGACGTTGAAATAGCTTCTGCAATCGCAGATCAGCTAGGCGTAGACGTTAAGTTTGTATCAGTTAACGGACCAGTAGATGGCCTACAAGCAGGTTGCGATATTGTCATGGATGTCAGAAGTGGTGAAGACTCAACAAGTACGCTCATTTCTGGTTATGCTGAGTATGCAACAGCTCTTTTCCATAAGGGTACAGAGACAAACATTACTGCTGATAGTTTGAGTGGAAAGTCAGTTGGCGTTCAAACGGGTTCTTTGTCTGAGCGCGCAATGGGTCAGGTACTCACGGGCATGTCTGTTCAGGGTTTTTCTAACCTAAATGATGCTTTTGAAGCACTTGAAAATGGTTCCATCGATTATGTGGCCTGTGATGCATATGCAGGTGCTTATTTAGCAGCAAACAAAGATATTTCTATGGTTGGTGTCGTTGACGTTCCATCCACGATTGGTATTTCTGTTGCAACTAGTAACAAAGCTCTCGCTACACAAATTCAGCAAGCTCTTTCAGCTATTCAATCTAACGGTGTCGAGGGAGTTATTAGAAACAAGTGGATTGGCACCTTGCCACACCTCTCAACTACCAATAAGATTTCCGGTCTTGTGGAAGTTTCTACGCAACCTACCAGCGCTGATTCAGCTACATCTTCCTCTGAGCAAAATTAATCGCACATAAAGAGAAATAGTCTCTAACCGTTTACCGCTCAATTCAACTTTTTATGGAATGATTGACCGACAAATGGGTATTGTTGTTATACAGACATCAGTTAGAAGATGTCTCGTGTATCCGATAGGAGGCTCCTATGGTGGACATCAAGATTTCGGGACGCAAGGTAAGCATTTCTGAGGCTTTGCGCACACACGTAGATCAGAAAATCGGTGATGCTCTTAAAGTATTTGACATCACTCCTATGTCTTGCGATGTAGTTCTCAGAGTAGACAAAAACCCTTCAAATCCAGATAGAAAGACAGCTGAGGTTACGGTATTTGTTCGTAACAATGTTGTTCGTGTCACCGCTAGCTCTGATGATATGTATGTGGCTATTGATGAAGCAGCAGAAAAAGTCTCCAGACAGCTACGCAAGTACAAGACAAAAGTTGTTGAGCGCCGTCATCATGTAAAGTCTGAGCGCGGAGTTGCTCTTACACAAGAAGATCTTGCCAATCTCATTGAGATTCCAGCTGAAGACCTTGATGACCAGCTTGTTCGCGAGAAATACATTGATCTTGAGCCCATGACGGAAGAGGAGGCGCTTGTCCAAACTGACCTTCTCGGCCATGATTTTTATGTCTTTGTTAATTCTTCTACTGGTTTGACTAATGTCATCTACCATCGTAAAAATGGTGGTTACGGAATTATCAAACCTAAGATTGAGGAACAGGATGTTCAATAAAAAAGATAAAGCCGAAGAAGAAATCAGCGAGGTTGCCTTTGAAGATCTTGAGCCTACTGAGCTTTCAGCTGCATATCATAAGCCCAGTAACGTTCGAATCATCATGGACTCCTGCGCAGACTTTGCTCCAGGAATTGCTGAACAGCTAGGTGTTGATATCATCCAGTTCCCTTATGTGGGACCAGATGGAGAGCACTATGATGACGGCTGGAAGAGCATTAGTGCACATGAGTTCTTTGAGGGCATGCGCAAAGACAAAAAGCTGCGCTACACCACCTCTGCAATTACTCCTGGTCATTACCTCGAGATCTTTGAGCGTGCTGCAAAGCAGGGCACTCCAACGGTATATCTTTGCTTTACCTCTGCGCTTTCTTCATCCTACTATGCAGCTGAGCAAGCAGCAGATATGGTAAGAGAGAAATACCCAGACTTTGAGATTTACGTAGTCGACAATGGTGCACCTTCGTCCGCAGCTCAGCTTTTGGGTCTTGAAGCAGTACATCAGGCCAATAAGGGTCTCTCGGCAAAAGAGATTGCCGAGTGGGCACAAGATGCGCGTAACTATATTCATGGCTACTTAACACTTGAGACCTTGGATGCTCTTGCTGCGGGCGGTCGTATTCCTGCTGCTGCAGCAAATATTGGCGGCAAGCTTGATGTAAAGCCAGAGCTTACCTATGACTCAACAGGAGCTCTTACCGTCAAGACAGTGTGCAGAGGCCGCAAGAAGGCACTCAAGTCTCTTATCCAGGACTTTAGAGATAGCTATTCTCATGACACCTCGCTTCCTGTTGGCATTATTTCTGCAGACGCACAGAAGGACGCTAATTGGCTTGAGGCTCAGATTCGTAAAGAGAAGGGCTGCGAGGGACTTACCATTATTCATAGCCAGGTAGGACCAGTCATTGGTGCTCACGTTGGACCAGGCATGGTGGCTATTGTCTTCTGGGGAACTGACCGCCGCGAGAAGCTTTCGCTTTCTGACCGAATTGCTAACAGGGTTCGTAAATCTAATTAACGGGTACAAGGTATGGGGTCGCTCTTTGGAGCGGCCCCAGTTTGTATATTTATTTCAGTCTGAAAGGACTCATACATGGCACTGAGCAAGAATGCAAAGGTTGCTTTTATTGGAACAGGCATTATGGGCGCTCCTATCGCAGAGCACCTTATTTCTGCTGGTTATGACGTTACTGTTTACAACAGAACACCAGAGAAAGCGCAAAAGCTTGTCTCGTTGGGCGCTCACGCTGCAGAGAGTGTGGCAGATGCTGCAAAAGACGCTGATGTTGTCTTTACCATGGTTGGTTATCCAACTGATGTTGAAGACGTTTACTTGGCAACAGATGGTCTTATCCGCGTTGCTAAGAAGGGCGCATACCTTATTGATCTGACCACTTCCTCATCTCAGCTTGCTCGTGATATTCACGATGCTGCTGAAATTGAGGGAAAACATGCCTTTGACTGTCCTGTTACGGGCGGTCAGAAGGGCGCTCAGGACGGTACTCTTACGCTGATTGTCGGCGCAACTGAGAACGACGTTGAGCCAGTACGCGCTCTTCTCGAGACCTTCTCGGCAAAGATTTTCTGCATGGGTGGTGCTGGTAAGGGTCAGACCGCAAAGCTTTGTAACCAGGTATCTCTTGCATCATGCATGATTGGCTATGCAGACGCAATGGCCTTGGCAGAGCAGGGCGGACTTGACGTTGAGCAGATGCTTGAGGTTGTTGCTAGTGGCATGGGTTCTTCTCGCGCACTTAAAGAGCTTGCTCCTAAGTCGCTTGAGGGAGACTTCCAACCAGGATTTTTGGCTGAGCACTTCCGCAAGGATATTGCGCTTGCTCTTGCTCAGTCTGAGGACCTTGAGATTACCCTCCCTGGTGCAGAGACTGCCTTTACCCTGTATGACATGCTTTGCCAGATTGGTGGCGCTCGCAAGGGCACCCAGGCAATCTCACTGCTTTATGCTGATGAGGCTACGAGCACTGCAGCTGGTCTTGACTGGTCGCTTCTTGAGAGCCAGGAAGATGAGGGTGAGCACGAGTGCTGCTGTGGTCACGACCATGAAGATGGTGATCACGAGTGCGAGTGCCATGGTCACGGACATCATCATGAGCATGAAGGTCACGAGCACGGTCATGACGGCCACTGCTGCCACTAAGTGCTAGCCGCAAAGGAACCCCGATTATGAGTGATATTTCTACTCCTCAGAGCTCTATTGCGGTTTTCATCGATTATGAAAATTTGGCACTAGGAACAGGCAAAAGAAAGAGAAACGGTCATCAAGAGCCAGGCCATCTTCCAGAGATGAAGCTCATTATGGAGAGGTTGGTTGATAAGGGACGCATTACTGCTAAGCGTGCATATTGCGATTGGCAGCGCTTTCCAAATGCTATTACGCCCCTGCATGAGCTTGGCATTGAGCTCATTGAGATTCCAGATAGGGCTTATACCGGCAAGAACTCTGCCGATATTAGACTTGCGGTAGACGCTGTTGAGATGTGTCTTACTAAAGACCACATTGACACCTTTGCCGTGCTTTCTGGTGACTCGGACTTCTCGCCACTTGTGGCAAAGCTTAAAGAGGCTGGTAAAACAGTCATTGGCGTTGGTATGAAGGAGTCTACCAGCTCGCTTCTTGCTGAAGTTTGTGACGAGTTTATCTTCTACGAGGATATTTTGAGTTCTGGCAGAATTCCAGACTTTAAAGAGAAGGTACCTGTCGAGAAACACGACTGCTATCAGCTCTTATTTGAGACCATTGAGTCTTTGGAGCGCGAAAGCGAAACATTTATTTATGCGTCTCGTTTAAAGGAGACTATGCGAAGGAAGCGTCCACAGTTTGCTGAGGCAACTTATGGATATCGTTCGTTTACTTCTCTTTTACGTGAAGCATCGAGCCTTGGATTTATTAAAATTCATGAGGATCAAAAAAGCGGCACCGTTGTCGTAGACGGATTTAGAGAATAAAGGGTGTTTTAGAGAGGATTTAGGTTTCATGGCAGAAAAGAAAGAAACTGCTCAGAAGCCAAAAAAGGCTTCAACTAAGGCAACCGCAAAAGCGGGCTCTACAAAGGCGCCAAAAGAAGAAAAGCAACCTGCTAAGAAGGCTACTAAAAAGCCAACTATGGCACAGATGAAAAAAGTGAATGCACTGGTCATCGCTTTGTCTGATGCTAGTAGGCGCGCTCGTCAAGACGCATCTCATGAGCTTGCGGAGCTGGCCCATACTGCTCCTCTTGCCTTTGAAGAGCACATTGATTCTCTTATTGATGCACTATATAGGCCAGAGGCACAAACCCGTTGGGAAGTACTTGATGCGCTTGCCAATCTGAGCGCTCACTTTGGCGACCAGGTCTTTAAGGCATTCGATGCTGCTGAGGCTTCTCTGTTTGACGATGACTCAGCAACAGTGCGTCTCGCAGCATTTTTGTTCCTCTGTCAGTACGGAGCAACTTCTGCAAAGCATTCTGATGAAGCATGGCCACTTCTTGATGAGGCGGTTCAGTGTTATCACGGAGATGCTGAGTACCATGATATGCTCCAGGGTCTTCTCGCCTTAGCACACGGAACTATTTCTAAGGACGTGAAGAAAGCACTGTCTCAGCGCATGAAGTTTGATGCAGAAAATGCCACTGGATACATCAAACAGTATTCGGAAGAGATTGTTGCGGCTACCAAGTAGTTTGTTTTGCATGTAAACGACTGTGTACAAACGGGGGAGTTTACTGGTTGTATGTTTTATGCATGCTAATAAGAGTAAACTACAGGTTTGTATTAGTGTACGCATAGTTGCATTGAGCGATGAAAGGCAAGGATATGCCATCTATTGATGTAAGAAAGAACTCAAAGATCTTTATCGGAGTCGGAGCAGTTGTACTGTTTGCTCTTGGTATTGTCATCGGTCGCTTCCTTTTGGGCGGTGGCGGAGCTACTGGTTCTTTGAACGGTCGCACCACACTTTCTGAGGGTGAGCTCAACACTCCTATTGCTTCTTATACCTATAACGGTCAGACCAAAGAAGTAACTGCTCGTGAGGTCATTGAGAATACTTCCGGTCTTGACGCAGCAAAGCAGTCTGACGGCACCTATGCTGTTCCTGCAGCCGATAAGATCATTGGCTATGTTCGCAATGCTCTTGTTGTTGCTGAGGCTCAGAGCAAGGGTATTACCGTCACTGATGACGAGGTCAACAATTACATGCAGACCAACTTCAAGACTACTGATGTTAGCCAGGTTGCTTCTGCATACAAGCTCTCTGAAGACGTTGCAAAGAAGCTCATCAATGATGCTGTCATTATGAAGAAGTATCGTGATAGTGTTCTGACTACAACCCTTCCAGATGCTCCACAGGCACCAACTGCACCTGAGGACGGCAACTCTGAGACTACAAGCCAGGAGTACGCTCAGTACATCATTGGTCTTGCTGGCGATGAGTGGGACGCTAAGAACAACACTTGGGCTTCCCAGGATGGCGATTACTACAAGCAGCTCTCTGCTTATTCAATCTCTAACGATTCCGCTTCTTATGCAGCTGCTCAGACCGCTTATCAGGTTGCAATGAGCAAGTACTCTGCTGTTGCAAGCAAGGCTTCTCAGGAGTGGTCACAGAAGATCAACGAGATTCTTGGTAAGGCATCTATTGCTGTTTACTCTCTTGCTCTCTAGGATTTGAAACGCAATGAAAGTTGCAATCAGCGCTTGTTTACTTGGCCTCCCCGTCAGATATGACGGAGGGGCCAAGCCTGTTTCTGCAGTACAAAGGCTTGCAGAAAAAGTAAACGTTACAAAGATCTGCCCCGAGACTTCCTCAGGTCTCCCTGTGCCTCGTCCACCAGCGGAGCAGCGAGAAGGACGTGTTTGGCTCAAGGACGGTTCAGATGTAACGGAAGATTTTGAACGTGGATCTAAGATTGCTCTTAATGCCGTTACGTCTTCTGACATCACGCTCGCCGTTTTGAAGGCAAAGAGCCCGTCTTGTGGCGTACATGAGATTTATGATGGTACGTACTCAGGAAAGCTTGTTTCTGGCGAGGGAACACTTACTCGTCACCTCTTAGAGGAGGGGATTTGCGTGGTTACCGAGAAAACCATTGAGAATGTAAGCCCATCTGTTGAGCATCCTGTTGCTCTTATTTTGGGAACCGGACTTGGTCATCTTGCTGATTTGGTAAAGCCAGTTCGTCGTATTGATTATCGTGACATTCCAGGTTTCCCTGTTGACGCTTCTCCTATGGCAGGTCACAGCTTTGAAGCAACCATTGGTACTATCGATGGCGTGCCTGTAGTTGTCTATCCTGGCCGCGTGCACCTCTATCAAGGTTATTCTGCAGCTGAGGTAACCTCTCTTGTTCAGCACGCACATCACTTGGGCTGCAAAGATATTATCTTTGCAGGTGCAACAGGCGCTGTTTCTGGTAATGCAAAGACTGGTCTTGGTGTGATTACTGACCAGATTAACCTCACCGGAACCAATCCGCTTGCAGAGTGGGCAGGCCTTCGCGATGTCGAGACACCATTTGTTGATATGAATGATGCCTTCTCGCCTTATCTAAGAACGCTAGCACGTGGCGTAGCAGATGACCTTAAGATTGAGCTCAATGAGGGTGTTTTTGCTGGTCTTTTGGGACCAAACTTTGAGACTCCTGCAGAAGTTGCTATGCTTCGTAGCTTTGGCGTCTCTTACGTTGGTGTTTCCACAGCTCTTGAGGTCATTATGGCCCGAGCACTTGATATGAACGTGTTAGCTTTGACGCTTGCAGCAAATCCAGCTGGTGCTCACGGAACTACGCATAAGAGTGTTCAAGAGGCATCCGAAAAGTACGCAGATGATCTTGAGCGCCTTGTTCGTGGTGTTCTCGGGCTTCTTTAGTATTTCTGCTTGAATAATACAGGGCTTCCCCGTATAGTTGTTAGCGCGCTTTTGCACGCCAGCATAGCTCAGTTGGTAGAGCACCGCTCTCGTAAAGCGGGGGTCATCAGTTCGATCCTGGTTGCTGGCACCATCAACTACTAATAGCCGCCTTGTGCGGCTATTTTTATGCCTATCTAAATCCATGTGAAACAACTACGCTATGGTGGGTATAGACAAAGTAGTAGTAATTACTAACAAAAGGAGTTTTTATGGCTACTCAAAATCTCGAGCTTTTCTATAAGCCAACCTGCCCATACTGCCACAAGGTTATGTCCTTCATGGAGCAGAACAACATTGAGCTTCCTATGCATGACATTGTTGCTGATGATGCAGCTCGCGAGCGCCTCATTGAGGTTGGCGGCAAGCGTCAGGTCCCATGTCTGTTCATTGACGGCAAGGCAATGTATGAGTCCGGCGACATCATTAACTACCTCTCCGAGGTCTTCCATGTTTCTGGTTCAAACGATGATTCAGATGACGGCTCTGCAGCAGCTGCTTGCACTATCGGCGGCGCTTGCTCCTTCTAAGCTCATTGTCGAGAAACCCCTCTAGCAGACGGGTTTCTCGCTATATGCATTAAAACCCCTCTGTTCCAACGTATGGAGCAGAGGGGGTTTGCGTTTGAGCATCAATTGTTTTGCTAGTTTTTCATACGTGCTACAGCGTATTCGCTGATGAGCAGTAAAAAGAGGATAAGGATGGATGAGAAGCTGCCAATAACTGCGCCGTTAAGGCCAGTAAAGCTGACCATCATCCAGATAATGGGGATGGATACAGCAAATGAAATGAGGTAAGCGCGCGTAACGGCTTTTTGAACTCGCATGATAGTGATGAGCTGGTACAAAAAGTCAATTGCAGCACAAAGTCCACCCGTGGCCACCATAATACGTGCAAGTCCACGATATTGCTCAAAATCAACACCATACAAGAAGCCGTTAAGAGGAATGCCAATGAACTCGACAAATGCAGCGGTACCAATGGTGACTACGGCAATGGCTCCAAACATTGCAAGTACAATTACGCCAAAGCGTTTCTTATGAGCGGGATTATGAAGTGAGGTTTCTAGCAAACTAGCAAGTTTGAAGAGCTGTGGCCTGTAGATGAGTGTAGAGATCATCAAAATAGTGTGAGCTGGGAAATAAAGTGCGTTGAAGTACAGCTGATTGCTGTAAGAAAGCGTGCCTTCCATGGCAAACTTTGGCAGCGAGTCAATAAGGTTGTAGAGGAAAAGTGCTAAAAAGAGAGGCCAGCACTGTACAAAGATATCTTTGATGTTTGCAAGTTTGATGCGCACACTTTTATCGGTCTCAAGAATGGCCAGGGGAGCAGAAACAAATAGCAGGGTGATAAGGGCACAAATGCCCATGCTCCAGCTTGCCCATACAAGATTTCTGGTAACAAACAACACAACAGTAAAGAGAATAAAACTGGCACTACACCTAAGAGCCTGACTGAGTCCTGCGAGGTAGAGTTTGTCTTTTTGCTGAAGACGACCTTCGTAGACATCAGCCATACCGTCAACCGCCCTAAAGAGCAAAGCTCCGGTGCAGATAGAAAACATGGGTTCGGTGTACCCTTTAAAGAAGCACCAAATGAGGCCTGCTAGTACCATGACAACAACGGTAGCTGCGCGTTGAATCTGGTAATCAGAAAAACTACGTTGTTCAGCTATGTCGGAAACTTGATACGTGCGAACACCGTATTGGGCAATAAATAACAAAAGCGTTGCCACAACAAATGCCATGGAGAAAAGTCCTGCTTGTTCAATGCCAACAAGCTGAGAGCAAACAACAGTTAAAAGCGGGAAAAGTGCACCCCAGGCACCTTGTCCAAGTGCATTGAAGAGATAATCCTGGGACGTTTGATGTGCCAAGTATTGCTCGTCTTGATTAGCAATATCGCCAGAGACCACGGCAGAGAGAAGCCTGGTCCACCATGTAACCACAATGCCAGGTTGACCCCCGTTTGTGCGCGAGTCATCAAGTTCATAGCGAGGTGTGCGAAGACGCTCTACCTGCTTATGTACGGAAGAATTGTTGTACGCAGTACGACTTTTCTTGAATGGATTGAGCATGTAAAACCTAAAATCTTCTTTAACGTGGCCAGAAACTTTGATATATCAATTTTTATTTGTTATATCGATTGTAGTCCACGATGTACATTAGGTAACAGATTGACAAACAATCGTGCGAAGATTGTTACAAAAGGGTATGGTAGATAGTACGTATTCTGAGTCATGTGACGAAAGGATGAGCATGGCAGGCAATCCTCAAGATTCAAATCTAGAGTCCAGCAATGCTTCTTTTGACGAGAAACCCATCGATGGTGCAACAACTTCTGAAGTAGCTCAGTCGCTTCTTGAACGACGCGGGAATGAGATTGCTGCTGCTCGTACCCTTATTCAAGCGCTTAAAGCGCCAGCTCCTCTGCGCGATAACCTTACCTTCTTTTTGCGTTTGGTAAGAAAAGTGCTTGCTGAGTACAATCCAGATCTTCTCACTAGTTTTGACACGTTGTTGGTTGAGGCAATTAAAGCCGGACCAGATGATTTGTCTACAACTCGCGCACCTTTGCTGCTTGAGGCAATCAATGCGGTACTCAAAGTAGATTCAGAGAAGGAATCGCTTAATGCTTTTCTGCGTTTTGCTTCTACCATTGACAATCTAAGCATGGAAGACTCCGTGCTTCTCATGCGCGCATTTGTAACTTTCTTCCACTTAGCAAATCTTTGTGAAGAGAATTATCGCGTTACCAGCCTGCGCTCTCGTGAGGCTTCTGTTGATCCATCTTCTGCAGAAGACCCTATCAATGAGATAACCGTTGCATATAGACAGCTTATTGACGAGTGCGGTGAAGAAGAGGCAAAAGCACGTCTTAATCGTCTTGAGTTCCACCCCGTCTTTACCGCGCACCCAACTGAGGCTCGTCGTAAAAACGTTGAGCGCCGAATCCGCACCATCTCAGAGCTTCTTGATGAGCGTCAGAGGCTTGGTGGTCCTGCTCGTGTGGAAAACGAGCGTCGCATGCTGCAAGAGATTGACGGCCTATTCCGTACGTCTCCTATCGGTCATAAAAAGCCAACTCCTTTGGAGGAGGCAGATACTGTCCTCAACATTTTTGATACCACCCTTTTTGAGATGGTTCCTTCGGTATATCGCCGCTTTGATAACTGGGTGCTGGGAGAAAACGCTGGTTGTGTGCCGCCTGTCTGCCCACCATTTTTCCGTCCAGGTAGCTGGATTGGCTCCGACCGCGACGGTAACCCTAATGTTACCGCTCTGGTTTCTCGCCAAGTTGCCGAGAAGTACCGTGTACACGTACTGCAGGCACTGGCTAGGGCTACCAAGGAAGTCAGTCGAGGCCTGACGCTTGATGGTATTTCTACTCCAGCTTCGCCTGCGCTTGCTAATCTTTGGGCACAGCAGGTAGAAATGAGCCAGGCCCTGACCTCTAGGGCTATTGATAAGGCTGGGTCTGAGTTGCACCGTGCGGCAATGCGCGTCATTTCTGGCCGACTCAGCGCCACCATTGAGCGCAATGCTGACCTAATGTATCAAAACGCTGAAGAGTTTATTGCTGATCTGCGCGTTATTCAGGATTCACTAGCTCAAGCAGGGGCTTACCGTATTGCCTACGGTCCTGTTCAGAAGCTTATTTGGCAGGCTCAAACTTTTGGCTTCCACTTGGTAGAGATGGAGTTCCGTCAGCACTCTTTGGTGCACAAGCGTGCACTTGCAGATATTGAGACGCACCCATCAACTGCCGAGAAACCCGCCAAACTTGATGCTATGACGCAGGAGGTGCTAGACACCTTCCGCTCCATTGGATCAATTCAAAAGAAGAATGGCATTAACGCTGCTCGTCGCTATATTATTTCTTTTACGCAGTCTGCTCAGGATGTTGAGAATGTCTATAAGCTTGCACGTCTTGCGTTCGCAAATGAAGAAGACGTTCCTGTACTAGACGTTATTCCGCTCTTTGAGCAAATTGAAGACCTTGAGAACGCTGTTGCTACGCTTGACCAGGTAATTCAGCTTCCTGAGGTACAGGCACGCCTTGCTCAGACAGACCGCAAACTTGAGGTTATGCTGGGTTATTCTGATTCCTCGAAGGACGAGGGACCAACTACGGCAACGTTGGTACTACATAAGACCCAGGCTGCTTTGGCAGAGTGGGCAGAGAAGAACTCCATTGACCTCATCTTGATGCATGGTCGTGGCGGTGCAGTTGGTCGTGGCGGTGGTCCTGCAAACCGCGCTGTTCTTTCTCAGCCCAAAGGCTCAGTCAACGGTCGCTTTAAACTTACTGAGCAGGGAGAAGTTATTTTTGCTCGCTATGGTGACCCAACGCTTGCTCGTCGTCACGTAGAGTCCGTTGCTGGAGCAACACTGCTTCAGATGGCACCTTCTATTGAACAGAAGAATACCCAGACAGACGTGAAGTTTGCTTCGCTCGCTTCTGAGCTTGATAAAGCGTCCAAGCAGCGTTTCTTAGAGCTCATTCACTCCGATGGCTTTGCTGAGTGGTTCTCGGTTGTTACCCCTCTGACAGAGATTGGTCTTCTCCCCATTGGTTCAAGACCTGCAAAGCGCGGCCTGGGTGCCAAGTCTCTTGATGACTTGCGTGCCATCCCCTGGATTTTCTCCTGGTCACAGGCTCGTATCAACCTGGCTGCATGGTATGGACTGGGCAGTGCATGCGAGGTCGTAGGGGATATCGAACGCCTCCGCGAGGCATACAGAGAGTGGCCGCTGTTCACTACGTTTATCGACAACATTGAGATGTCAATCTCCAAAATTGATGCTCGTATTGCAAGACTTTATCTGGCTCTGGGTGATCGCCCTGAACTTTCGGAGATGGTTCTCTCCGAGATGTCGTTGACGCGCAAGTGGGTCCTTGCTATCACGGGCAACAAGTGGCCACTGGAGAACCGCCGCGTGCTTGGACCTGTTATTCGTCTGCGCCTGCCGTTTGTTAATATTCTTTCGGTTACGCAGGTACATGCCCTATCTGAGCTTCGTACAAGAGATGACATGCTTACTCCAGAGGAGCGCGCAAATATTACCTACCTAATTTTGTGCACCGTGTCTGGTGTTGCCGCAGGTCTGCAGAATACGGGCTGATGTCACACAGCTTGCCGTAAGCATGAGCAAACAATCGTTTATGTTTACGTAAAACTAGTACTACCTGAAATAAAGTTGCAATATTTACAAGGCGAGAAACCACTGGTAGACAGAGTTTCTCGCCTTATTTTTAGTTTAATTGTTAAATGAAAGTTGAATTACCTTAACTTTTAGTTGATACTAATGAAGTAAAAGTTCGAAAGAGCAAACTTAGTTTGCCTACGTTATTTTGGGGGATGCATGGATACAGAAAAGACCTCACAGGGTCCTGCGAATTCTGGTCCAGTTCTTCCTCTTGCCATGCTTGGTGAGGGAGAGACTGCGGTGATCGTAACGGTTAAGGGTGCTTCTGATCTTCGCCAGCACCTCTCAACACTTGGTTTTGTTGAGGGCGCCGAGGTAAAGGTTATTTCACGAGTCAACGGCGACGTTATTGTTAGCGTTAAGGGTGCACGACTTGGACTGAACCGTCAGATGTCTTCGCACATCATGGTTTCTCCACTCTAAGTACTTTGTTGTATTGCGCTGCTGGTAAAACCCGCGGCTTTTAATACGTGTTTCGATGAAAGGAAGGTTATGGCAACTCTGAAAGAAGTTAAGGTGGGGGAGAGTTGCACGGTTGCTGCGCTAAAGGGTGTAGGCGCCGTGAAACGTCGCATCATGGACATGGGACTTACTAAGGGTACTGAGGTTTATGTCAAAAAGGTAGCACCACTGGGAGACCCAATTGAGCTCACAGTTCGTGGCTACGAGCTTTCTATCCGTAAGGATGAGGCTGCAAGCATTGAAGTAGTAGACGTTCACAAGGTAGAGGAAGCCTAATGGCACAAAAGACTATTATTGGTCTTGCAGGTAACCCAAACTGCGGTAAGACCACCCTATTCAATGAGCTTACGGGCTCAAACGGTTACGTCGGCAACTGGCCTGGCGTTACCGTCGAGAAGAAGCAGGCAAACTGGCGAGCTGATAAGGACGTCACTTTTGTTGACCTTCCTGGTATTTATTCTCTGTCTCCTTATTCACCTGAGGAGCAGGTATCTCGTGACTACCTCATTAATGAGCGCCCAGACGCCATTATTGACCTTCTCGATGTTACCAACCTGGAGCGAAATCTCTATCTGACAACTCAGATTCTTGAGGCTGGCCGCCCTGTTGTTCTTGGTCTTAACATGGTTGACCTGCTCAAGGAGTCCGGTGACGTCATTGATATCAAGGAGCTTTCCAAGCATCTAGGTGTTGATGTTATTGAGGTTTCTGCACTTCGCAAAAAGAACATTGACACTCTGGTAAAGACGGCAATTAAGGCCGGCCAGGAGGGAACTCCTGCTGAGGGTGTTAAGTGCTTTACCCCAGAGGTTGAAGAGGCTCTTGGCAAGATTGCTACTGCAATCGAGGGCCTTGCTCCTGCAACTCTGTCCCGCTGGTACTCCATTAAGGTCTTTGAGCGCGATGCAAATGCAATTGCTCCTCTTAACCTTTCTGCCGAGAAGACCGCTGAGCTTGAGAAGATTATTGCTGCAGTTGAGCAGTCTCGTGACGACGACGCTGAGTCCATCATTACGTCTGACCGTTATGAGTGGATTGCTGGCGTTATGGCAACTTGCGTCAAGAAGGCTCCAAAGCAGCTGACCACTTCTGAGAAGATCGACCGCGTAGTTACTAACCGTATCCTTGGTCTTCCTATCTTCGTCATCATCATGGCTCTTGTGTACTTCATCTCCATTTCTACCGTTGGTACGGGAGCTACTGATTGGGTCAACGACAACCTGTTTGACAAGGGTTTCCACTTCATGGGTATCGGCGACGCCGAGTATAATGAGGCAAAAGATGAGTTTGACTCTCATCACTATGGTGACCAGATTGACGCGTATCTCAACGCAGCTGATGAGGCTGGTATTGATACCACTGAGGTTCGTGCTGCAATCGCGGCTAAACAGTGGGATTCTGACGCTATCACCAGCTTTGAGGCAGAGACTGCCAAGAAGAGCGTTATTGCTCTGAGCGCACCAGTTCATGATGAGGATGGCAACTTCGTTGATACTGACGGTAATCCTCTTAAGCTTGATGCAAACGGTAACCCAATTCTTGCTGAGGGTCAGGAACTCCAGACTCTTGGTGGCGTAACTGCCGCTGGCTTTAAGACTGCTGTTGAAGGCGCTGCTACTGAGCCAGATGCTTCCCAGTACGGCATGTATGTCCCAGGTATTCCTGATTTTGTTCGCGGTGCCCTTGAAGGTGCTGGCGCAAGCCCCGTTGTCACTAGCCTTGTAGTTAACGGTGTTGTTAATGGCGTCGGCTCTGTCCTTGGCTTTATTCCACAGATGTTTGTTCTGTTTGTCATGCTGTGCTTCCTTGAGGACTGCGGTTACATGAGCCGTGTTGCCTTTGTTATGGACCGCGTGTTCCGTCGCTTTGGCCTGTCCGGCAAGTCCTTCATTCCACTTCTGATTTCTTCTGGCTGTGGTGTTCCTGGCGTTCTTTCTACTCGTACCATTGAGAACGAGAAGGACCGCCGTATGACTGCAATGCTCACCACCATGATTCCTTGCTCTGCAAAGCAGCCAATCATTGCTTTGGTTATGGGTGTTCTTATTGGTGGCACTTCTGCTTGGTGGGTTGCTCCTGCTTTCTACTTCCTTGGCGTTGCAATGATTGTTATTTCTGCAATCATGCTGAAGAAGACTAAGGCATTTGAGGGCGAGCCTGCACCATTTGTTATGGAGCTTCCTGATTACCACATGCCTTCTATCAGGTCTTGGGCAATGCATGTTTGGGAGCGTATCTCTGCATACATCCTCAAGGCTGGTACCATCATCTTCGCAGCAGCTATTGGTATCTGGGTTCTTTCCAACTTTGGTTGGGCAACCTGGGATGGTGCAAACGGCGTCTTTGGTTACCTTCCAGGCATTGAGGGCGCTCCTGAGAATGTCATGGACTTCTCTCTGCTTGCAGCTGTTGGTGGTTTCATCGGCGTTATCTTTGCTCCTCTTGGATTTGCAAACTGGCAGGCAACTGCAGCTTCCATCTCTGCTCTGATCGCAAAAGAGAACCTTGTTTCTACCTTTGGTGTTCTTTACGGTCTTGGTGATGCAAGCGAGAAGTCCGTTACTATGTGGTCTGGCTTCGCTGGTATGTTCACCGATGCTGGTGGCATTCTTCACGTTGGCGCAATGTGCGCATTTGTTGCATTCAATATGCTTGACGCACCTTGCTTTGCTGCAATTGGTTCCATCCGTCGTCAGATGAACGACTCAAAGTGGTTCTGGTTTGCTATTGGTTATCAGTGCACTTTTGCATGGATTGTTGGTCTTATCATCAACCAGTTCTGGGAGTTCTTCGTTCTTGGTTCCTTCGGTGTCTGGACTGTTATTGCTTTTGCCTTCTTGGCAGCAATTCTCTTCCAGCTCTTCCGTCCTGCTCCAAAGTGGGATAAGAAGGACGATAAGATTCTTACCAACCTTACCGAGGTTGCAAAGGCATAAGCTACTATTAGCTGAGTACGCTGACCTGATCCCCCGCACCAATTCGGCGCGGGGGATTTTTTGTGCCAATTTAAAAAGCGCACCAGAGGCAGGTGTGTTTGAAAAGGTCATTCAAAAACAAGGGTGAGAATACACGTTTATCTCGGACTTTCTTGATATAAGATAAAAATCCATAGACATGTAAACTTAGTCTAACTTTTTGTAGAATTTACGAAATTAGATAAAAAAACTGAAAAGAATCTTGTAAGTTTCCCTCGGTTAACTTACTATGTTTTTAAGCAATTTACTTGCTTGCTTTATTCAGGTTCCCGTAGCTCGGAGAAAGACCCTCTCCCTTTCTTGCGAGCGTAGAACACGAGCCGCTGACTCTGGGTGTCAGCGGCTCGCCCCTTTTTAGGATGTATTTACTTGCTTTTAGTGCAAGTCTCTGTCTTCTTCATGTTCAGAAAGATCGCTTGTATCACGGTCCAAAAGAACCGAGACGTTCATGTCAGGGTAGGCTGCTTCTACTTCATGAATAATATCGTGGACGATTTGCTTACCGTCATAGCCAAACTCAATAACTGTATCAAAGGCCATAAATTGGTTTTCAATGTCGGCAATAAAACCATGAACTTGAAGAACACCTTCATGAGCTAAAGCCATTTCAGTTACTTCGGTACGCATCTTTACAATGCGATTATCGGTGGTGTTTCTCGCATAAATACCAATAGCAGCAATGATTATTTTGCCTGATGTCTGCTTGTAAATCTCTGTACTCAGGCGCCTAGTCATCGTATCAATCTCAATAGCTGAAGTGGTATCAAGAACCTCAGTGTGGAATGAGCCAACAAATTTATCTGGGCCATAGCTGTGGATAATAAGGTCGTAGACGCCTTCTGCATCTGGATCCTCTTTCACAATGTTGTAAATAAGTGTTGAAAGAGCTGTATCAGGACGCATGCCAATAATCTCTTTAATAGAGCCTTGTAGCAGCTCAATTGAAGCTTTAATGATAAATACAGAGATAACAATGCCTACGTATGCCTCAATGCTAATCCCTGTAAAGATAAAGATCAGAGCAGCCGCTAAAACAGAAGTGGAAAGTGTAGCGTCAAAAAGTGCATCTGAACCCGACGCAATAAGGGTGTCGGAGTTTACGCGATTACCTACAGAGCGGACGTAGTGACCCAGAACAATCTTTACCACTACAGCTACAGCAATAATAATTAAGGACAGGAGGCTATAGTCTGGCGTTGCAGGGTCCATGATGTCTTGAACAGATTTAATAAGTGAAGTAATACCTGCATACATAATGATTGCAGCAATTACTGTTGTAGTGATGTATTCGATGCGTCCGTGTCCAAAGGGGTGCTCGCGATCAGCTTTTTTGTTAGAGAGTTTGGTTCCAACGATCGTGATAATCGATGAGATTGCATCGGAGAGATTGTTCACCGCATCAAGAGTAACGGCAATTGAGTTAGATAAAATGCCCACAGCTGCTTTGAATGCCGCAAGTGCAACATTGGCTGTAATGCCTATGGCGCTAGTGCGTACAATGGCGGTTTCACGTTCAGAAGAGGTTATAGTTACCTGTGATTGGGTCATAGTAAATCTAGCTTTCTGTAACGTTAGAGAGAACTTTTAAAAGCAATCGTTTAAGCTCAGTGCCCTCTTCGGTCGAGAGATTAACGCATGAGCCAATCTGATGTGGGACTATTTGCATTTCTCGCCTAAGGTCTTGGCCTTTTTGGGTGAGGGAAACAATCAGTTGACGTCCGTCTTTGTTTGTTTTTTGACGAAGCACAAGGCCTTTCTCCTCAAGCTTTTTAAGAAGTGGAGTCAAGGTGCCTGAATCAAGAAATAAAAGCTCACCTAAGGTTTTGACATCCAAGGATTCATGTTCCCAAAGCGCCATCATGGCAATGTATTGTGTATACGTTAGATTAAAGGGCTTAAGCAGCGGCGTATACCTGCGCACCACCTCTTTTGAAGCACTGTAGAGCGGGAAGCAGAGCTGGTTTTTGAGGAGAAGCTCGGGAATATCGGGGGAGTTGTCGAGTGTAGAAGAGCCGCTAGAAAAAGTGCTAGCGGCTGCAACGGACTGTATTTCTTTTTGAGAAGAACTCATGAGTAAATCGGTCCTCTCGCCTTACGCAAGTAGGTCTTTAATTGCAGACTCAACTTCTGCCATATCGGTGGTTGGCTCAAAGCGTGCAACAACGTTTCCCTGGCGGTCTACAAGGAATTTAGTAAAGTTCCACATAATGTAGGCTTTATCGCCAAACTTCTTGTTGTTTGCCTTAGCAAATTTGTCCAGAGCAAGTGCCTTGATACCCTTACCAAAGCCCTGGAAGGGGAAGGCGGTTGCAAGGCGCTCAAAGAGAGGATTTGCGGTCTCTCCGTTGACGTCGCCCTTCTTGAACTGTGGGAAAGTAGTACCAAATTTCATAGTACAGAACTGGTGAATCTCTTCATCGGACTCTGGGGCCTGATCTGCAAACTGATTGCAAGGGAAGTCTAAAATCTCAAAGCCTTGATCTTTATAAGCAGCGTAAATGCGCTCAAGATCCTCATACTGTGGGGTAAAGCCGCAGCCAGTTGCAGTGTTGACAATCAGAAGAACCTTTCCATCAAAAGAGGAGAGGGAAGTTACGGAGCCGTCACGCTCTTCTACGGAGAGGTCATAGATGTTGGTGTTTGCCATGATGTTCCTTTCAACTAGCCACGGATTGTCCGAAGCATTGGATGGCTTTGTGTATTGGGTAGTGTACCCCAGTAGCTGTAACCTAACACAAATAAATTGTACACAATTTAAATTTCACAATAACGACATAGAAAGAATGTTATTTTTTCATTTAATTGATAGTCTATATGAGCAAATATCAATAATTTAAGTAACGACTCAGAGCGGCATCTTCACAAAATTTATATGTATACCATGGCTAACCATAGGAAACGTTTTCGCAGGTAAGAAATTGCTTGTGTACAATTGTTTCATTAGGATAACTAATTAGTAATGATTTTCACTTGTTTTTTTCGTAAAAAAATTTTATCTTCAATAGGTCACTAACCGATTAATTTGCAAAAAGCAGATGGGGGATTTACATGAAACTGAACAATTGGTGTCTCGCAGCCGGTGGCGCTGCACTTGCTGGCGTTGTTGCTGGTCTTGCTTCTAACGGCACTCTTCACAAGGCAGCTGTCAAGGCAACTGCATGTGGTCTTCGCGTAACTGACCGCGTTTCCGCAGAGACTCAGAACGTCGTTGACGAGGCTAACGACGTTGTTGCAGAGGCTCGCCGTGAGTCCAAGATTGACGCTGCAGTTCGCGCTCGCCTTGCTGAGCTCGAGGAGGGTATCCGCGCTGAGGTTACCAAGCAGGTCGACGCAGAGGGCGCACAGGCATAGTTCATGCGCTTCACAATTACTAATGAAATCTCAGGTCGCATTCGTGCAAAATGCGACCTGGGTCATATTGATGAGGCTGAAGCCCGTGGTATTTCCTATGAGCTGATGCGTGTTGACGGAGTTCGTCACGCTGAAGTTCACATGGCAAACGGTTCTCTCTTGCTAAGGTTTGATCCTCTCAAGAGAGATCAGGTACTTGCGGCTGTTGGCGCTTTTGATGTCTTGAACTTGCCACGAGAAGAAGAGGCAGGCCTTGAAGACTTCTGCAGCTCAATTGAGATGGCTCTTGAGAACAATCGCTTCCAGATGGAGGTTGTGACCACATTCGCACGCCGCTGGATTATACGTTTTTTGCCACTGCCTGCAGTTGCTAACTACGCATACGTTATTCTCCGCGCCATTCCATTTGTCGTGGAAGGCGTTAAGCGCCTGTTTAAGAAAGAGCTGACCGTTGAGGTTTTGGACGCAACTGCTATCACCACTTCAATTCTAAGAAATGAGTGGGCAGATGCATCTACGGTCATGTTCTTGCTTGAGCTGTCTGCTGCTATGGAGAACCACGTGGCAAGCCGAGCACGTCTTGCACTTCGTGATGGCCTAATCACTCGTTCTGAGAACGTCTGGGCTCGTATTGACGGCAAGGACGTTATGATTGCCCTTTCTGAGGTTGAGAAGGGTATGATCCTGCACCAGCGCGCTGGTGGCGTTCTTCCTGTTGACGGCAAAGTTGTTGAAGGCATTGGCCAGATGAACGAGGCCGCCATGACAGGTGAGTCTCGTCTTGTTACCAAAGAGCCTGGCTCAACCGTTTACGCAGGCACCGCTCTTGAAGACGGTGACCTTATGGTAAGCGTCACTGCTCCTCCAGGAATGTCTCGTATCGACAATATTGTTGATATGGTTGAGCAGTCTGCTGAGCTTAAGGCTGGCGCGCAGTCTAAGGCAGAGCGCCTTTCTGATGCGCTGGTTCCCTACAGCTTCCTTGCCTTCTTTGGTATTTGGGGCATCACTCGAAACATTACTAAGGCTATGACCGTTCTTATGGTTGACTATTCCTGCGCCATTAAGCTTTCCACTCCTGTTGCAGTGGGTAGTGCAATGGATGAGGCAGCCAAGTTTGGCATGACGGTTAAGGGCGGAAAATACCTCGAGAAGATCGCTGCAGCTGATCTTATCGTCTTTGATAAGACCGGTACGCTGACAAAGGCAGTCCCACATGTTGAGTGCATTGTCAGTTTCTGTGGTCGCACCGAGGACCAGCTTCTGCGTCTTGCTGCATGTATTGAGGAGCACTTCCCACACAGCATGGCTCGTGCAATTGTGAACGAGGCAAAGGTACGTGGCCTTAAGCACAAAGACGAGTTCCACGCAGAGGTTAAGTATGTTGTTGCTCACGGTATTCGTACCAAGGTTAACGACAAAGAGGTCTGCATTGGCTCAGCTCACTTCATTTTTGATGACGAGAAGACCCCAATGCCTGAGGGAATTCAGGACGACCTTGCACAGATTGCTCCAACCTCGTCCATTATCTTTATGTCCGAGGATTCAAAACTTATTGCAGCAATTTGTATTACCGATCCTGTAAGGGAAGATGCAGCAGCAACTATTACGCAGCTCCGTGCTCTTGGTGTTAAGCGTATGGTTATGCTGACCGGCGACTCAGAAAACGTTGCAGCAAGTGTTGCTAAGAAGCTTGGTCTTGATGACTATGTGGCACAGATTCTCCCAGAGGATAAGTGCGAGTATGTTAAGAAGTTCCAGCAGGAGGGCTACACCGTTGCAATGGTTGGTGACGGTATCAACGATTCACCTGCACTAGCTGTATCTGATGTTTCACTGGCGCTTTCTGATGCAACTGATATTGCTCGTGCTGTTGCGGATATTTCAATTAAGAATGACTCGCTTGAATCTTTGGTAATCATGCGTCTTTTGGGCCAGCAGGTAATGAAGAGGATTCATGCTGACTATCGCACGATTGTTGCGCTGAACAGCTCTTTCATCGCTGCGGGTGTTGCAGGTCTTATTACCGTAAGTACTGCTGCATATATGCACAATCTTCTGACACTTATGGTAACGCTTGCAAACACAAGGTCACTGCTTACCACTGCAGCTCATAACCCTAATGTTCCTTCTGAGGTAAAGATGCTCTTGACTGAAGGACAGATTGCTTAGAACGCACTTGTGCGTCAACAAAGCGCTTTTTTAGATCGCGTTAAAGCTCCCGTTTCTTATCAGTAAGAGGCGGGAGCTTTTTTCTGTCAAAAAGTAAAAATATTTTGAGTTTTCTCTTGCATTTAGTTAGCTAAGGCTTACACTTTAAATAGTTAGAAGAGGTTAACTTGTTAAGGTTTTTATATAACAGGAGCTAGTTCTAACAAAATTGCTTTATCAGCCCGGAACCTTTCCCCTCTCCAAGGGTCCGGAATCCAGGCGCCGTCGGCTCCCTTTTAGTCGGCGGCGCATTTTTAAGAAGGGAGCAAGTACGGTATGGATTGTCTTACTTCTTTTGAGAATTTATCGCTCCTAGACGTTCCTTCTCCCTATACATATGCTGCTGATAAAAAGCCTGTTTTTAATGAGGGTAAGAGAGCGTATGCTCCCGAGCTCTGTCACGATTTTGCAACAACATTTGTTCGCTGTGCCGCTGGTGTTATTGCTCACGTTAAGCCGGCTGCGCTCTTTTCATTCACGTCCCACAAGTCTTGCAGTTCATGCACAAGTCTCATTTGCGCCGATCCAACACTGAGGGCATTTCTATGCAACGCTACTCACGAGCTCTCACTGTTTGGGGTAACGCTCCTTGCTACCTCTGCTATTTCTGGCGGAAAGGTGACGTTTATTGCCTATAGACCTGAGCTTGTTGAGGATATTCTCGCCAAATCAGAGCACTGTGAGTTTCTGGCTGCCTTTGGCCATTCCACTGAGTCAGTGCAGGCGTTGATGAAGAGCATGCGTTCAAGAATTTTTGCTTTTCATGCAAGAAAAGCTGCGTTTCCGCACGAGATTGGACTGGTACTGGGCTATCCACTTGCTGATGTTCAGGGCTTTATGAATGGACAGTCTGAGCTTTTTACTGGTGCTTGGAAAGTCTATGACAACACGGAAGAAACTCGCCTTCGTCTCGAGAGACTTAAAGATGTAGAAGACCAGTGCAAGCATCGTTTTTATCAAGGGGAATCTTTAGCGCAGATTCTTTCATCGTATGGCAATACCAAGAAATGTCAGGTTGCATAAGGGGTGTGCTTGAATTTCTTGTTGAGGTATTGAAAGTAATGTGTAGTTTTCCAGGGGGAACCTGGACACAGAAGGAGGAAATGTATGAGTAAAGTAGCAGTTGTGTATTGGTCCATGACGGGCAATACTGAGGCAATGGCAAAAGAGCTTGCAAGTGCCGCAGACACCGAGGCTATTGAGTCTTCTGAGTTCTCTGCAGATATGTGCGATCAGTACGATGCATTTGCTTTTGGTTGCCCTGCTATGGGTGATGAAGAGCTTGATCCTGATTTTGAGGAGCTCTTCAACGATTGCGCTGGCAAGCTTGGTCAGAAGCCAACCGCTCTCTTTGGTTCTTACGACTGGGGAACCGGCGACTGGATGGAGACTTGGAAGCAGAATGCTGAAGCAGAGGGTGTCAACGTTGTTGAGACTTTTATCTGCAACCTTGAGCCAGATGACGATGCTCTTGAGGCTCTTCGTGGCCTTGGTGCAAAGCTTTCTGCTTAAGCTGCATTACGATTTTTGCTGTTGCTGTTAAATTTGCGAGAAAAACATCATTTTTTGAATAATCTAGAAAATGGTGGGTAGTAAAACAGCAACAGAAAGGAAGTTTGTATGTCACCAATCAATATTATTGTTATTCTTGCTGTTGTAGCGCTTTGCGGTTTTGCGGTTTATCGTGTTTACGGAATTGCTGCAGGTAAAAAAGGCTGCTGCTCTGATGAGGGAACAGGCGTTACTACCTGTAACACAGAGCAGGTTTCTGCTGCAGATGGTCCAGAAGACAAAGATGAATCTCATTACCCTTATGTTCAAACATTTGAGATTGGTGGTATGACTTGCCAGAACTGCGTCAATCATGTGACTCGAGCTCTCGATAGTATTGAAGGAACATGGGCGCAGGTTACTCTAGCTGGTGGTCAGGCACGTATCCTCAGTAAAAATCCAATTGATGTCGATGCGTACCGAGCTGCCGTAGAGAAAGAAGGCTACCGTCTTCGTGCGTAAGCACAACAAGATCTTCTCGCAAGAAACAAACTTTGAAGAAATTTTGTAAAACTTGCGTAATAGCTGTGCAAAGTAGCGCTCTTTGGCTTGTTTAATCAGCCGAAGAGCGCTATCCTATTGCCCGTATGGCGTCAAGCTATGCACTGTATCTGTTGGCCCCCGAGAGCATGTAAGTTTCCGAGTAGAGAAGCCCACGTATTGGCACTCTGGCAGCAACCATGTTGACCGGGGCCCCGTTTTGGAAGGGGTCCACCTTTGAGTGAGATTCAGAACTCGTCCATCTTCTCTTTGGATGAAATTTCCGATGAGGAAATGAACAGCCTGATCGACGGCACTGTCACTGATTTTGATGAGGGAGATCTTGTCAACGGCACCGTCGTCAAGATTGAGCGCGATGAGGTCCTCGTAGACATTGGCTACAAGTCTGAGGGCGTTATTCCTGCTCGTGAGCTTTCTATTCGTAAAGACGTTAACCCTGCAGAGGTCATCTCCCTGGGTGAGGACGTCGAGGCTCTTGTTCTCCAGAAAGAGGACAAAGAGGGCCGTCTGGTTCTCTCCAAGAAGCGTGCTGAGTACGAGCGTGCTTGGAAGGCAGTTGAGGATAAGTTCAACGCTGGTGAGACCGTTGAGGGCGAGGTTATCGAGGTTGTTAAGGGCGGCCTGATTCTTGACATTGGCCTCCGTGGCTTCCTGCCTGCATCCCTTGTTGACCTCCGTCGTGTCAAGGATCTTGGTGCATTCATGGGCACTCGTATTGAGGCTCGTGTTATCGAGATGGATCGCAACCGCAACAACGTTGTTCTTTCTCGCCGTATTGTTCTTGAGGAGGCTCGTAAGGCAGAGCGTCAGGACATCCTGGGCAAGCTCCAGGTTGGCATGAAGCTCAAGGGTACTGTTTCCTCCATCGTTGAGTTTGGTGCATTTGTTGACCTTGGTGGCATTGACGGTCTGGTTCACATCTCCGAGCTTTCTTGGAACCACGTTAACCACCCATCTGAGGTTGTTAAGGTTGGCCAGGAGGTTGAGGTTCAGGTTCTCGACGTTGACCTTAACCGTGAACGTATCTCCCTTGGTCTTAAGCAGACTTCCGAGGATCCATGGCGCGTACTTGTTTCCAAGTACCCAGTTGACGCTATCATCGAGGGCACTGTCACCAAGCTTGTTACCTTCGGTGCATTTGTTGACCTTGGCAACGGCGTTGAGGGCCTTGTCCACATCTCCGAGATGGCTAAGCAGCACGTCACCGCTCCATCTCAGGTCTGCAAGGTTGGCGACGTTGTACAGGTAAAGGTCATGGAGATTGATCTTGACCGCCGTCGCATCTCCCTGTCTATGAAGGCAGCTGCAGAGACCCTTGGCATTGACATTGAGGTCACTCCACTTCCAGAGGAGGAGCGTGCAGCAGCAGAGGCAGCAGCAGCAGAGGCTGAGGCTGATCTTGAGGCTCACCTTGTTGAGTCTGAGGCTAACGCACAGGCAACTGAAGAGGCTGCAGAGTAGAGTACTTTGCGCATCTAGAGCTTTGTCAAGAGACGTCATCGAAAGATGGCGTCTCTTTTTATGTAAGTAACAAATATCTCCATTCCTTCAACAGGGTGTTAATGCGAAAATATAACGCTAAGTTTTTATTCTGAGGAGGAATACGCCTATGACATCAAGGATGCAGGGCCGCAGTTTTCTTGCTGTTATGTTTGCATTTTTGGCAGCTTTAATCTTTATGCCAAATATTGCATACGCTGCAAGTAACAATTCGTTTTATAACGGCACTACTACTAACGTGTCTCCATCTGTGAGTGCAGATGGCCTTATTGAGCGTTCTATTTACTTTACAGATGCTTCTGGCCAGACATCTAACTACGCTTATAAGGATAATGACACCACTCAGATGAACCGCTCCATTGTAGATATTGATAAGTATCAGAATCTGCAGGCAGTGGTAAAGATTACCAACATCTCTTCATCTCCAGTTTCTGTAAACGAGATTATGCAGCTGCCACTTACTTACTATGCTAGCTCAAGCCCTAATCCCGATTTGCGTGCAACAGGATTTACCTTCTCGTCAACTAATGCAGCAACTGCAATTAACCTGAACATTAATGGACTGAACGGTGGTTCTGGTTCTCAGCCTGCAGCTAATGCTTATGCTGCATACCAGGCAGCTGGTCAGGACAATGCTGAGATGCGTTCCATTTCTATTTCTGGTACCCTGGCTGCTGGTGAAACCATCACACTTACCGTTCCTTTGACGCTTACCAATGGTTCTACTCTTAATCTGTATGGCACCAACTATGTAGGTCTTACTCAATACCTGCTTGATCACAGAACCTCTTACGGAAACCCTCGTGTTTCAGTCAGGTTTGCAAGGCAGGTCTTGGAAGAGGGAACAAACAATTCCATTCTTAGCAGCAATAAGAAATATCTTGGCGTAATTATTAGGCCTGACGGTAGCTATTACGCTATCCCACAGGACGAGTGGAATTACATGCCAACTATTTCTGCAAGTGATATTCACGTTGA
>CALHDX010000005.1:0-8446 GCA_938023105.1 uncultured Atopobium sp.
AAGCTAAGCAATTTACTACTGAAATTGAAGGTGCACAACAAATTGCTCTAATGCGTTTGGAAGAAGAAAATGAGGTGAAGAAATGGTTCAGGATATCGAAGTTTTAAGAGAAAAAGAGGACACTTTTTTAATAGATGACACTATTTCTGAGCGCTATGCCACCGACCAAGACTTCGCCAAGCGTGTTGATGAGTTATATATTGAATTTTGTAAACGTATTGAGGAATTAGACGCTAAGCAGAATAAGTAATTCACCAATCAACTAGCTTTCACAAGCCACCTCCGGGTGGCTTTTTTGTTAGACCGCCAAGGAGGTGAGAATATGGCGTGAGTAGTGATCTATATGGCCGAGTGGTGTGCTCAAAGCCGATTAGTGGTTCGCATATAACAGAAACTGGTACATACTAGCTAGTAATGGAAGAATGACAACTGGTTGGCACGATTGCGACGGCAAGCAGTACTATCTTGGCGACTTCTTTATCCTCTCACTTCGGTGGGAGGGGTATTTTTGTGTCCCAAACGCGTCCAAAATAGCATTTTTACGTATATCTTCTGGAACTTATTAACACTAAAGCAGCGCTTAACGTGCATATAAACAATACAGAAATTAAACTGCTACAATTATCCCATCCGTTCAAGAGATGGGAAATTATGACTTCAGAAACATCTGCAAATCGTGCTGTTGTTACTGTTTTGGGCAGTGATGCTCCAGGAATTGTTGCAGCAATTTCTACCACTTTGGCCGAGTCAAATGCCAACATCTTAGATATTGCCCAGACCATTTTGTCTGGTATTTTTACCATGACCATGCTGATTGAACTTCAGGATGCCGAGTCTTTCTTGAGTCTCAAAGAGCGTCTTGATACCGTCTCAGAAAAGCTTGGTGTACAGGTAAACATGCAGCGTGAAGAGGTCTTCACGTTTATGTATCGTCCTTAAAGAGGTAGTGTTTTGTCAGAGCTTTCAACAGAAGAACTCATTGCTCAGAAGCAGTCTTGGCTCAATCAAGACGTATCAAATCTGAAAGTAAATATTGTCTTCTCCGATATGGATGAAACATTTCTCCATACCGATAAATCTCTTGATGATAGCAACATGGCAATGCTGGACCGTTTGGCTGAGCTAGGTATACCTTTTGTTCCTTGTTCTGGTCGAGCTTTTAACGTGCTGCCAAAAGAGGTCGTGAATCATCCTGCATCTAAGTATGTGGTGTCCTGCGATGGCGCCATTATTAGAGACCTTTCTACTCAGACGATACTTCACGAGTCTACCGTTACCAAGGAGCAGGCACTTGAGTTGTATCAAAAGCTTAAAGACCTTCCTGTCACTTTTGATATTTTTGCAGACGGTGGTGTTTATTTGGAGCGTTCAAGGCATAATCTGATCACTCAGCTTGGTGTTCCCGCAGATCATGCAGCGTTTATGCAGTGCTCACGTACACCCTTTGACCAGAGCGTTGAGGAGTTTATTGACAGCGTGACTACCATTGAGCGACTTGGTTCCTACTGGTCAGTTTCAGAGGGCGAGAAGTACCAGGCACTTGTAGCAGATGCTGTTGCCTCGGTAAAAGGATTGAGTGGCACGGCCTCCATGAGTATGGGAATGGAGATTTTGGCCGACGGCACCTCAAAGGGCGCTGCACTTCAATGGCTCTGCAACTATCTTGGCCTCTCTACAGAGAACGCCGCAGCTTTTGGTGACTCGCTCAATGATGTCGCCATGCTTTCTGCGGCGGGAATGGGCACGGCAGTTGCTAACGCTCGTCGTGAAGATTTTGAGGCTGCAACCTATATCACTTTGACTAACGATGAGGCGGGTTTCTCGCGATTCCTAACGTGGGCACTGGGAGAGTAAGCGCTTGACGCTGGGAGCGTAGCGCTTCAGAGTTTTACTTGAGACATATCGTTTAAAGAAAAAGCCGGCAGATACAATCTGTCGGCTTTTGTTGTGAGAAGTAAAACTGCTACGCGCTAGGCTTAGTGATTGATGTCTTGCTGCTCCTCAAAGACATCTTCATCAACCTCTTCTTCATCGAGTTTAAGAGGACGGAAGCTAGCGGTATCGCCACCAACGTAGTCTGCAACAGTAGCTGCGTTTTCAACACGCTCCTTGTGCAATGCTTCTGCAAAGATGTCTTCGTCTTCCTCAATCTCGGCAATACGCTCTTTCATAGGAGCCTCAACAAGGGGCATAGAACCTGTCTGAGCTGCGTCTTCAAGCATAATACGAGTAAGCTTCTGCTCACGCTTAACCTTGGAGAACAAAGGAACGTACTCAAAGACAATGTTGGAGTTCTCAAGACCATACCAGCGAGCAGGAGATCCGCAGATGCGACGAATAAAGTACTTGAGCTCAAGGCAACGAGCGTCAAAACCGTTGATGTCAGTCTCTGGAGCTAGTACCTTACGCAGCAGACAGAATCTAAAGTCACCAATCTCGGAGTGCTCCTTGTAAATGGAATACTTGTGATTCTGAGGCGCAAGCTGATTGTTCTTAATCAGGTCACCAACAATCTGATACAGATAGGTGTTAATACGCTGGTTGACCCTAAAGCCAAGACGCAGAGTGATCTTGAACAGGAAGTCTGTACCAAAATCGTTAACGATAAATTCGCGTGTATTTGGGTCATCTGTCAGCGAAATATTAATGAAGTAGTAGGCCTTTGCGCGCTTTGGGCGCTTATCCAAGATGGAATAGAGGATGTCTCGATCCAGCTTGTCAAAGGAGGAGTCATTAGTCAGGAAGACCAGGTTATCTGCGAGAGTTGCATAATCTGTATCATGGCTGAGACTACGAAGTTGATCAATGTATTTATCCACAGGCAGGTAAACACTTTGAGTTCTCTCAACAGCAGTACCACGACGCCAGACAAACATAACAACAAAAATTGCGGTAGCCATCAAAACGGTAAAGTAGCCGCCGTGGAAGAACTTGGTAAGGCTTGAGAAGAAGAACATAGCCTCAATGGCACCAAAGAAAATAATGAATGGAATAGCTGTCCACGGGCGTTTTCTGATAACAGCCAGATAGGTGTAAAGCAAGACTGAGGTCATGAGCATGGTGACGGTAATTGCAAGACCGTAAGCTGCTTCCATGTGCTCAGAGCTCTGGAAAAGAAGGACAACGCCAATGCAGCCAACCCACATGATGTTGTTTACAAGTGGAATGTAAATCTGGCCCTTTGTTGTGGAGGGATAGTTAATTTTGATGTGAGGCATAAGGTCAAGCTTAATTGCCTCAGAGACAATGGAGTAGGAGCCGGTAATCAGTGCCTGGGAAGCAATAATTGCAGCCAGGGCAGAGAGAATAACGGCAAATGGTCTAATCTGACCAGGAAGCATCTCAAAGAAAGGATTGAGGTCTTTGATAGTGTTAAGCACAGTGTTATTGTGGTTGGTGATAAGCCATGCGCCCTGTCCAAGATAGTTCAAAATGAGGCAAATCTTAACAAAAGGCCAGCTTACATAAATATTGCTCTTGCCAACGTGACCCATGTCAGAATAAAGTGCCTCTGCACCAGTAGTACAAAGGAAGACACTACCTAAAACCATGAGGCCAGCTGCATTGAGCTTGCCATCAAAGAGGAACATAATGCCGCGGACTGGGTTAAGAGCACGAACAACGCTGATGTCAGCAAATATGTTCATAACGCCCG
The DNA here is from genome assembly GCA_938023105.1 of uncultured Atopobium sp. Lineage (GTDB taxonomy): Bacteria > Actinomycetota > Coriobacteriia > Coriobacteriales > Atopobiaceae > Lancefieldella. The sequence goes on from CALHDX010000005.1 coordinate 3,656, forward strand.
TAGCTCCCAGGAACAAGAACCACAAGGTCATGACAGGTCCAAAGGCCTTACCAATGGTAGAAGTTCCCGCTTTCTGAAGGGCAAAAAGCGTACAAAGAATAGCAATGGTAATCATAACAACAATGTGTTGATTATCACCAATAATGGAATGAGCCGCAGGAATAGTACGCAAACCCTCAATAGCGGTGGTTACCGTAACAGCTGGGGTCAAAATACCGTCAGCAAGAAGAGCTGCGCCACCAATCATGGCAGGAATAATCAGCCATTTGGCGCACTTTTTAACCAAACTGTAGAGAGCAAAGATTCCGCCCTCATTGTGGTTGTCTGCCTTCATTGCAACCATGACGTATTTAACGGTTGTAATGAGTGTCAGCGTCCAGATAATGAGGGACAGAGCACCTAAAACAACATCGGTACTCATGGTAAGAAGTCCGCCATTACCAGCGATAATTGCCTTCATGGTGTACATTGGAGAAGTGCCAATGTCACCATAGACAATGCCAATGGTAACCAGTATCATGCCAGCACTTAGAGGAATGCCCGTTGATTTCTTGGCTTTGTCCTTAGAGAAAAGCGCATGAAATGCAGCTTTACTTGTATTCATCCATTAATCCTCTCAACAGATGATCGGTTCAGTTCGTCATCATATGTTAGTCCATATACCTAGTTATAACTAGACGAATGTACAAACGTACTTATTTTCCCTGCAAGCGGAAAAAATTTACTCATTTTCCCGCGGTTTTCTCGAGATTTTATATGCATGATGGATCTTCTTATTTCTTGAGAAGTCCTCCGGAATAGTTTCACTTGTGATGTCTTCGATGATGACGCCAGCTCGCTGGATTTTCTCGACATCTGGTTTAAAGGTGCGCAGGTTGCACGAGAAGATGGCAACGCCCCCGCGAGTTAAAAGGCGAGAAATACCAATGATGAGCTCAGCATGATCTCTCTGGACATCAAATGAGCTTTGTTTCATGCGCGATGAGTTGGAGAAGGTAGGAACATCGCAGAAGATGACGTTCCAGCGGTTTTTGGTATGACGCATCTCGGTAATCCAAGACAGGACGTCTGCCTGGACAAACTCGTGCTCCTCTCCGTCAAAACCGTTGCGTTTTATATTGCGCTTGGCCCATTCGAGCGAGGGCTTGGAGAGGTCAACGGTTGTGGAGTGGAGTGCGCCACCGTCTGCTGCGTAGCAGGTAGCGGTACCCGTGTAGGCAAAGAGGTTGAGGAAGCTCTTAGCTGCGCCGGCGCTTTTCATGAGCTCACGAATTTCTGCACGTGTATCGCGGTGGTCTAGGAAGATTCCACAGTCCAGTCTGGATGCAAAGTTGACCTCAAAGAGTAGACCGCCCTCATCGATGAGCAGCATTTCTTTTCTTGAGTTGTCTGCTGCGCTGCCCTCATCAGAGTACTGAGAGCCACCCTTTGCACGCGTTCTTGTTCGTAGATTTACGTTCGAACTGGGTACGCCTAGAATGCGAGGAGCCAAAGCTAGGACGTCTAAAAGGCGGCGCTTTGCAAGGTCTGGATCAATCTCTTTAGAAGCGGCGTACTCAGAGATTTGCAGCCAGGTAGTTGGCTTTGTGGCGCCCTTGTAGATGTCAATGCTGACAGCATAATCGGGCAGGTCAGCGTCGTAGACTCGGTAGCACGAGACATCGTTTTTACGAGCCCACTTAGCGCGTTGCTTGGCCACCTTAGCAAGGCGTGCAGCAAACTGATCGGATGCAGGAACCAGTACGCTTACCGGCTGGTTGTTAACCATAACGGTGGGGCCTGCGGGAACCGAGGTTGACTCAGAGTTGCTTGCTGGTGCATCAGACGCACCGGCTTCGACTTCTTCAGCGATTGCGGCGGGGTAGCAGCGCATGGTGGCAATGGAGTTGCCCACGTAGACAGAGAGTGTCTGCGATGGAGTTGCTCTGAGTACCGTATCGGTATTTGTATCGCTGGTAAGAAGCGTGCTTGCCTGTCCCGCAAAAAGTCCAAGCGTGGAGTAAGCAGAGCCCTGAAGTGTAGGCTCTTCTTTGGTCCACGAGAGATCGGCAACAATGCCCGTGAAGTGCTCTACATGTTTTAGCAGCTCGGAAGCTGCCAAGAACTGCACATCAGCCTTGAGACCGCCTGCACGAAGCGTATAAAGCACAGCCTCCTTGGCCTTTGGGCGAGGGTCCGCCGCATAGAGTGTGACCTGGCGCTCTTGGCCCTTCTCGGCACGTTCATCGGCCTCGGCAAGCAAATCCTGCCAAGCATCGTCGTCGTGGCCAGCCCAACCCGTCATGCCCCAGCGAGCGCGCAAGATGCCCGGCGCCACATCCAGCGCCATGCCCGCCGCCTCCTGTGCAAGCGCGCCTGCTCCCGGGAACAGTAGCGCCGGCAGCGGCACGTCTGGCGAGAAGAGCGGTGTACTCGCGGCAGTTTGCGCCTGCAGGTATAGAAGAGCGGCAGCGTAGTCCAGCCTGAGCGGCGCAAACTCACGTGCCGGCCCTCGACCGCCAGTCAGACTGCGCTTAAAGAGCGCCTCACCAGCAAGGTCAATGCCAACTGTGGCACGGTTGCGTGATACGCGCACGACAATAGTTACGTCAGGCGCAAGCGTGTTGACCATAGGACGGCTTCCGCGCTTTGCTGCAAGTCGGTCTACAATAGCGTCTTTTGTTCTGACAGCAATGAAGTTGGTGTTTCTGAGCTGGTCATTTGTGCCGTGAGCGCTGACTGCAATGGTGGCATGCGGACCAATATGGTCTTCCCAAGCAATGTGGGAGAGGTCTTCGTAGAGAGCGTCTGAAGTTGCAGCGTCAATGCGATCAAGCACCAAAATGACGCGAGACGTGAGGCGAGACCATAAACAGACGCGGTAAGCATCGGCAAGTGAGCCGTAAAACGCAACCTGTCCGCCAAGAGGGCGCACCTTTTTGATGCGCAGGCCTTCTAGCTCCTGTGCAAGAAGCTTCTCAAAGCCTTTAGGACACGTTGCAAAGAACTCAAGTTCTTGAGACATCGGGACACCTTTCGCCCGTAGGAATTGAATACATACTGACGTAACATTTTCCCATGTTTTTCTCGCCAAATGGCTGGGGAAAAGAAAATACATCAAGAACCCGTGGGTCGCTCTCGGACAAGAATCCGCGGGCCAGCACCCACAAGCAGCGGCTTTTCGTCTAAGTCACCGCCCGCTTACCGAAGAGCGGATAAGTTCATACATAATGTCCCCAATCATCTGTTATTTTTCGCTTAAAATACGCGTAGTATCTTTTATAAGGAAATACAGAGAGCTGTTTGAGGTTTGGGAGTCATTATGGATGCAAAAGTTATGGAAGCATTTGAGTCCTGGCGTGCAAACGTCACCGAAGAAGACCTGGTAAAAGAGCTCGGAGAGCTTGCAAAACCAGAAGCAGAGGATAAGCTCTACGATGCATTTTATCGTTCGCTTGCTTTTGGTACCGCTGGCCTTCGTGGCACTATTGGCGTTGGCACCAACCGCATGAATGTCTACGTTGTTGCTCAGGCAACCCAGGGTCTTGCGGATTACCTCAATGCTCACTACCAGAATCCTACGGTGGCTCTTGCCAGGGATTCTCGCCTAAAGGGTGAGGATTTCCAGAGGGTCGCAGCCGGAGTTTTGGCAGCTAATGGCATCCGTGTATATGTCTACCCACGTATTGAGCCTGTCCCAACGCTCTCGTTTGCCGTCCGCTACCTCAAGACTTCCGCAGGTATCGTGCTTACTGCAAGCCACAACCCTGCGCCTTACAACGGCTATAAGGTATACAACGATAACGGTGGTCAGATTACTGACGAAGCTGCAGCAGAGATTTCCGCAAACATCGCACGCGTCAATCCTTTTGACGTCAAGCCTATGGACTTTGAAGAGGGTCTGGAGAAGGGCCTGATCATTTGGACTCCAGAAGAGGTTCTGGACAACTTTATTGAGGCTATCAAGCACGTTTCTATTCCAGGATTTAAGGCTGCCGACGGCTACAAGGTTGTGTACACGCCGCTCAACGGTACAGGTATGGAGTGCGTCACGCGTATCCTCAAGGAGATTGGCGTCAATGACGTTGACGTTGTTCCAGAGCAGGCAGAGCCAGACGGAAACTTCCCCACATGCTCCTATCCAAATCCAGAGTTCCGTGAGGCACTTGAGCTGGGCCTCAAGCTTGCTGACAAGGTAAAGCCAAACCTTTTGGTGGCAACCGACCCTGACGCAGACCGTATGGGTACTGCAATCCCTCATAACGGCGATTACGTGCTGCTTTCCGGCAACGAGATGGGCGTCCTGCTTATGGACTGGCTTCTTACCATGGCTGAAGAGCGTGGCGAGAAACCCCAGGATAAGGTAGCTGTTTCCACCATCGTATCTTCTGCTATGCCCGACGTTTTGGCACGTGCTCGCGGCTTTGAGATGCGCCGCGTGCTCACGGGCTTCAAGTACATTGGCGACCAAATTGACCAGCTCAAGGATGCTGGTGAGGAGGATCGCTTCCTCATGGGCTTTGAGGAGTCCTACGGCTACCTTGTTGGTACCCACGCTCGCGATAAGGACGCTATTGTTGCCACCATGCTCTGCGTTGAGATGGCTTCTTGGTACGCAGCTCGTAATATGGATCTTTACGAGGCAATGGATGCCCTGTATCAGCGCTATGGCTACTACCTCAATGGCGTTGTCAACGCTGCCTATCCAGGCGCTGAGGGTGCCGCTAAGATGGCACAGATTATGAGCAGCCTGCGTAAGAATCCACTGGAAATGGTGGGCAATTACAAGGTTGGTGGTGTAACTGACTACGC
>CALHDX010000006.1:0-7828 GCA_938023105.1 uncultured Atopobium sp.
TGGGCCCGCACGGCCCCGCCGCCCGACGCGCCGTCAGCGCTTACTTGCTGTCAGCACTCTTGAACTGGTCAAGAACCCAAGCATACGCAGTTGGAGCAACCCTGGACCAGTACTTCCAGTTGTGGTTGTCACCGGTATCGCGCTGGTAATCAACGTTGATGCCAGCGTTTTTGAGCTGTTCAACAAAGGCGTCGACGTCAGCAACAGGTACTACGCCGTCGTCGGAAGTTGTTGCCACAAAGAAAGAAACCTGACTTGGATCAACCTCACCAAGATACTGAGTGGGGAACAGCTGCTTGTACAGATCCCATGACCAGCTGGTGGTGCCGTCGCTAAAGGCGTGCTGAGACGTGTAAATAAAGTTGTCGTCAGCAAGAGTTGTCCAGACAGAAGGCGAGAGCAAAATGCCTTTACTAAAGTAATCGGAGTGATGCAAAACAAATCGTGCCGCACCATAACCGCCCATAGAAATGCCGCCGATCGCGTGATCTTTGCGATCTTTTGACACGCGATACGTGCTCTCAATGTAAGGTACCAGGTCGTTCATGATGGCAGATTCCATCTTGAGGCCGCGATCAGCGGAGTCAATGTAGAAGCTGTTAAAGCCGTCGACAAAGACTACGATAGCTCCCTGACCAGCGGTTTGAATGGCCTCGTCAAGCATGGCGGACGAATCAAAGCGCTCCAGCAGATTGCGATGATTGCCATACAGTCCATGCAGCATATATACAACAGGATAGGTCTTATCGGGATTGGACTCGTAGTCTGCAGGCAAGTAGACGTCGTAGTTCCAGTCCAGACCAAGGGTTGGCGAGTAGAATGATGTCGCCTTAACCGTTCCCTTTGGAGCCTCGTCTTTTTGCGTCTCCGTTTGAGCAGTTGAGCTGCCCTGAGCGTTCTCAGAAGCGGCTGGCGAGCAACCATAAAATGGAATCACCAGCAAAAGCGCCGCAAACAGAGCAAGCGAGGCGCTCAGAACAACATGGTTCTTCAAGCGGGTTTTAAGCTGGCCGCCCAGCAACGCAAAATTTTGGTGCAAACGTGCGACAAAATCTGTGTCACGCATTGTTTCCTCCTGACGTTGTAGCTTTGACCTTGGTGTAAACATACGAGCACGCCCGCACTTTTCGCCCTATGAAATAAAAAATCGAAACAAAATGCACCACACAGCAGGCCAAGTGGTTGTTCTTGTGCTGTGGACGGCTTTGCAATGTGGAGAAACCCGTCAAATTTGAACGAATTGTTGCATTCGTGAAGCAACAAAAATTCCCGCGTATAACAGCTAAAGAGTGGAGTATACTTTTAAGGCTTTTCCACAGAGCCCCGTAATCTCTGACAAGAAAAAGCATCGATGACCCGTCCAGGGGTTATCAACTCGTAATTCGTAGGAGGAGTCAAGTGAAGAAGTCGACTCAGTTCGCCAAGGCTGGCGAAGTCGAGCGCAAGTGGGTGCTCATCGACGCTGAGGGCGCAACGCTCGGTCGTCTGGCTACAAAGGCTGCCATGATTCTTCGTGGTAAGAACAAGCCACAGTACACCCCAAACGCTGATACTGGTGACTTTGTTGTCATCATCAATGCAGACAAGGTTGTCCTTACTGGTGTTAAGGCTGATCACAAGGAGTATTGGCGTCACTCCGGCTACCTTGGTGGCTTGAAGATCACTTCCTTCAAGGAAGAGATGGAGAAGCACCCAGAGCGTGTTGTTGAGCACGCAGTCAAGGGCATGCTTCCTAAGACCACTCTTGGTCGCAAGCAGGGTATGAAGCTTAAGGTTTACGCCGGCGCTGAGCACCCACATGCTGCACAGAATCCCGTCAAGATTGAGCTGGAGGGCTAAACGATGGCAGATAACACCGCTGTTTACACCGGCACCGGCCGTCGTAAAGAGGCCGTCGCTCGTGTTCGTCTTGTTCCTGGAACTGGTAAGGTTACCGTTAACGGCCGCGAGGCAGTCCAGTATTTTGGTCGCCAGCAGCTCGTAGACAACGCAACCGCACCTCTCCGCATTACTGATACTCTTGGTCGTTTTGACGTCTTCGCAAACTGCGACGGCGGCGGTATCAACGGCCAGTCCGGCGCTCTTCGCCTGGGCATCGCTCGCGCTCTTCTTGAGGCTGGCGAGTATCGTGATGACCTTAAGAAGGCCGGCTACCTCACCCGCGATTCTCGTGCGGTCGAGCGTAAGAAGTACGGTCTGAAGAAGGCTCGTAAGCGTCCTCAGTTCTCCAAGCGCTAAGGCCGCTGGACCCAAAAAAGTCCTCACAAAGAGACCTGTTGTATATCGGCAGGTCTCTTTTTTGTATACTTTTAAATGGTTGCATTTTGCATATTTGCGCAACCACTTCAGTCCGCACGTTCTTCTCGCCATCTGGCGAGAAGCCCCACCTGTCGAGTAGTTCGCTGGCGCTTCGCGCGCACGTTGCTCTCCACCCGACAACACTACATTCGCAGCTAGGAGACGCTTATGAAGTACTTTGGAACCGACGGCTTTAGAGGCCGCGCAAACGAGGGTCTGAACGTCGATCACGCGTATAAAATTGGCCGCTTCATTGGCTGGTATTACGGAGCTAAGCAGGCTCGCAAGGCTCGTATCATTATTGGTAAGGATACCCGCAGGTCGAGCTATATGTTTGAGTCCGCGCTTGTCTCGGGCTTGGTTGCTTCTGGCGCTGACGCGTACATGCTGCACGTCATTCCTACGCCTGGCGTTAGCTACGAGGTGGTAGACGGTGCCTTCGACTGCGGCGTCATGATTACTGCATCCCACAATCCGTTCACCGATAACGGCATCAAGCTGGTCAACAAAGACGGCTACAAGATGGACGAGGATGTCCTTGAGCAGGTAGAGGCCTATATTGACGGCGAGTTTGACGTTCCTCTGGCAACCGGTGACAGCATTGGCCGCACGGTTGATTACATGCAGGGCCGCAACCGCTACATCTCCAGCCTTATTGCTAGCTGCGGTTTTAGCCTCCAGGGCCTGAAGATTGGTCTGGATTGCGCAAACGGCGCAGCTTCCAGTGTTGCTCGCCCTGTCTTTGACGCTCTGGGCGCCGAAACGCATGTTATCAACAACGCTCCAAACGGCCTCAACATCAATGTTGATTGCGGCTCTACCCACATTGACCAGCTGCAGCGCTTTGTGGTTCAGAATGGCCTTGACGTGGGCTTTGCCTACGACGGCGATGCCGATCGCTGCCTGGCAGTTGACGAGCGCGGCCACGTGGTTGATGGAGACCTGATTCTCTATGTCTGCGGCACCTACCTCAACAAGTATGGCCGTCTGGCTAAGCAGACCGTGGTCACTACCGTCATGAGCAACTTTGGCCTGTTCAAAGCATTTGACGACGCTGGCCTCTCTTACGAGAAAACCAGCGTAGGCGATAAGTACGTCTATGCGTGCATGAACGAGAACGAGTACAGCCTAGGCGGTGAGCAGAGTGGTCACATCATCTTTGGTGACCTTGCTAAGACCGGTGACGGCATTCTGACCAGCCTCCGTATTATGGAGGTCTTACGAGCAGAGCGCGAGAAGCTCTCTGAGCTGACTCGTCCCGTTACACTGTATCCACAGCAGCTGGTTAACGTTCGCGTCACCGACAAAGAGGCTGCTATGCAGTCTCCTAAGGTCAACGACGCAGTTGCAGCTGCCGAGAAGTTCCTTGAGGGCAATGGTCGTGTGTTGGTCCGCGCTTCCGGAACAGAGCCTCTGGTGCGCGTTCTTGCAGAAGCTCCAACCGATGAGCTCTGCCAACAGGCAAATCAGATTGTGCTCGACGCTCTTGAGGAGTATAGGCTCAGCGCTTAAGCGCAGATAGATCCAGGGGATATGATGGCACTGGCAGGAATAGGTGTAGATATGCTTGAGATTGCTCGCATGCAGCAGGCAATTGAGAGACGCCCTCACTTTATTCGCCGTATGTTCACCGATGCCGAGCGTGCGTATTGTGAGCGCACTGCTCGCCCTGCGGAGCACTATGCTGCCCGCTTTGCAGCAAGAGAAGCCGTGCTCAAAGCCTTAGGAACGGGCTTCTCGTCTGGTATTGGTTTTCAGGATGTTTCTGTTGAGAGAGATCAGCTGGGCAGGCCACAGGCTCGCCTGGCTGGCAAGGCTGCACAGATTGCGGCTGAGCAGGGCGTGCAGGAGATTGCGCTTTCCATCTCGTACACCAGAGATGTTGCGGTAGCCAATGCGGTTGCGGTAACCAACGCCGTAAAACCCAAGGTAGATCAAAAGGAAGATGCTGCCCAAGAGCTGGCACGTTCGTTCAAAGAAGCTCGTTCTGTGTTGGATGAGCTTGAGCGCGTGCAAGAACCTATAATTGAGACAACCTTTGATGATGTTGTTAAATCCGAGGAGTAAGTTATGCAGCCGGTACTAAATGTTGAGGACATCAAGCGTGTAGAGATTGCGCTGACACGCGTGGGCGTGAGCGTTTCCGAGCTCATGCACCGCGCAGGTTACGCTGCTGCTCAAGAGGTCCTTGGCATGGGAGGAGACATCTCTAACGTTGTCATCCTCGTAGGTCTTGGCAATAACGGTGGAGATGGCTGGGTGGCAGCAGAAGCGCTGCGCTCTAGAAACTGCAACGTTAAGGTAGTCACTCCGCTTGAGCCTGATCAGATTTCCGGCGATCTTGCACGTCAGATGGCGCAGCGCGCCGTTCGCGCGGGAGTTTCCGTGCTTGTTGGCCCTTCTCGCCAGGAGCTGATTGACCTGCTGGCAACGGCTGACGTGGTGCTCGATTGCATGCTGGGCACCGGCTTCCACGGCAAGGTTCGTGCTCCGTTTGATATTTGGATTGAATGCCTCAATCAGTCTGGTGCTCGCGTACTTTCCGTTGACGTTCCAAGTGGCCTTTCTGCGCAGAAAGGCCAGGTAGAAAGCGCGTGTGTTGTTGCTGACGTTACCGTTACCATGATTGCACTGAAGCCCGGCCTTATTGCTGACGCAGGCCGCGATGTTTGTGGCTCTATTGTTGTAGCTCCTTTGGCTGAGCAGACTGAGCGCCTGGTTGTTGAGGCGGATCCTGTTGCATGGCGCGTTGACCTGGAAGATTATCTTGCTTGTGTTCCCGCTCAACTCAATGACTGCGATAAGTACTCGCGCGGCTCCGTTCTGGTGGTTGGAGGCTCTAGCCGCTTCCCCGGAGCTGCTGTTCTTGCTGCTAAGGCGGCTGCTCGTGCGGGCGCTGGTTACGTTACGCTGGCAGTTCCTGAGGCCATTGTCAGTAGCGTTCAGATGATGTTGCCGGAAGTTCCCGTTATTGGCCTCCCATGCGATGCTGAGGGCGTATTTACCGAGGAAGCAGCTCCACTGGTACTGCAGCTTGCTGCCATGCGTACCGTTACGCTGGTTGGCCCTGGCATGCGCGTCTCTGGCGGAACCGTCAAGGTTACCTCCGCGCTGCTTGACTCTGAGCTGCCCGTTATTGTTGATGCCGACGCACTCAACTGCATTGCTCGCCTCACTAATAACAACCTCCCAGATTTCCCCGAGCTCACTCGTCGTACCGCTCCGCTCATCATGACGCCGCATCGTCGCGAGCTTGGTCGCCTGGTTAACCAGGTAGATAATCCTCCTGCAAGCCTGGTGGCTCAGCTTGAGGCTGCTCGCAAGATTGTCTGGGCAGACGGTGGCTCTGAGCTGGTCATTGTTGCTAAGGGAACCGCAACTGGCTGCGTGGGCGTCCAGAAAGCCGTGCTGCCAAAGCCTGGTCCCGTAACGCTGGCAACTGCTGGCTCTGGCGACGTTCTTGCTGGTACTATTGCTGGCCGCTTGGCTCAGGTTGCTGGTCAAGTTGATGACCTGCCAACCTTCTGCTCACTTGCCTGTGAGGTTCACGCATACGCAGGTCAGCTAGCTGCCGAGAAGTTCGGTGTACGCGGAGCTATGGCTGGCGACATCTGTGATGTTATTGGTCTTGCCTCCGATGCACTTGAGGAGCAGATTGCATTTCCTATGGCGGACTTTGAAGAAGCTGCGGAGTAGGTGAGCCTGATGTCGGCATATCCCCAGGATAGATGGGCTTGGATAGAGATTGATCTTTCTGCCGTCCGCCACAATGTAAAGGCGTTTAAGGCCCAGCTCAGCCGTGGCGTTAAGATGATGTGCGTGGTCAAGGCTGACGCATACGGTCACGGTGCTGCTCAGTGCGCTAAAGCCATGCAGTCCGTGGGTGCCGATCAGTTTGCCGTTGCAACGGTCGATGAGGGCGTTGAGCTGCGCTGTTCCGGCATTGAGAGCCCTATCCTGGTGCTTTCTGAGCCGCCGGTCACTTCCATCCCAGATCTCGTCCGCTTTGACATTATGCCTTCCGTCTACACGGTGGACTTTGCCCTTGCGTATGGCGAGGCTTCCGCCGCAGCTAACAAGGTTGGCCGCTATCACCTGGCCATCGATACCGGAATGACCCGCATTGGCGTCAGGCGAGAAGATCTACTTGAGGTACGCGGCTCTATTGATTTCCACAGGGGTCTTGAATGCGCTGGTACGTTTACGCATTTTGCTACGGCCGACGTGCTCGACAACTGGGATTTTGACCTGCAGGTTAATCGTTTTATTGAAGCCGTCACAACGCTTAAAAACGCAGGCTATGAGCTGGGCTTGGTTCACGCTGATAACACTCCTGGCACGGTTCTGCACAAAGACATTCAGTTCGATATGGTTCGTGTGGGCATTGGCCTGTATGGACTTCATCCAAGCAAGCTCACCATTCCCCGCATTGACCTGCAGCCCGTTATGAGCGTGCGCGGTCGCGTGACGCGCGTAATCTATCCAGCTGTTGGCGACGGCGTTAGTTACGGTATGACATGGCGTGTTCCTCGCAATAACATCCAGGTAGCTACCGTGCCTATTGGCTACGCCGACGGACTTGCACGTTGCCTCTCTAATCGGATGGATGTTTTGACGCGCGGAGATCGTGTTCGCCAGGTGGGTAATATCTGCATGGATCAGTTTATGATTGCTGTTGATACCGCAGGTACACACGCTAATAAGCCTGCACACGAAATTCGCCATGGTGACGTGGTTACCCTCATCGGCAAAGACGGCGACCAAGAAATCACCGCGGATGAGATGGCTGACCTCCGCGAGACCATCAATTACGAGGTAGTTTGCAACTTTGGTGCGCGCCTCGATAAGGTGTACATCTAATGGCAGTTACGCTTGATGAGATTCGCAAGCAGATAACTGATTGCAAGAAATGCCCGCTGTGGGAAACACGCACCAACATTGTGTTTGGTGGCCCAAATCCCACGGCTCGCGTCATGATTGTGGGAGAAGCTCCTGGTAAAAACGAGGATCTAAGCGGTCAGCCTTTCGTGGGCGTGTCGGGCAAAAAGCTTGATGCACTGTTAGAAGAAGTTGGCCTTTCTCGCCAGGATGTTTTTATCTCTAATGTGGTCAAATGCCGACCACCTTCAAACAGAAATCCCAAGGTAGCCGAGGTGGAGGAATGCTCTCCGTATCTTCGTAATCAGATTCGTGCCATTAAGCCGGACGTTATTGTTTGCTTGGGCAACTTTGCAACACAGTTTGTCATGCATACCGATAAGGGCGTGACGGAGCTGCGCGGCAAGTTTTATCAGATAGGCGCCTTTAGCGTGCTACCTACCATGCATCCCGCATCAACTATTTATCGCAAAGAGTGGGCGCAGTTCCTCAAAGATGACCTGCGACTTCTTGCTGATTGGCTTGAGGAACACCCTCGAGGAGGCTCGTGTGACTAACTTTTCTACCAGCGCAAACGACGCTGCAACAAACAACCTGCCAGAAAAAGCTGCGGCCGGTACGTATGTTTCTACCACTACAGAGCAGACCATCG
>CALHDX010000007.1:0-1993 GCA_938023105.1 uncultured Atopobium sp.
CTCTGCGGTTAAGACAGAGTTTGAGACGTATCAAGCTCAGCTTGAGAAGGCTCAGAAACAGATTAGAACTGCAGAAACCACCATTGATAAGATTCTTACTACCAGGACAAAAGCTATGAATCGCAAGCTCAGAGGTGTTACGGCTTTAGAGAGCCTTGAAGTTGCTCAGAGTACTCTTGGTCTTGTTGAGGGAAGTGTTGGAGATCAAGAAGACGATGAGTAGTGCGTGTTTTTGAGTGCTGACGTGCTCTTTCATAGGTAGATAAAAAACAGCGGCTTATGCCGCTATTTTTTTGTTGCATAAAAATACCTTATGGGGGTATACTGTTTACAGAAACTAATACCCCCTTAGGGTATGCAAAGGAGGACAGATGGCTCAGAAAGACAGCCAACCACAGGAAACTTGTTGTCATTGTGATCACAAGGCTACTCCTCGCTCAAGCGAGCTTAAAAGTGGAGTTTCTCGCCGTATTAACCGTGCAATCGGCCAGCTCAATGGCATTAAAACAATGATCGATGAGGATCGTTATTGCGGAGACGTCCTTATTCAGCTTGCAGCAGTTGAGTCTGCGGTTAAGGCCATCTCAAGAGAAGTAATGCAGGATCACCTGGAGTCTTGCGTGGTTGACCGCATCCAGTCGGGTGATACAGAAGTTATTGATGAGGTCATGGACCTCTTTAAGCGTTTTATGTAAGGTGGCGTTATGGATCAGAAAGTTTTTGATGTACAAGGAATGACGTGTGCAAGTTGTTCTGCGCACGTAGAGAAGGCGGCAAACTCTGTTTCTGGTGTCTCTGAGGCTCGCGTTAATCTGCTTAAGAATTCTATGGAAGTTGATTACGACGGTAATCCAGATACCCTCAAGCAGATTTCTGACGCAGTAAGCAAAGCAGGCTATGAGGCAACACCTCGTAGCGACAAAAAAGATTCTGCTGCAACTACTAAGGCAGATGCTACCGATGCTTCAGAAAAGGCGGTAAAGCAAAAGAGGATTGAACTTATCTCCTCAATGGCGTTTGCCATTCCACTGTTCTATCTTGCCATGGGTGAGATGATGGGAGCACCTGTTCCGCCTGCTGTTTCTGGTATGAATGGCATGATGAACTTGGCTCTTACCGAACTCTTGCTTTGCATTCCTATTCTGTTTATTTGTCGCCACTATTTTGTTGGTGGATTCCGCTCATTGCTGCATGGCGCTCCTAATATGGACTCGCTCATTGCGCTGGGCTCAGCAGCGTCGTTTGCCTACAGTGTTGTCAGTTTGTACCAGATGGCAAACGCTTTTGTTGCAGGAGACATTACTGCAGCTCACCAGGCAATGCACGGCATGTACTTTGAGTCCGCAGGTTTGATTCTTGCTCTGATTACCTTGGGTAAGTTCTTTGAGGCTCGCGCAAAAGGTCATACCACAGGTGCAATTAACGCACTTATGAACCTTGCCCCAAAGACTGCTATTCTCGTCAAAGACGGTGTTGAACAAGAAGTTCCTGCAGATACCGTTGTGGTTGGAGACGTGCTTGTGGTAAGGGCTGGTCAGTCAATTCCTGTTGATGGCCATCTCATCGAGGGAGAAGGATCTGTCGATGAGTCCGCGATTACCGGAGAGCCCGTTCCTGTAAGTAAGACCGTTGGCGATTCCGTGACAGGTGCTACGGTATCTACCGGCGGCTGGTTTAAGATGCGTGCCACCGCTGTTGGCGATGACACTACACTTGCAGGCATTATCCGCCTGGTTGACGAGGCAACAAGCTCCAAAGCACCTATCGAGCGTCTTGCTGACAGCATTGCTGGCGTTTTTGTCCCCGTTGTCATTGGAATTGCGCTGGTCACGTTTGCGGCATGGTTTGTCTTTGTGGCACCTGGTGACTTTGCGGTTGCTCTCTCGCACGCTGTTGCTGTTCTGGTTATTTCGTGCCCTTGCGCACTTGGCTTGGCTACTCCTACCGCCATTATGGTGGGCACTGGTCTGGGCGCTTCAAATGGCATTTTGGT
>CALHDX010000008.1:0-61645 GCA_938023105.1 uncultured Atopobium sp.
CTTAATCTGACCAATCATTACGTTCTCTTTGACGGTTAAATGACCAAACAGATTGAACTGCTGAAAGACCATTCCGACATCTCTACGAAGAGCGTTGACCTCAGCTTCGTTGGTACTTGTAATCTCTTGGTCCTCAATAAGAATATGGCCTGCAGAAGGAGTCTCCAGCAGATTGATGCAACGGAGCATAGTGGATTTACCAGAGCCAGAAGGACCAAGCACAACCACAACCTCACCTGGCCAAACAGTCAGGTTAACGTCATTTAAGACATGCGTTGATCCAAACGACTTATTGAGGTGCTCAATACGAACAATTGGATGTTCACCTGACTCGAAAGCATGGTTAGTAAGCGGCTTATCGCGCTCAAATGCCTCTTGTGCAGCAACTTCAGCATCCAAGGCAGGTTGTTCTGTGTTCGACTTCTTTTTGAAAGAAAAGAAAGACATTAGTTTTCCTCCTTGGAAAGAGCTTGAGTCTTACTATCTGCAGAACTTGCTGTTTTACCAGTTTCTGACTGCTCCATGCGTTTCTCGATACTGCCAACTACCTTAATAAGTGGCAGCGTAATTGCCAAATAGAACAGAGCCGCTGTCATGTAGGGCGTCATGTTTCCCGTTGAGGTGGTGAGGTTTTTAGCAAACATCATTAGCTCCATAACACCTACAGAAGAAAGCAGCGAAGTATCTTTATAGGACGTAATAAAGTCGCTGGTAAGAGGTGGGATTACTCGGCGGATAGTTTGGGGAATGATAATAAACGTCATGGTCTGGAAACGATTCATACCAAGAGAACTTGCTGCCTCATACTGACCCTGTGGAATCGACTGAATGCCCGCACGGAAGATCTCTGAAAGATACGCAGAAGAATTAATGGCAACCACAATAAAGCCGAGCAGATTAGTGTCCAAATTGATATTCAGCATAGGAAGACCAAAGAACAGAATATAAATCTGCAGGAAAAATGGGGTTCCACGCAACAAATTGATATATACCACCGCAAGTGCACGCAGGAACGGATTCTTGGAAATCTTCAGCAGCGCAAAGCCCATTCCCAGCACAATAGCTACAGGATAAGCGCAAATTACAATTGCAAGACAAACCAGCCATCCAGGAAAAAGCATCACCACTGAAGAGACAATCAGTTGAGGCTTTAAGAACATCCCCAAAAAGTGGTTGGAATTCCACGCTTCAACCCAAGGCTGAGCATCAAGCCAATTCACCAGAGCCTGAACAGGTGTGTTAGGAATAATGGTGATTTCAGGAGAAGAAGCAAGCTTTTGAGTTCCCTGCTCAGTGGTATATGTTCCCTCAACAGTGTACGAACCGCCGTCAGCAGGAAACTTTATGCCGGAAATCTCTACACGAATCAGCTTTTGAGCATCCACCGGCGTTGCAAAAGAAATCACAACCTGCGTTCCCTGGACGCTTGCAATTGCCTCGATCTTCTCGCGCGTAAGACCTGAAAGAACGGTCACCTTAGTGGTTGCGCTCTGCAGATTGGAGCCCTCAGGAAGCTGCAAAGTAAGCTGAGAGACCTGCTCGTCCTCAACTGTTCCCTCCCAGGTCAAACGAGTCTCTTTGCCACCGATAACGCCATTGCCTTCTGTCTGATTTGACTT
Source organism: uncultured Atopobium sp. (assembly GCA_938023105.1). Taxonomy (GTDB): domain Bacteria; phylum Actinomycetota; class Coriobacteriia; order Coriobacteriales; family Atopobiaceae; genus Lancefieldella. Next base: position 1,620 of record CALHDX010000008.1, read on the forward strand.
AGTTGTTGCCTTATTTGTGGTGAGAGCAAACGCACTCTGAACAGAAAACGCGCTCAGAGACATAAAGAACAGTCCGCTCAAAAGAAGCGTGACGAGAAGAACTACAAGCAGCGAGGAGTACGGACGATTATCTGAGAGCTTTGACTTAGCTGAAATATAAGCCGTACTCTGAGGCACAGATTCAGCTTTGAAACTCGCAGATGACATGCACAAGGACAGTTGCTGTCCTGACATAGTTTTGTGCAAAAGTGCAATCACGTGATACTCCTTTAGAGCTTAGTTGCGATAAATCCTGATGAAAACAGTGAGTGCTTGAAGCCAAATCTGACTTCAAGCACTTTTGCTGAGCTGGTAAAACTAGATGTTAGAACCAAACCACTTGGACTTGAGAGAGGCCATAGTGCCATCTTTTTCCATATCTGCAAGAACCTTGTTGATTGCCTCGGTCAGCGCAGGATTGTCTTTGGAAACAGCAATGCCGTACTGCTCACCTGTTGGAATCTCTTTTGCAATAGTCAGATCAGAATATGAAGTGCTAATCAGATTGGAAGCAACAGGCAGGTCAATAACCATAGCGTCGTACAGACCAGTCTGAACTCCTGCCATTGCTGCAGCAACATCGTCTACAGAAACAATAGTTGCCTTTGGAAGGTTCTCCTTGGCCCAATCCTCGCCGGAAGTACCTGTCTGAACAACAACCTTCTTAGAGGCATCATTGAGTGTCTGCTCAGTCTCGGTGCTGCCAGACTTAACAACCAGGGACTGATTGGAGTCGAGGTAAGAAGTAGTGAAGTCTACCTCCTGTGAGCGATCGTCAGTGATAGTAATACCTGCGATAGCAACGTCTGCTTTGCCACCCTGCTTAATAGTTGGAACAAGGGTGTCAAACTTCTGGTTTGGCAGGTACGTAACCTCAAGATTGAGTCTTTTTGCAATCTCGGTAATAAGATCAACGTCAAAACCAACAGGAGTGGTTGAGTTACCTTCAAAGTACTCAAAAGGCTGGAAACCAAGCTCTGCTACAACGGTCAGATGACCCTTAGTTACCAGCGTATAGCTTGAATCAGAGGATGAAGTAGTACCCTGTTGCGCATTTTCTTGCTTAGATGACGAGCAAGCCATAAGACCAACAAGTGCACATACCATAAAAACAGCAGCTACGCCCTTTAGGACATTCTTTTTTACGGTAGTAACCATTGACGATTTCATATTTGCCTCTTCCTGAATAAATCTGAGCTGAAATTCATTGGAATGAATTATAGGAAGCAAATATGAAAAATCTACTTATAATTTTCATCATATTTCTCGTTTTTATTGCATAAAAATGACGAGAAGAACAACTTCTTTGCATAAATGACTACTATTTAGTCATTCTATCCAATAAAGACCAGGTAAAAGTAATTTTTTCAGTTCATAAAACGGTAACAATTCGAATAAGAAGGCTACATTCTTTGCGTGAAACAAGGGTTTCTCGTCAAAAAACCCTGCTCTGAAAAAATCAGAACAGGGTTCAAAGGTACCTATAAACGCAAGCAGAATAGTTGCTTAGCAACCAGCGTAGTATTTCTGGGTATCCCAGTCAGTGACGGTAAGGCAGAACTCACGCCACTCCTCTGCTTTGCGCTCACACAGATACGAGAAGATATGCTCACCAAGAGCGTCTTTGAGAAGCTCAGACTGCTTGAAGCGCTCAAGTGCCTCCCCAAGATTTGTGGGGAGTTTCTCGCCATAATCAGCAGGATTTCCGCCCACAAACTCTTCAGGAAGAGAGAGACCCTCTTCAATACCCTTGAGGCCAGCCATAAGCGTTACAGCATTTGCCAAATAAGGGTTTGCAGTTGGATCAGGAATACGCAGCTCAGCACGGGTGGCAACATGCTTTCCTGGCTTATGCGTAGGAATACGAACCATAGCAGAACGGTTTTTACGACCCCAGGTTGCATATGCTGGGATAGCATCACGATCAAAGCGCTTATAGGAATTAACCGTTGGGTTAGTAATAAGCATGTACTCGGGAGCGTACTTAATAAGACCTGCAATGTAGTGTTGAGCAAGCTCAGAAAGGTGGGCCTCGCTCTCAGTCTTTGGAGCCCAGAACAGAGACTCGCCATCGTGGTCAAGAAGCGACTGATTCAAAAGCATGGCTGAGCCAGGAACTCCCTGAAGAGGCTTTGGCATAAACGATGCAAATACGCCGTGAAGTGTTGCAATATGCCTGATAACCAGACGAGCAGTAACAATGTTATCCGCGCAAGTTAGTGCTTCTGCATAACGGAGCTCAACGCCGTTTTGAGCAGGGCCAGCTGCATGGAAAGAATACTGAACAGGAATAGAAAGATTCTCAAGTGCACGAGACGTGGAGTATCGAAGACTATGGCTGAGATCAGCAGAATTCAAATCAAGGTATCCAGCCTGATCAATAGGCTTTGGCTCAGTCCCGCTCACAAAATAAAAATACTCAAGCTTAGGGCCAACATTTGCGACATAGCCAAGGTCTTCTGCCTTGATAAAAGCATTTCTCAGTACAAGGCGTGGATCGCCTGTAAAAGCCTCACGTCGAGGAGTTTGAATATCGCAGAATACGTTTGCAACTACACCATCATCTGTCTTCCATGGAAGAATCTGGAACGTATCTGCATCGGGGAACGCGAGAAGATCGGACTGCTCCTGGGAAGCAAAGCCGTCAACGTTGGAGCCGTCAAAACCAATGCCCTCAACAAAAGCCTCTTCTAGCTCCTCGGGGGAAATGGAGAGAGCCTTTAATCCGCCGAGTACATCGGTAAAACAAAGACGCAAGTAGCGAACGTCTCGTTCCTCTACCGTGCGAAGAATATAGTCAATTTTCTTATCCGTACTCATACGGTCCTCCCGGGTCAGAAAACTGGAATCGTAACTACCATGACACATTCTTGTTACGGCTATGTTTCCACTTCCCTGAAACCGGGCGAATAGTAAAAATTGTTAATGAAATTGTGACAATTGACCTATTGAGCGTCAAAAGCCTTATCGACGTCAGAAATCATTTTCTGAGCAACACCACAGTGACCGTCTCCACCGTGATGAGTGCCACAGCTGCTGGATGAAGAACAGCCAGAACAAGAACCCTCTTTTGCGCTCTTAAGTTGAGAGCGGACACAAAGAGCAACAAGAGCAATGACAATAAGGACAACCAAAATATCAATAGGACTCATACAGATACTCCTCAATTTGTTAACTACGGCATACTATACCCTCATTACATGCTTGCATACGCTAAATCATAAATTATTTGCAGAATCTAAATTCTTACCTTGAATTGTCAAAGCAAGTGCAACGTTTGGTGATGGTAGACTTCCCAAGGGCACTTCCAACCCAGACGCTTACGTGGCCTTAGGTTGAGTTCATTATATACTGCCTCAATCTCTCTATCGCTAATCGATGAGAGGTCTGTGCCTTTTGGAAAATACTCTCTGATGAGACCGTTAGTATTTTCATTGGTGCCTCTTTGCCAGGGATGATGTGGAAGACAGAAGTAGATACTTACTCCAATAGTTTCTTGAAGTTCTGCTGCTCGAGCAAACTCAGATCCACGATCAAGCGTTATGGTTTTTACTACCTCACCTCTCAAAGCTTGCTGTATAGCTACATTAACATCGGCACTAGACCCTGATGCAGCTTTGCCACCAACAAGGTAGCCGCTCATACGGTCAACTTGTGTGACCAGGCGTGGCCCTTTGGCCTTACCGATGACAGTATCTCCTTCCCAGTCTCCAATACGTTGGCGATCTGAAACCTCTTTTGGTCTTTCGACAAGTTCATGAGTTATCCGTATTTTGCCTCTGCGCTCTATAAACTGTTTTATATGCCGTCGTTTACCTCGGTGTCTAAGCCTTCTACGTACAGACTGTACACCTGGAAGTTCACAGTCTAGTTTTCCTGAGTGTATGGCTCTATATATAGTGCTACAGCTGACAGGAGAATATGAAAGTTCTAAGTGTAGTCTGCCTGCAATCTGCTCAGGTGAGAAGTGGCGACTACAGATAAGAAAGACAATACGTGCACGAAGGCTTGGATCATCGAGTAGTGTCCGTTTCTTGCAAGCCTGTCGTCGAACATCGGCTTTTCTCTGGGCAGTCGAGGCCCTATAGCAAAGATGCGCCACTCCAATGATTGTCCAACCGTTTCTTTTAATCTCTCGCGAAATGCTTGATTTGTTTCGTCCGAGCTTACGGGCAATCTGGCTTATACTTTCATGATTTCTCCACCAGACCATAATGTCTTCGCGCTCTTCAATGCTAAGATGGCTATAGTGACCCATGGGATTCCTTTCAATGAACGTTGTCGTAAGCGCCATTGTAGACCCATGGGTCACTACCTTATCTTTTGTTGTTGCACTAGCAATGAGAATTCAAGAATAAGAATCATCCAATTTCCATTCTGCATTAACACGTCTTTACATAAAAAGAATAATGAAATCGCAACAAATAAATATCGAACGCTTTTCTCTATAACAAAGAAGATACTAAGTGCCGCACTCGATAAATTATCGTTCTCTAAAATATCAGTATTTATACGGTTAAAACGATCGGCTTCCCTCTCCTTACCTTTAAATATTTTAATATACGAAAAGTTATCATTAATTTCATTAATCTTTTCAATCAAATCCTCATTGAATTTGATTGTATTTTCTGCAAACTTTTTTTGCTCAGATGCCGATATATTGCCGATTAAAACTAATGGTAATATGCCGATTATTAAAATAAATAACGAAGTGATATTTATTTGTGTCATAAAAAAGCAAATCCACACTGTATCGAATATATCTGAACACAAAGTAAAAAAACTTGTTGAAAAGATTAAGCTTAATCTATTTACGTTATTGTCTATCAAATTAATATAAAACGCATTGTCATGCATTATCGCTAATTCATATTCCATATCAATAAGTTTTGAATACGCTTTTTCTCTTACATTTTTAATGATGTCATTTGAAAAAATAGAGACTCTAAAGCAAAAGTAATTTCTAACTATTGTTGAAAACACAATTAACATCAAAAACTTAGCGCAGATAAAACCAATTTGAAAAAGATTATTCGTAACCGACGTGCTAAAAACTTCTGAAAGTGACTGCATATATTGAATCGAATAAATCTCAAGAAATGATGATAGAACCGCTAAAACGGCGAGAAAAACTAGCGCATTGATTTTTCCATTACCAATATGAAAGATTTCTTTTATTGATAAAAACGATTCTTTCATATATTCATATCTCCAATCAAGTGCACTGAACTAGACTAAAGAATTCGATTTATGTTGTGTCCAAACGAGAATCATTCAAAAACTAAAATCAGCAGCTTCTATTTTACACTTCATTTTTTAATTTCTTCATCGATGTTAATTCATTGACATCGCAAAAACTTTTAACTAATAAATAGCCAAAAGCTTGCGCTCACCGCACTTAAGCGCGCTGACAAACGAGCATAAGGTTATCTGACTCTCTTGGGTCTGCTTCTGGATCCAAAGGTACAACCTCTACCTGTTCAAACACAGTGTGCGCAACATCCATGAGTACTTCAAGTTGATGTGCGTCCTCTCCTACCTGCGCAGAAACTACATTTGTAAGATATCTTCCGCCAGAAGTAAGGCAGTGTGCCACCAGACTCATCCACTCACTGGTCATCATAGCCGCAGGTGGAACTTCTCCGCTAAAGCAATCATTTAAGATAGCGTCATAGCGTTTGTTATCAGAGATAGCTAGGTTCTTTATATATTCAACGCCATTAGCTACTTGTACCCGAAGTCTACCTTTGCTCTCTCTAATAGCTTCATCCACAAAGAAGTAGCTATGAGCTAGAGCTGCAATTTTAGGGTCAATCTCCAGTGCGTCACAAGAAACCTCTGGATAATGAGCTACTAAATAACGAGGATACGAACAGCCGCCGGCACCCAGCATCAAAACTGAATGCACGGGACACGCAGCTTCAAACAGCAAGTCGTACAGCTCAAGATAAGGAAATACCAGCTGGTTCTTTCTTGAATCTGTGTACGTTGCACTTTCATAGGCGCCGCCCTGCCACAACACACGTATTTCTCCACCCTCACCATCTGAAATAGGAAATACCAACGCAGGGCCATTCAGTGCCTGAGGTTCAACATAAATACCTGCACAAGTTAGGAGCTCCATATCATGAGCAGTAAGCTGTTTTTCTGACATGGAGCTCCTTCAAGTAATGTGTTGTATGCGACGTACGTAAGTATAGCTAGTACACGGGGTTTCTCGCCAGGTACTACCTCAACTCAAACGAATCGGCATCGGTGATGCAGACGCAGGTGTCATAGAACGCCTTGAGCGCCTGGTACCCTAAAAGCGTGTCTTTGGTGCCCGCGGTCTCGTACACGGAGTGCATAGCAAGCTGTGGCAGGCCCACGTCAACGGCGTGCATACTGGCCTGAATGTTGGAGAGGTTGCCCAGCGTTGATCCACCTGGCATGTCACTTCTGTTAGCAAAGACCTGGTAAGGAACGTTTTGCTGCTTCCAAATTGCCTCGACAATGGCGCGACTAAACGCATCGGTGCAGTACGACTGACGTGCTGCTTCTTTGATAACCATGCCGCCGTTGAGATACGGCTTGTTGACCGCATCGTGCTTCTCGGGATAATTGGGGTGCACCGCATGAGCATTGTCGCAGCTTACCAGCAAAGACGCCGAGAGCGCACGGTAGTAATCTTCTTGCGTAAAGCCAAGCGTGGCGTTAACGCGCTGCAGCGTGTCTTTAAGGAACGTAGACTTTGCGCCCTGCTTGGTATTTGAACCAACTTCTTCATTATCAAAGCAGGTATACACAGAAATGTCCTGCTCATTTGAAGACGCAAGGAAAGCCTTAAGTGCTACAAAGGCGCACTGAAGGTCATCCAGGTGACCAGCGGAAACAAACTCCTTCTTAGCACCCCAAATACGGCCGCCCGTGTGATCAACTAAGAACAAATCGCGAGAAAGAATGTCCTCTTGAGACACGCCTGCTGCATCAGCTACCAGGGCGTTAAAGGCGCCGGGATTAAGCTCTCCAGCACTAAAGAGTGGCATCAGATCTTTAGCGCGATTGAACTCTGGCGAGAGACCATTTTTGTGCTCAAGATGAATAGCCAAGCTTGGAATCATAACAACGTCGTCTTCGATGTTGACCAGCCTGGACTCTACCTTGTTTCCTACCTTGACCAGCACACGACCGGCAATACCCAAAGGACGGTCAAACCACGTGTGATCAAGCATGCCGCCGTATGCCTCGGTGTTCAGACGTAGCGAGTTGCCCTCACCGGTAAGCTCTGGCTGAGCTTTTACCTTGTAGGTTGGAGAATCGCCATGGGCAACAGCAAGCTGGAAATGATAAGGAGCATCAGCGTTTGAGGTTTGGGACTCACGGTACTTCTCGCCAACTTTCCAGGCAACAATTGAAGAATTGTTGCGCGTGGTAAAGTAAAAGCCGCCTGGCTGAACATCCCAAGAAGATCCTTCGGATAGATAGGTAAAACCGCTCTCTAGCAGGTACTCTTTGATGGTTTGTGTGGTATGAAACATAGAAGGGCTCTGCTTAATAAAAGCAAGGAGCTCCTCAGAAAGAGCAAGTGACTCATTCAAATCAGACATGCGTAAAACCTTTCATAGAACTGTGTTGCACTCAACAGCCTAGCACGCATTTTTAGTGAGGCGCGCACTTTCTAGAAAATGACGCAAAGAATACGCGCTTCAGGGTAGATACTTATATGTTGAACTAATTCTCACCCACCAAAGCGAGAGTGTATGGATATCAATCAAGCTATTGAGCACGCTAATGCGTTTGTCATACCTGGCCTTCTTGTTGATGATCAGTCCATCATCGGCGAGGTCAACAAAAACTGTGATGCCATTAAAACGCTGCTTGATGCCTGGAAGGAAGCGCCACTTGGCCAAGAGCCGGTAGAGTTTTCTGTCATTCAGCAGCTTGCGGATAGAACACGCTCACTCTGCGATACCTACGGTGTGGAGAGGCTCAGAAACCATCGAGGCGTTGGCCTTTCTCGCGGTCTTTCAAACGACGATCTTGCGGCTGCTGTTGCAAAGATGCAGCGTCGTCGTCCTAAGGCTGTCTTTAAAACCGCAGGTCCGCTTCTTAACGACTTGCAAATTGCGTATGTCGAGAAGAGCGTTTCTGGCACGGTGCTGGGCATTGATATTGAGACTACGTCGCGCTTCCCTGAGCTGGGCTACATTGTTAACGTGGGCTTTGAGTTCTGGAATCTTGGTCGCAACACCGTTGCCGTAGAGCCTCACACTGCCTACTTTGGCATTCCAGAGATGTACAAAGAAAAAGGTGTCCCACTTGCCGATATTCACCAGATTACCTGGAAAGATGTTGAAGGCAAGAAATCATTTAGAGACGATAAAAAAGCCCAAGAGGCCCTACTGGCAACTATGAAAAAAATTCCTTTTATGGCACATAACGCTGCCTTTGAGGATTCATGGTTCATGTTCAACATTGATGGTTACGCAGAGGCTAGAAAAGCGGGCAAGATTATTGTTATTGACTCCCGCGACATCTGCCGTCGCTTGGACCCAGAAATTAGGTCTCTTCCCCGTGAGTCTTCTCCTGCCGCACTTGAGAACTGGGCACGTCGTAGGCATACCCTTGCGGCGGACGAGAAGGAACGTCACTTGGGACTTGAAGACGTAGACCTTATGATCCGTACCGTGCAAGCAGAGTTTGCAGACCACAATATGTTTGAAGACTAGGCAACGTTGTCGGTTACCTGTGTTCAAGCGTTATACTAAAGAGTGCATAAACTAGATTTTCTCGCTAGAAAATAACTGCCAAGGAGGAGTTTTGTCAGAGAAGCAGGTAAGAGTACGTTTTGCGCCATCCCCAACAGGTAAGTTGCACATCGGAGGTGCGCGTACTGCTATCTATAACTGGGCTTTTGCTCGCGCAAATGGTGGCAAGTTTATTCTTCGTATTGATGACACAGATCCTACGCGCTCAACTGAGGAGAACACTCAGATCATTCTGCGCGCCATGAAGTGGCTTGGTCTTGATTGGGACGAGGGTCCAGATAAGGGCGGCGATTGCGGTCCTTATAGCCAGACCGAGCGTCTTGATTTGTATCGTAAGGCAGCAAATAAACTGCTGGCAGAGGGCAAGGCATACCCTTGCTTCTGCACGCCAGAGAAGCTTGCTGAAGACAAGAAGGCCGCAGAAGAGCGCCACGACCCCTTCCAGGGCTATCAGCGTACCTGCAGAAACATTGATCCTGCCGAGGCACAGCGCAGAATTGATGCTGGCGAGCCTTATACCATCCGCATCAAGGTTCCTCTGGACCGCGGCGATGTCATTGTCCATGACGCTGTTCACGGTGACGTAACCTTTAATGCTCGCGAGCTTGATGACTTTATCATCTTCCGTTCTGACGGCACCCCAACTTATAACTTTGCCACCGTTGTTGATGACGCTGGCATGGGCATTACTCACATCATTCGTGGCGATGACCACCTGTCTAACACTCCTCGTCAGATTATGGTGTACGAGGCTCTGGGCGCACCCGTTCCAACCTTCGCACACATCTCCATGATTTTGGGCCCTGACGGCAAGAAGCTCTCCAAGCGTCATGGAGCAACCTCTGTTGAGGAGTATCGTGACCAGGGCTATCTTGCAGATGCCTTTGTCAACTACCTGGCTCTTCTCGGCTGGTCACTTGATGGCGAGACAACCATTATTCCTCGTGACGTTTTGGCATCTCAGTTCTCTCTGGACCACGTTTCCAAGAACCCTGCTAAGTCCGATCCAGAGCGTCTGAACTGGATTAATGCAACGTATCTTGCCACTATGGACAACCAGACCTTTTCAAAGACTGTTCTAATTCCAGAGCTTGTGGGCGCAGGTCTAGAGCCTGTTCAGGGCAATGCAACTGACGCAGATGAGATTTACGCAACTCGTCCAGGCTGGTATGACCTGCTCTCCGAGATTCTTCGTCCTCGTACCACAGTAAGCCCAGACGTCATTGAGAAGTCTCGCTTCCTGTATGAAGGCGCAAACGTCACCCTTGATCAAAAGAGCGTTGAGAAGGGTCTTACCAAAGACGCTGCTCAGAGTGCTACCGTCCTTGCGGCTGCAAAGACCGCTCTTGAGGGCGTTTCTGAGGGCGAGTGGAAGGCTGCGGCAATTGACGCTGCCCTTGAGGTGCTTCCAGAGCAGCTTGACCTTAAGAAACGCATTGTCTTCCAGTCCATTCGCGTTGCTGAGTGCGGCAACATGGTCTCCCCTCCTCTTGGAGAGTCTATGGAGCTTCTTGGTCGTGAGGTTTGCCTTGCTCGCCTTGATCGCGCTCTGGAGCTTTGCAAATAACGCGTGAATGCGTGCCTGCCGCGTATTCTTCCAAGCGTAAGTGGGTATCAAAAGTAAAACCACACAAGAGCTGTAAAACAGATGGTTTTGCAGCTCTTTTATCGTTATCGTTTGTTTAGTTTTGGAGTAACTATGATTTCTATGTCTGCGTTTGAGGTCCTTGGCCCCATTATGGTGGGTCCTTCTTCCTCGCACACAGCAGGAGCCTTGCGCATTGCTCTGGTTGCACGCTCGCTTGCACCAAAGCAGCTGGAGCGCGTTGAGTTTTGGCTCTACAACTCCTTCTCTCATACCCACCTTGGTCACGGCACTGATTATGCTCTGATTGCAGGAATCTTAGGTCTTGCTCCAGACGATACGCGCGTCCGTGAAGCACTTACCCTAGCAGAAGAAGCCCATCTTAACTACAGCGTTATTGAGAAGGGCGACGACGAGACTCTGCACCCAAACACCGTAGAAATTCACCTCTACGGTGCAGATAACGTTCATGTTTCTGTTATGGGCGAGTCCGTAGGTGGCGGCCGTATTCGCATCTCTGGCGTCAATGGCGTACGCATTCGCATGTCTGGTGATATGCCCACCATTTTTGTTTCACATCGCGATAAACCCGGTGTTCTAGCAGCTCTCACTACTATTTTGGCCACGCAAAACATCAATGTTGCAACTATGCGTACCTTCCGCTCAGAGCGTGGCGGCTTTGCCCACACTGTCTTTGAGATTGACGAGCCTATTGAGCAGAAAGTCCTCGACCTCTTCCAGCTGGCACCTCACGTTTCGTATGCCGCTCAGGTTTCCATTCCAGGAGCAGCTCCACAGGTCACAAACGACGTGCTTTCAGGAGCCTTTGACAACGGCGCAGATCTTCTCGCCAGGTGCTCCAAGACGGGAGCCTCTATTGGCCAGATTATGCGCCAGCGCGAGAAGGACCTGCGGCCAGATGCAGACGTAGACGCTGAGATGGCTCACGTTCTTGAGATTATGCGCGATGAGGTTCACGACACTATCAAAACGCCTCGTCAGTCCATTGGTGGTCTGCTCAACGGCCAGGCCAAAACCGTAGCTAACACCCCAGCTGCAATCTCAAGTGCGCTTATGGGCGCCACGCAAACACGAGCCGTTGCCTACGCTATGGCCGTGCTTGAGCGCTCAGCAACCATGGGTGTTATCGTAGCCGCTCCTACTGCAGGAGCTTCTGGCGTTGTACCAGGATCGCTTATCTCGGTAGCAGAAGAGATTGGTGCCACCGACGAGCAAGTTATTTCTGCGCTTTGGAATGCAAGCGCTATTGGAGCCATCCTAACCACCAACGCAAGTGTTTCTGGCGCTGAGGGCGGCTGCCAGGCAGAGGTTGGATCTGCTGCTGCCATGAGCGCATCTGCACTGACCGAGCTCTTGGGTGGTACTCCTCAACAGTGCTTGGACGCTGCTTCTATTGCCATCTCTAACCTTCTTGGACTAGTCTGTGACCCTGTCAGAGGACTAGTCGAGTATCCTTGCCAAGATAGAAACGCTATTGGTGTAGCCGCCGCCGTAAGCTCTTCTCAGCTTGCTCTTGCAGGTGTTGGAAACCCAATTCCGTTTGATGAGGTTGCACACGCTATGGCAGAAGTTGGCGCCGCGCTTCCTGTTTCTCTCAGAGAAACAGCTAAAGGTGGTCTTGCCGCAACTCCAAGCGCTCCTACCGCATGCGCAAGTTGCACCGGCTGTGCCCCTCTTGACCAGGCGCTTATTGATGCAGAACGCATGCTCAGCTCAAATACGAGAGACGTTCCTTGCGCTTAGAGATGCGTTTTGTATAATATTTTTTGCTGCAAACAGAATTTCTTGAAATTATTGCTTGCATCTCTGACGAGTCTCCTTTATAGTTATTTCTCGCGCTGATGCGCACGGATGACATCTTGGGATATCGTCTAGTGGTAGGACAGCGGATTCTGGTTCCGTCAACGGGAGTTCGACTCTCTCTATCCCAGCCATGTCCTCCCAGTCATACATGGCCCGTTCGTCTAGCGGTTCAGGACGCCGCCCTCTCAAGGCGGAGATCACCAGTTCGAATCTGGTACGGGCTACCAAATGTTCAAGGACTTCTTCGGAAGTCCTTTTTGTTTATCTCAACACCACTTTTGCTTCTATCGTAAAATAAACCAGTCTGTTTGAAATAACTGTCACGCCCAGTCGTGTGACCAAGAAGTATAAGAATTTTTACTAACACCTTGATTGGATCAGGATGTGGCTTGAGTTCTTCCAAAGTGTAGTTGTCATTATTGCCCTGCTCTACGTGCCGGGCGTCATTTTGTTGCATGCGTCCGGCATGCCAAAGCCCTGGGCACTTGTTAGTGCTCCTTTGGTCAGCTGCGCACTCTATTTTATTGAGGGAGAAATCTTTAGCGCACTGAACATCCCCATCCCCTTGGCTGTAATGGTTCTTGTTCCGCTGCTTATCGCAGTTCTAGTCAATGGCTACGTTTATTATGTTGCTCCCAAACACAAAGAAGACCTCAGGGGCGAGAAACCCGTCAAATCCAAAGAAACACTCACTGGCAAGCAATTAACTAGCCCTGTACCAGCATTTATCTGCGAAGAACTCCCCTTCTGGATGCCCCTTCTGTACGTTGCAATTGGTCTTCTTACCGTAGGGTTTCTCTTCTTACCAACCCTGCCCTCTGCCAGCTCCTTTGTTCAGGGTTGGGACATTGTGCATCACTTAGATGTCACGCAGGCAATGATTGAGTCTCAAAAGTACTCATCAATTCACTATGACTTCTACAGCACCGTAGAAGCTTCAATTACACCTTGGGAGCCGGGGACTTCGGGATTTTATCCTTCAGGCTGGAACATCATTGTTGCACTAACAACGCAGCTTGTTTCTACAACCGTTCCTATTGCAGGAAATGCACTCAACTTTGTCAGTGCAGCAATTATCTTTCCGCTCTCAATCTGCTCACTTATTGCAAAAGTTCTTCCTAAACATCGCATTGCGCTTATCAGTGGAGCTTTTGTTTGCCTAGCATTTTTTGTTTTCCCTTGGTCGCTTCTCATCTACGGACCAATCTTTCCTAACACCGTAGCTTTCTGTGTAATGCCTTCTATTTGGTGGATTTTTATGCAGATGACTCGCTCAAAAACACCAAAACACGACCTCATCTGGCTTATTGTCATATTTGTTCTTGGCTTGATTACCCTCTTTATATTGCATCCTTCCACGATTTTCTCGTCAATTGTTGTGCTTTTACCTTGGAGTTTTGCACGCATTGGAGAATCAAAACGCAGAGTTATTCTCTTTGGAAAACAAATCAAGCCTGTCACGCTGGCATACGCATTCTTTATCTTTGCGCTGGTTATTTGGTCTGTTTTCTACTACGTTTTGATTGTTCGAGGCGTGGCTCTCAATTTCTGGTGGAGCGCCTACTCTAGCCTGCAAGATGCTATTTTGCACGCCCTTGGCATGGACTTTATTGGACAGTCGTACGCAGGTGGAGAGCTTGTTTCTCCACAACCGATACTTTCAATCTGCGTGCTTGTAGGCGCTGTATGGACGTTTAAGCACAAGCAGGCTCGATGGATGGTATCTGCCTTTATGTACCTGTCTGTACTCTGCATTTTTATTATTACGTTTGACGTTCCTCTGAAGGGATATCTCTCGGGATTTTGGTATACCGATCCGTTCCGCATTGCGGCAAGCTGCGTCATTATGGCAATTCCGCTGGCAGCACTTGGCCTAGCAACTCTTGCCGAAGCTGCGCTGGAAATGTTTGCCTCCTGGAGAGAAAAAGCTTCTCAGGCTCAGACCAAAGCTCAAACCTGCGTCTTTTGTACTGTTTGGGCTAAACCTCTGATTGTGGGAGCGGTCATTGCATGTGTAGTTGTACTCAACTATGTGATTCCTATGCCAAACCTTAAATCGGAAGAGCCAATTCCTGCCGCTACTGCCTTTAAACAGGCTTCCGAGAAGGCCTATGGTGATCACTACATTTTGACATCGGAAGAATTGGAGTTTTTACGTCGCGTGGAGCTTACCGTTCCTGCAGGTGCTGTTATTGCAAACCTACCTCAAGATGGCAGTCTCTGGGCGTATGGCACTAACGACTTACATGTGCTCTGGCGCTTCCCTAACGGCTATGACGCTTCAGAACGTCCTGCAAGTGCAATTCTTCGTAAACGCCTTAATCGCATTGCGAGCGACCCTGAGGTGCTTCAGACGGTACGCGACCTTAACGTACAATACGTCCTTATTCTGAACAACGTTGTTGATTACTCCAACGCTGTTACCAGTACCTACAAACCTGGAACCTTCAGAGGTATCACGCAAATAACAGACACCACCCCAGGTTTCGAGGTGGTGCTGGAAGAAGGTTCTATGAGGTTGTACAAGATTACCTTGTAAGAACGTTATGCCTGAATTGCAGAAACTGCGTCCTTAAGCTCCTGAACACGATCAGTTGCTTCCCATGTGAAGTCTGGGTCTTTGCGGCCAAAGTGTCCGTATGCTGCTGTCTTAGAGAAGATAGGACGGCGCAGCTTAAGGTCTCTGATAATGGCACCAGGACGAAGATCAAAGACCTTCTCGATAGCCTGCTCAATAACAGCATCGTCAACAATGCCAGTGCCAAAAGTATCAACCATGATAGACAGTGGATGAGAAACACCAATGGCGTAGGCAAGCTGAGCTTCGCACTTCTTTGCAAGGCCTGCTGCTACGACGTTTTTGGCAACCCAGCGCGCTGCATATGCTGCTGAACGGTCAACCTTGGTGCAATCCTTTCCGGAGAAAGCACCGCCGCCATGACGTCCCATACCGCCATAGGTATCAACAATAATCTTTCTACCGGTAAGTCCTGTGTCTCCCATAGGTCCACCAACAACAAAGCGGCCAGTTGGATTAACGTAAATGTCAGCGTTATCCCAAGCAATGTTGACCTCACCCATAACAGGTGCAATAACGTGGTCGATCATGTCCTGTTTGATGACGGACATGTCTTCAATCTCTGGAGCATGCTGCGTGGAAACAACAATAGCTGTGACCTCAACGGGTTTCTCGTCCTCATAACGAACGGTAACCTGAGTTTTGCCATCTGGACGCAAATACTCAATCTCGCCAGACTTACGCACCTCTGAAAGGCGCTGAGCCAGACGCTGTGCCAGGTAAGCTGGCATTGGCATAAGAACATCGGTCTCGTCAGAGGCAAAGCCAAACATCATGCCCTGATCGCCTGCGCCGATAAGATCAAGCGGATCTGTGGTGCGTCCTGCCTGCGTGTCGTAGGACTCATCAACGCCCTGAGCAATATCGGGGCTCTGCTCATGGATAAGGCTCAAAACGCCGCAGGTCTCACAGTCAAAACCATACTTAGCGCGGTCGTAGCCAATATTTCTGAGGGTGTTACGAACAATCTCCTGGACATCAACGTAGGATTGAGTGCGAATTTCTCCTGCCACCACAATAGTTCCTGTAGTCGCAAAAGTCTCGCATGCACAACGAACGTTATCCAAGCAAGCTGGAACACCACTTGGAGAAACGTATCCACGCTCTTCAAGCTCTGCCTCTTTTGCCAGGATTGCATCAAGAATTGCGTCAGAAATCTGATCGCAAACCTTGTCTGGATGTCCCTCAGTAACACTTTCTGAGGTAAACAAATAGTTTTTGTGTGCCATGAACTGTCCTTTCACGCATGGCTTCTCTGCTTATGCAGAATGTTTGCGTTCTTCTACGCGCAACTACTCTTACTATACCCACCAAAGACACTTTTGAGCAGGATCAGTCAAGAAAATTTGAAAAAAGAGCACCACAAGGGCGCTCTTTAAATTGCATAGTTAAACTGGCATTATGCAAAAACTCGTATGATTACTCGTCTATTCCAATACCAGCAAGTGTCATATCTAGCAGATTCTGTGCAAGTTCGTCAGAACCCTCTGCACCGTGGCGCTCTCCCATCAGACCAATAGCCGAGAGAACCAATGCACCCGTAATAGAACAGGCAGCAAGTCTTGAATCAACACCCTGGCGAATAAAGCCTTGCAATTTTCCCATCTCAAGCTGGTTAGCAAGGAGAACAACCACGCGAGAAAGTGGTCCTTCAATGTTGGTAATAAGTGCCTGCTCAGAGCTTGCAAGCTTGTTAATTAAAGCCAAAACCAAAGGTGAGTCAGGCAGAATATGAGCAGCAAGTTGAGCGATGATTGCATGAAGTGTCTCTTTTGAGGCGGGCTTATTACCAAGGGTATGCGCAATATCTTTTGCAAGCTCATCAACGCTCTCGTCAAAGATTGCCTGCAAAAGGGCCTCTCTATCAGAAAAGTAGTAATATAGCGCGCCCTTTGAAAGACGAGCACGATCTGAAATCTCACTCATTTTGAAGTTGGTATTTCCACGAGCAAGCATGAGCTTGGTTGTCTCGTGCATAATACGCTTACGTGTAGCTGCGCTTTTCTTAGTACGAGCTTCAGCACGAATATGAGAAATGGAAGGCGCTGGAGCTTCAGGTTCTTCTGCAGGCTGTTGTTCATAAGCATTGTGATGTATGACTTCTAACGTAATATAATCGCGCTTCTCGCCCATGAACTCCCCCATACGACACTATCCGTCATATAAAATGACGCCTCTCTGATAATTTTTTATGCCTACTATACCGTTTTACCGAACCTATAAAAATACAAAGCCCTTACTTTTTTATTGATTAAATCTGGCACTCTTTATTATTTTTACCAATTACCCTTAGAGAGAATGGCGAGAAGATCTTCTTTTCTATTCTCCACTTGACCTGCTAAATAAAGCTCAAAGAGCTTACGTTGACATACGCCCACAGCAGGTCCTGGCTGAAGCGAGAGCACTTCCATAATTTCTGCTCCCGAAACGCACAACTCTTGTGGACGCTGAGCAATTCCCCGTTTTGCCTCATGTAAGAGAAGGGTCCTCATAGCCTCAAGCGTTACCGCATAGCTACGATAAGGATTTGCCTTTGCCAGAGCATCTGCCTGCTTTAACGTCAAAAGGTCATACGCAAGGGCAATGCCGTCCGATTTACTTACCTCGGCTAACAGGGCAATCATATGCCTCAGCGACGCCGTTGTAACATCCACATCATAGTCATGCAATGCCACAAGAGCGCAAACTTCATTACTCAAGTGCTGTGATAGAGCTAAGCGCTTAAGCAAGGCTTTTGCTACGATTGCGCCTTTTTCTGGATGGCAATAAAAATGGCCTCTTCCATCTGCGTCAACGCTAAACATTTCTGGCTTTGAAATATCATGTAAAAGCGCCGCCCACCTAAGCGCAGGTGTTGCAGTACCTGCAGTAAAGGCTTCTGTTGCAGAACATACCCGAGCAGTATGCTCCAGCACGTCATAAGCATGATACGGACTTCTTTGATCAAAGTTCTGTAGCGGTAAGAGCTCCGGAATTGCTACCGCTAGAACAGGAAATCCTAGCTTGATAGCATGAACAATATGGCCAGCCTCAACAATTTGAGCCACTTCAGAGCCAATGCGCTCAGATGCAACCTGAGAGAGTAGCGGCGCACACTCAGTAAGTGCCTGATGTGTCTTCTCCTCAATTGAAAACGAGAGCCTGCATGCAAACCGCAATGCTCGAAGCATACGAAGAGCGTCCTCTGTAAAGCGAACCTTAGGCTCCCCAACAGTGCGAATTACACGTGCAGATAAATCTTCTTGACCGCAATAAAGATCAAGCAATCCCCTCTTTGGGTGATATGCCATTGCATTAATAGTGAAGTCTCTACGAGCAAGATCTTCCTCTATACGAGAGACAAACTGCACAGAATCAGGACGACGACCATCAAGATATTCTCCGTCACAGCGATACGTTGTGACCTCAATAGGGTGCTTCTCGACAACAGCAGTAACGGTTCCATATGCAATACCTGTTTCATGCACAGAAATGTCTGCAGCCTCAAAAGCCGCTTTGCTCTGCTGCCACGTTGCCGATGTTGTGATGTCAATGTCATGGGCAAATGAGCCGCGTAGGGCGTCTCGTACCCAGCCGCCTACAATCCACGCCTCAAATCCGGCATCTTCAAGAACTTCTAATGCACGCAACGCGTAGGTGGGAACTTGTAAATTCACGGGGCGAGAAAGGCATGGTGAAGAGCTGTTTTTCTGTATGCTCATGGCCATTCCTTCCGCAGTTGCTGATGGGAAAAGTATACATCCTTCACACGTCATTCACATCCTTCCTGCGGTTTTAAAATGACAAACGTTTGTTCTAGATTTTTCTTTACTTCTTCCCCATTCGTGATAGTCTAAGTATACGAACAGACGTTCTATTTTCAAGTAGAAAGTTGCTGCCATGGATACTCTTGATAAACTCACCATACTTGCAGATGCAGCCAAATTTGACGCGGCGTGCACTTCTTCTGGTGTAGATAGAGATCCGCAGGCAGGAAAGGTAGGAATGGCCTCAGCGGCCGGCTGTTGCCACTCATTTACCCCTGATGGTCGCTGCATTACGCTGCTAAAAGTTTTGCTTTCTAATGCTTGTTGCTATGACTGCGCTTACTGCGTCAATAGGTCGTCCGCACAGACCAAGCGTGCCACCTTTACACCACAGGAATTAGCAGAGCTTACCGTAGATTTCTATAAAAGAAATTACATAGAGGGGCTCTTTCTTTCCTCAGGTGTTATAGGATCGCCAGACCACACCACAGAACTCATGATTGAATGCCTCTCCTACCTTAGGAATGAGTTGCTGTTTAACGGCTATGTTCATGCAAAAGTAATTCCCGGAACAGATCCAGATCTTATTGATGCTATTGGCCGCTTAGCAGATAGACTCTCCGTCAATCTGGAATTACCTAGCTCAACCTCACTTACTAAACTTTGTCCTCACAAAAACGCAGAAACGGTTACTAAACCCATGTCTTTCATTCACCGCCTACGCGTCTCTGAAGAATGGCAATTGCTTGAAGCTAAAAATGCATCAAAGGGCATTGTGAAGTCTGCTGGAAAATCTAAGGGCATTGTTATTCCTACTCAGAAGCAGATTATAAAAGAAGGTTTAGCTCTTCGTTCAAACTGCTTGAAGAATACCTTTATGCGCTCATCAGGGGTGTCTTCAGGCAAGAGGTCCTTCTCGCCTGCTGGGCAATCAACGCAAATTATCATTGGAGCTTCTCCAGAATCAGACAATCAAATATTGCACTTGTCGCAGGCGCTTTATCAACAATTTGAATTGAAACGAGTATTCTTCTCTGCCTATATTCCTGTTATAGAAGACCATCGTCTTCCAGAGTTGGACACTCCTGTTCCCCTGCGTAGAGAACACCGTCTTTACCAGGCTGATTGGCTTATGCGCTACTATGCGTTTTCTCCTGATGAGTTGGTTTCTCCAGAAGCACCTTGGCTTGATTTAGAAATTGATCCAAAGCTTGGATGGGCACTGGCACATCTTAATCAATTTCCTGTAGAGATTATGGATGCACCACTAGAAATACTTTTACGAGTGCCCGGTATTGGTCCTACCGGCGCACGAAGAATTATTGCTGCAAGAAGACGGTCTCGCCTCACCTTTGATGATCTTAAACGGCTGGGAATACAGCTCAAACGATCTCATCACTTTCTCACCTGCTGTGGCGTAAGGGATGCCTCAGCTCCACTTGACCAAGAACTGATTAAACAGAGGGTAATTGCTGATGCCAAAGCAAGTTCGTACAACAAAACAAGACGCCGTATTGAGTCCTCTCAACTCAGGCTCTTCTGATCAGAGCGTAGAGCTTGTCTCGCTTGTTCAGAGGCTTACAAGACTCTCCAAGCCTCAGAAGGTTGTTATCTCCTGTAATCCAAGCTTAGAAGGCGTTGTAGGGGCTGTAGGACTCACTTATCTCTCACATGCTAACCCGGCACACGTACGTCTTGTTAGAGAAAACTTTTGTCAGCCTAGCCTTGGGGAGCATGTTCTCTGTGGACCAGACCCTTCTGATGACTCCGTAGTAGCCTTGGCTAAACGAGTTCTTACTGGGCTAGAGAAGAAAGTAGGCACAAGAGAAATAACACGTCGCATTGTTTTGGCATGTGCTTCAGATGCTCATACTATGCCGGAGATTGTGCATCGATACGTTCGTCTTGCATTCTCCTATGGTGTAGGAGCCCTTGAAGATATTGCAGACCCAACCGTGGCAGAGTTTAATGCGCTGGCTAGGCAGGTAGAAACTGAACGAGAGCATACGCGGCAATTTGTGCGGTTTTCTCGCATGTCAGATGGCTCTTTTATGTCTGTATTTCAACCTAATGCAAACGTAGTGCCACTAACTTGCAATTACTTTGTCAAACGAATGAGTACAGAGCGGTTTTTTATTGTTGATCCAGCTCATCATATAGTCAGTTTTTATGCACCAGAAATGAAGACCTTTGGAACAATTCAGCTGGACGATGCCTCTTTGGAAGAACTGCTCTCTAGAACAGACCTTGCGACTGATGAGAAATACGTGCAAGCCATGTGGAGGCGCTTCTACGAGGGAGTTGGTCTAGAGGGTCGCGGGCCTGCAGAAAGAGGATATGACTTGCGCGCCCATTGGATGCCAAAACGCGTATGGCAAGGGCTCCCTGAACTCACTGCAAGCACAAATGCAGAAGCTGCGCGTAGCCAAGGCGTACCTATTCGCTATCAGGGGCGAGAAAACAGAAAGGATGTGCATCATATAGAACAAAAGCAAACATTTCGCAAAGAGCTTACTTCTGGGTTATAAAGCTGCCGCTTAAGACGACTGATAACAAAAAAGCGCCCAGCAGAGCTGAGCGCTTATCAGTAGAAAGGTAATGACCTAAGACTTAGTCAAGGTCGTTGAAGTCACCAGCTGCAGGTGCAGGTGCAGAAATCTGAGTCTGCTGAGCTGCAGGCTGAGCAGCATTCTGGGAACCAGTTGGAGCATTGTTGGTAAGAACAGTCTCTGGGAAGACAGAGTCTGCGTCATCCAGGAAGTGCTGGAGGAGCTTACGGTACTCAGCGCGGAAGTCCTCACGGGACTGCTTGAGGCGATCAATCTCATCAAGCTCAGTCTGCTTCTCTGCAAGAGCCTGACGGATAACCTCACGAGCCTTCTGATCTGCCTCGTTGCGGATACGCTCAGCGTTTGCACGAGCGTCTGCAACAAGTTTATCTGCGCTCTGCTGAGCAACAATGAGGACCTGAGAAATCTGGTGCTCGGATGCAGCAATAGCAGCAGCGTTTGTCTCCTCAACAGAAGGAACGCTTGCATTCTCCTCAAGGTTTGCAACCTGTGCCTGCGCTGCAGCAAGCTGCTGCTCAGTGCTGGTCAGACGGCCCTTAAGATCAGCGATCTTTTGAAGCATTGCATCAACCTCAGAAGAGAGCTGCTCAAGAAATGCGTCAACTTCCTCTGGATTGTAGCCGGTCTCAGCAGGAGAGAATGTCTGCTGCTCGATGTCTGCTGGTGTGATTGCCATCTTTGTTCCCTTTCAGTCTGCGAGTAGACGTACCACACATCATAACTACTCAGTTTGTATTCAAAGACAAACTAATTTCTTATATTAGTATAAAGCCCAGCGTCGAAATGGCAAAACGTCCCACAAGATTAAGCACAAAAAGTGCAACAATCGGTGAGAGGTCAACGCCAGAAATTGGAGGAATTACGTTCCTAAACACACTGAGGTATGGCTCAACAATTTTGCCAATTCCCTCAAGGACGTGATTGAACTGGTCGTTAGAAACGGTAATCCAAGAGGACAGGCACCATACCACAATGCAGAAGCTGTAAATCCTCAGCAAAGTATAAAGCGCATTTATGACATAATACGAAAACACAAAAACCTCCAGTTACCTGGTAATCTCGCCCTCATCAGCAAGCTTATCCAGATCAGACTGAGATAAAGAAATGCCATGAGGAAGTACAGCAAAAACGCGATCAGCAACTTCTTCAACAGCGCCGTCAAGTCCATAAGAAAGACCAAAACTGAAGTCCAAAATTCTTTTAGCAACCTCAATGTTGGTGTTCTTAAAGATAAGGACAACTGGCTGACCAGTACGAACACGACGAACTACCGACTGAACATCGTCATAAGAAACAGGACGAAGAACGTATGGTGGCAGCTGTCCGGAATAGCTTGTACGGCTCACAGGACGAAGACCAATATCACCAGGCGTTGGCAGATTTGGGCTCACAGTATGCTCGTAAGAAGGAGTGTATCCAGAAGGCTCCTGACGAGATGCATACGCAGAAGCACGGGAGCGCATATCCTGCTGAGGATTGTAAGAAGCGGCTGGATTGGTGCTGATTGGCTTGCCAGAGCGCGTATACACAGAAACACTCTCTGCCTCTGGTCTGGATGGATTACCCAGCAGTCTATTGGAAGAGCCTTGCTGTGCACGATCATCGTACGAACGTGGAGAAGCTTCGTCTACCTCGTCATAGCCTTCGTCGCCATAATACTCATCGTCGTAGTACTCATCGTCCTGACCACCACGAAGTTTTGCTCTTAGCGTATCAAGAATGCTCATCATTGTGCCTTTCTGTAACGCACGTAACTTCTTACTACTGTATCAAAAACTTGCAACTATTTTAGTGCCCACTCAACGTATAGGCTGGGTCAAACAATACTCGACCCAGGCGAATAGTCGTAGAACCCTCTTCAATGGCATACGTAAAGTCATCACTCATGCCACAAGAAAGAACATCTAACTTCAAACCAACTTGTTGGCTCAAGCGATCACGCAATTCTCGAAGTCCTGAGAATGTTCTCTTTGCACGCTCTGAATCATCTTTTGGTGCCATAGTCATCAGACCTACAACAGAAATGTGAGGAAGCTCAACAATCTTTTGAATAGACTCTGACACTTCTTCTGGCGAGAAACCCGATTTTGAGGCCTCAGCGGAGACGTTTACCTCAAGTAAAACAGACTCCTCAGTACCCTTCACCTCAGCACGCTTTGAAACCGCCTCTGCAAGATGTTCGGAAGAAATTGAATGAATGTAGCGAACCTTACCAACTACCTGGTTAATCTTGTTCTTCTGAAGATTACCAATCATGTCAAAAGATATCTCAGACGCAAAAGGAGTTTCAGATAAACACGTCTGTTTATGTGTCAGCTCTTGTGGGCGATTCTCGCCAAAAACCCTATAGCCCGCCTTATAAGCCGCAAGGACAGCCTCAACAGGTACGGTTTTGGAGACAGCTACAATTTCAATCTCAGAGGCGCTTCTGCCGGACTTTTTTGCAGCATCCGCCACAAGTGACTCAATCTGAGCTCTACGAGCCTTTATAAACTCAAGATATTCGTCTGAATCGTACGTCATAGCCATCATCTCTTGCGGTGAATACATCAACATCTTACGTAACGTTTAACGACTTTTTTGTAGACCTAAACGCCTTCTCCGATAGCGCTAAACGTCTTCTACCCTACTTTGACGCCATGTAAGCAACAGCCGCGTGTCTTCCGCACTTGCCATGCTCCGCTCGGTACGAAAAGAACCGCTCAGTTGTAGAGGCGGTCGAGTCAGTAACCTCTTCGATAGCAGACGCGTGTACACCAGCATCTACCAGTGCGGCTCTGACGGCATATCCAAGATCTAAGTACCTCTCGCCAGATGCACGGTCTACAACGCCGAGACCAAACTCTTGTGAGAACATCTGAATGAGCTCAGGAGAAACCTCATAGTCAGCGCTGCCAATGTGCGGACCAATGTAGGCCTTGACCTCGGAAGACTTGGCGCCAGTTGCCTGGCAAAGCGCCTCAGTTGCGCGCGCAGAAATGCGGGCAATTGTGCCTTTCCAGCCAGAATGCGCCACCGCAAATCCGCCGGGAGCTACAAGAATTACGGGCACACAATCGGCAAACGCCAACATCACAGGCGTATTTTGAACCGTACATACTATGGCGTCTGCACCAGCTTCTGCCTCAGCTTGAGCCAGTTCAAAAGCCTCTGATGTATTGGAAGTCAGGCAAACTACCTTGCTTCCATGTACCTGATGAGGAATAAGGAGTTGCGAGAAAAGCTTGCCAGCTCCAAGAGCCTCTAAGACCAGCTGGCGGTTCTTTTGCACCTGTTGCAGATTGTCTCCACACCTACTGCCCAGATTGAGGGATGCAAACTCCCCTTCTGAAAAACCGCCAGTACGCTCAGTAAATGCGAGCGTGACCCCGCATGGAACCTCAGGATCCATGAGCAGGGTCACGCCGTGTAAGCACTGTCTATTCAGCGCGCACATATTTAGATGCGGCTACGCTTAAGGAAGTCTGGAATATCAAACTCTTTCTCATTAGAAGAGTTGTTGGTGCGAGCAGGCTGTGGCTGAGCAGCTACAGGACGAGTTGGCTGTGGCTGAACAGGACGGCTTGGACGGGTGGTACTCTGAGTATTCAGAGTTGGAAGCTGCTGCTGAACGTTAGAGTCATTGAAACCAGTTGCAATAACGGTTACGCGAACCTGATCGCCCAGAGACTCATCAACAACAGTACCAAAGATGATGTTTGCATCAGGATCAACGTTCTTAGCAACCAGGTCAGCTGCCTCGTTAATCTCCTGAATACCAAGGTCTTTGTTACCAGCAATAGAGAGAAGAACGCGGGTTGCACCCTCGATGGAACTCTCAAGCAGGCGGCTAGAAATTGCCTCAGTTGCAGCATCAGCAGCGCGGTTATCACCAGCAGCAATACCAATGCCCATCATTGCGCTACCTGCGCCCTTCATGATGGTGCAGACATCTGCAAAGTCAAGGTTGATCAGACCAGGAACAGTGATGAGGTCGGTAATACCCTGAGTGCCCTGGCATAGAACGTCGTCAGCCATGCGGAATGCCTCAAGCATGGTGGTCTTCTTCTCAGAAAGATCAAGCAGACGATCGTTTGGAATAACAATGAGAGTATCAACATTCTCGGAAAGAGTCTTGATACCGTCAGCTGCAGAACCATAACGACGACGGCCCTCGAAGGAGAATGGCTTAGTAACAACGCCAACGGTCAGTGCGCCAACGTCATTCTTTGCAATATCAGCAACAACTGGAGCAGCGCCGGTACCAGTACCGCCACCCTCACCAGCAGTGATGAAAACCATATCAGCGCCAGCAAGTGCAGCCTTGATCTCGTCACGGCTATCCTCTGCTGCCTCTTTACCAACCTCAGGGTTAGCGCCAGCACCAAGACCCTTGGTGATGTCAGTACCGATGTGAACCTTAATGTCAGCATCGGAGATTGCAAGAGCCTGTGCATCGGTGTTTACAGCAACAAACTCAACACCACGGATGCCTTCTTCAATCATGCGGTTGACAGCGTTAGTTCCGCCGCCACCAACGCCAACAACCTTGATAACAGCAAGATAGTTGTTAAGGGTATCGGTGTCCTTAATCATGTCTTCCTCCTTGAGGCACGCTTGTGCCCGTTTGTCCCGGAGCGCGACTGCGCTTAGGCTACGTTTATGCGCTCGCAGAACCGCTGTATAAAACCCTAAACCTCAAGTTAAGGCTTACGCTTCATGCAAAGCGGGGTATATTTGCACAACTGACCCATACAAGTCAAATAATATGTAGAAATTGTGAAGAAAGCTGGTAAACGGTAGGAAACTATTCCCTAACGGCACATGTTGTTTGCGCGTTTACCTACGAAACACCAGAGCCAGACTGAACGTTTCCGGTAGAAACTCGCCTATAGGTTGGGCTTGCAGGTGTTCTTACGTTCAAGTACGTAAGCTCTCCTGGGAACTGCTTAAGCATTGCCAGAATCACTTTTTCTTTATCAGCAATCTGTGTTGGAGAGCCGAGGGCAACCTGTACACCATTGGTAAGCGTGACAGAAATCGCATCAACGCTACTAGCCGAGTAACTCACAATCTGTGACGTAAGCTCTGACGAGAACGTAGACTGATACTGCATAACCGCTTGAATTTCTGCGTCTGTTGCTGTGGTGCCTGCTACAGGAGAAACTGTTGCAGGAACATCTGTGATAAGCAGCTCACCTTCTGAGGTTGCCTTCTCAAGCGCAACAGTAGCGGTAGTTTTTCCTTCTGGTACGTTGAGCTGATCTGCCTCAAGCCAGACGTTATTCTCGCCCAAGTACCATGCAACGGGACCAGAAGAAAGCGCCACTATGGCTGTGACCTTGCGCTCTGTGATGGTAATACGTAGCGTATTGGGGAACTGCCTCTCGTACGTTGCAGAAGCTACCCAAGGATCCTTCTGTAGTTCTTGGGTAATAAGGGATTCATCCATATTAAGCAGCGTTGTTCCCTCTTCTACTGCAATGAGCTTTTGAATTTGCTCGTTTGAGACGTGCTCTGTTGGCTCTACCTGAATGTTGGTAATAGCAAAGACTGAGGAAGAACGTAGGACGAGAAAAGCAATGCCAGCGAGAAGGGCAAGGCTAAGCAAAACGATAAAGGCCGTGCGTACTGCCTTAAACGATACCTTTCTGCTGTGTTTAATACGCTCAGCACGAGCTTGAGCTGCAGTTTTTGTAGCGTTATTTGGCTTTTTGGCAGAAATCTTTTTAGTAGAAGGCTTGGCATCAGAAGCTGTAGCCTCAACCTTTGGCTTAGGCTTAAAGACCTTGCTCATAAAAGAAGGCTTAGTAGCCCCTGCCGTCTGAGCAGCACCAGACGATAAAGGCTCCCTCTTTGTGCCTTTACGGCGTGTTGTTTGCTTTGAAGTATCTTCTGCCATATCTTCCCTATGCCCCAAAACCCAGAAGTTTAACCTCTGGCTGAAGATCAATATCAAACTTTTCTTGGACCGCATCGTGTGCTCTGCGCATAAGTGCAATGACATCTGAGGCGGTGGCGTTACCGGTATTCACAATAAAGTTGGCATGAGTATCAGAAATTTGTGCGCCGCCCTCAGTAGCTCCCTTAAGACCACACTCTTCAATAAGTGCACCAGCAGACCTACTACCTGGATTCTTAAAAACAGAACCGCAGCAAAGCTGACCAGTTGGCTGAGTATTTCTTCTACGCTGCAAGAGTGTATCCATGCCAAGAGCAACTTTAGGACGATTAGATGCTGTCAGCGCAAACGTTGCCTCAAGAATGATCTCATCTGGTGCAAACGTAGTGTAGCGATAACCCCATTCAATCTCGGAGGCATCGTAACGTACAAGACCCTTACCAGGCTTTAGCACCACGCAATCACGGACGGCTTTACCAATCCAATCATGCCTGGTACCTGCGTTCATCGAAAGAGCGCCGCCGATAGTTCCGGGGATACCAGCACACATCTCAAGGCCAGAAAGACCTGCTTTCATGGCCTCATTGCACACGCGTGCCGTAAGCGCACCTGCACCTGCAGTAATGAGGTTATTCTCGCCAACTGAAATGGTAGAAAGCTCATCGTCGAGCACAATAACGCAGCCGTTGTAGCCCTTATCAGAGACAAGGATGTTTGAACCCTTGCCCAAAAGCACCCAATCAACTCGATTAGCTGCAAGCACCTCAAGCACACGCACCAGCGCCACGTGGCTGTGAACAGCAGCAAAAAGCGACGCCTTACCACCAATCCTAAAGGAGGTATGGTGGCTCAGAGGCTCATCTTGCTTGATTGTTGCATCAAGGGCCCCAGAAAGGCTTACATAGGCGTTAAACAAGCTCACGACAGAGGTCCTAGTGGTTCTGAAGACGCTCTTTGAGTGCGCGGATAAACATTGGTCCAATCTGAGTGACGTCACCTGCGCCCTGAGTAATCAGCAGATCTCCTGGCTGAACCGTATCAAGAAGGTCTGCGATAAGATCTCGGCGAGAAGGAATGTAGCGCACGTCAGAAACAGTATGAGCAGCCTCAACCCTTGAAGAGACGGTCTTGCCTGAGACGCCTGGAATAGGCAGCTCACCTGCTGAGAAGACATCCATGACGCGCAAAACGTCAATGCCATCAAAGGCGTGAGCAAACGAATCTGCCAGATCTTGCGTTCTGCTGTAGCGGTGTGGTTGGAAAACAACAACAACGCGCTTGAAGCCAAGAGGAAGAGCTGCAGACATGGTTGCTGCAATCTCAGTTGGATGGTGGCCGTAATCGTCTACGACGGTAATACCGTTGATGTCGCCTACGTGTGTAAAGCGACGGCGAGCGCCCTTGAACTGGGAAAGCGCCGCTGCGGCCTGGTCAAGATCAAAGCCAAGAGCATCAGCAACGGCAATTGCAGCGGTTGCATTTGCAACATTGTGCTTACCAGGATTAGCTGGAAGTACCACAGAGATAGTCTGACCAGAAGGAGTCTTGATGGTAAGAGGATTCTCAATTCCAGCTTTTCTCTCCTCCTGTGTGCAAACAAAATCGCAGCTTGAATCAAAACCGTAGGTAACTACGTGCCTACCAGTTGACTGAGCAAGCTCAACGTAATGAGGATTATCGCCGTTGATAACAACAGTTTCTTCCTTATCAAGCAAGCTCATAAACTCACAGAAGGTCTTCTCGATATTCTCTAGAGAGCCGTAGTGGTCAAGGTGATCTGCCTCAATATTGGTGACAACAACCACGTTAGGGTTAAGGAACATAAACGAACCGTCAGACTCGTCCGCTTCGCAGACAAAGT
Organism: uncultured Atopobium sp.; assembly: GCA_938023105.1. Taxonomy (GTDB): domain Bacteria; phylum Actinomycetota; class Coriobacteriia; order Coriobacteriales; family Atopobiaceae; genus Lancefieldella. The sequence goes on from CALHDX010000008.1 coordinate 30,451, forward strand.
ACTGGCCGTTACCGTTTTTACCGTTGGTATCGTAGCCCTCAACAACGCCACCAATCAAAAATGATGGATCAGCGCCAAGTTTATCCAGCATGGTAGCAACCATAGAAGATGTGGTGGTCTTGCCGTGAGTGCCCGCAACAGCAATGGTCTTGCGGCCGCGCGACAAATACGAGAGCATCTTAGCGCGAGGCCAAATGGGAATGGAAAGCTCACGTGCGCGAATAACCTCTGGGTTTGTCTCTGGGATTGCGGTAGAGGTAACAATGACATCAGGCATCACAGCGTCAATGGTAGCTGCGGTGTGGCCGATGCTAACCTGGATACCTGCATCTTCAAGCTCTCTAACATAATGCGAGCTCTTTAGATCGGAGCCGGTAACCGTGCAGCCACGCTCGTGCAGAACAAGAGCGATTCCGCTCATACCTGCGCCACCAATTCCAATAAAATGTGCACGCGAGATGGTCTTCTCGCCCATGGAATCTGCCATAAGAGAGCCTTTCCAAGTATTGTTATCGTTTGAGTCTTGGACATACCAAGACATGTTTACTCTAACGCAAAACCGAATGTTTTATGCGCCACAAACGGCACTTTCCACAGCGTCAGCCACAAGAGATGCGGCGCTGCGCTGGTCAAGTGTAGCGGCTGCCTCGGAGAGCTTTTTGCGCTGGTCCGCGTTATCTACCAGCTCAAACAGAGCTGTCGAGAAGGTCGTGGTGCCCACCTGGTCATCTGGCACCAGAATAGCTGCTCCCGCGTCCGACAACAGGTGTGCGTTAGTAGTCTGATGATCTGCTGTTGCCAGAGGGTACGGCACCAAAATGCTGGGGAGCTCAAGCGCTGCAATCTCGGCCACAGAAGATGCTCCGGAGCGAGAAACCACCAGGTCAGCCGCAGCAAGGGTGGAACCCATGTTGGAGATGTAGGGCTTAACCTCCCAGCGAGCAGCCTCCTCGTCAGAAAGCTTCATAAGCGAGACAACCTCGTCGTAGAGCTTTTGGCCTGTTGACTGGATGATGCGAAGGTTAGGACGGGAAAGAAGCTCCTGCTTAAGTGCAGCAAATGTCTCGTTGATGCTACGTGCACCCAGACTGCCGCCAAAGATAAGCAGCAATGTTTGATTGTCTGCAATGCCCAGCTCTTGCCTCGAGGCGGCTCTGTCAGCAGAAAGAACACTCTTACGTACAGGATTACCGGTTACCACAATGGCGTCTTGAGCCTTTACGTGGCCCTCAAAAGCCTTGCGAGCCTCTGGGAACGCAATGCACACCTTGGCGGCTTTACCAGCAGAAACGCGATTAGCAAGACCTGTTACCGAGTTCTGCTCGTGAATCAAATACGGGATGTGCAGCTTTGCACAAAGCTGAAGCAAAGGCAGCTCAACATAGGCGCCAAAACCAATAGCAACATCAGGAGCACCCTGCTCTTTGAAGCGCTTGTGCAGCTGCATCTTTGCGCGCTCAAGATTGTATGCCGCGCTTATAAGCGTCCAAGGACGTCTGCGATCAAAGCCATTTACATGGATAGGTACCAGCTCAAATCCTGCCTCAGGCACCAGCGTACCTTCAAGCTTATTGGGCTGACCGTAAAACGTAACCTGGTGGCCGCGCTCACGAAGCTCCTCAGCTAGAGCCAGAGCTGGGTTAATGTGACCAGCGGTTCCACCTGCAGCAATTGCAACAGAGAGTTTCTTCTGTTCTGCCATGCAATCCATCTCCTAGAAATCAGCTATCGGCGAGCCCTGTTGTTTCCACGAAGCCTGTCCGATGCAGAAGGTCCCAAATCAATTCTGCGCCTTCCGGAGGCATCTGTCGTAATGCGACCTTGAGGGGCGTCGTCATCTCTTGAGCGCAAAACGCCTCGTGATGGGCGCGCGGAGCTTTGTGCGCTGCTCTTAGGGCGAGAAGAACGTGGGAGTGGCGTGCCTACTCCTACCCCACCGTCAACCATGGTAAGACCAGCAAAACCTGGAGCATCAAAGGTATCCTGCTCTTCAGCTATGCTCCAAGAAGCGCGCTGTCTATCGTACTCGGTCTCTGGAAGCCTTGACTGCCTTGAAACAGACATCAAAAGACCAACCATCAAGATACTAGACATGATGGTTGAACCGCCGTATGAGATAAACGGCAGAGGCTTACCAGAAAGAGGCAAAAGGCCCAAAACACCACCAATGTTAACAAAGGCCTGGATGATAAACATAGAGGTACAACCTGCAGCAATAAGCCTACCGGTCAAATCTGGTGCATAGCGAGCAATCTTAAAGCCTGCCCATACCAGTGCGCCAAATACAGCCAAAAGACCTAAAACGCCAATAAAGCCCAGCTCTTCTCCAATGACCGCAAAAATAAAGTCATTGTGAGCCATAGGAAGATAGGAATATTTCTGGCGAGAAAAACCAAAGCCAACACCAAAAATACCACCAGAGCCAAAAGCATAAAAGCCCTGTGCAAGCTGATAACCTGCACCGTAATAATCAGCCCAAGGGTTGAGCATAGTAACAACGCGAGCACGAGAATAATCATCTTTAAGAGATAAGAAGGCAAAGCCAATAAAACCCACAACAGCAATAGTTACCAGAACTCTTCGATCAAAGTCAGAAAGATAGCCAATGACCAGAAGCGTTCCCACAATAATCAGCGTGGAACCCTTATCTGGCTGAGCCAAAATTAACGCAAGCGGAACGACTGCGGCAAAAGCAAACTTTTTAAAGAACTCCATCTGATCTATGGTCTGATCAATAAAGTACTGCTGAGCCAAATACGAGACAGAAATTAAGATGGTAATCTTTGCAAACTCAGACGGCTGAAAAGAAAACGGTCCAATTGAAATCCAACGGGTTGCGCCATATGCATCAGCGCCGGCAATAGGAGTAAAAATAATTGCCAGCATTCCAATGGTCACAGCCCAGATAGGTACCTGGAGATTTCTTACGACTGCGCGGTAGTCAATGCGAGAAACAATAAACGCTAACGCAACTCCTGCCGCAGCAAAACCAAGCTGACGCTGCACGTAGTAAAAGGGGTTATAGCCCATATCCTCAGAAGTCATTGCAGAAATCGAGGATGCGGAATAAATCATTACCAGGCCAAAGCACACCAGAATAGCCGTTGACACCAGAAGTACCAGACGAGGCTGCATAAAACGCTCTGGAATAGCACCAAAGCGGCCTTTAGCCTGCGAGCCCTCGGAAGATTTCTGGCGAGAAGTACGTGGTTGCTGCGCGCGCTCCCCTGTTCTGTTTCTGCTGGTAGCCATTATCGACCGCTCTCTTTTTGAGCAAGATCTGCCACCAGCTGTTTAAAGACACGACCACGCTGAGCCATGCCTGTGAACTCGTCAAATGAGGAGCATGCTGGTGAGAGAAGCACTACAGAACCTGGACGAGCAAGCTCTACCGCACGGTCAAAAGCTTCATGCATATGAGACTCTTCTACCACTTCTGCATGGCTGCAAGAAACGCGGCGAAGCGCCTCTGCAAAGCGAGGACCTGCCTCTCCAAAGCAGATTGCGTATGCACAGGTAGCGGACACCTTCTGAGCAAACTCATCAAGCTCTGTGCCCTTATCGTGACCACCAAGTAGCAAAATAACGTCTTTACCTGGGAACGAAGTTAATGATTTTTCAACTGAATCAGTGTTTGTTGCTTTGGAATCGTTAACGTACAAAACACCATTAACCGTATCAACTGGCTCAATTCTGTGCTCAAGCGGCATAAAGTCCAACAGGGCATGCCTAATAGAAACAATATCAAGTCCCAAGAATAAGCCACATGCAGCTGCAGCAAGAGCGTTGAGTGCATTGTGCGCTCCCCTAATGTGGAGTGCATCAGCTGCTACAAGCTCCATCTCTTTACCAGATAGCCTGACCACCAGCGCTCCATTGCGTACAAAGGCGGCATTTTGCGTACCGGGATCTGTCTGAGCAAGATGGCATACGGCAATGCCGCGAGCCTCAAGGCGAGAAGACACGTCTTGGCAGAACTCATCCAAGTCAGAGACAATTGCCAGGTCATTTGCATCAAGGTTGGCAAAAATCTTCTCTTTAGCTGCTGCATACGCCTCGAGTGAACCATGCCACTCAAGGTGATCCGGCGTAATGTTTAAAAGCATCGCAACGTGAGGATGCAATTTTTGAGTAGTAGCAAGCTGGAAGCTTGAAAGCTCTGCTACAAACCAGCTCTTAGGCTTTCTCTCTGCAAGTTGGTCAGTAATAGTAAGACCAATATTGCCAACAGCGCTTGCATCAAGACCTGCATACTGCAGGATTGACGTGGTCAAGCTTGTGGTAGTAGTTTTACCGTTTGTGCCAGTAATACCAATCCACTGTGAAGGGCTCTCTTGATAGGCAAACTCTGGCTCGCCCATAATCTGCTTAGAAGCTGCCTTTGCACTGACGAACAGCTCAGAAGTGTCTGGAATACCAGGAGATGCAATAGTCAGGTCAAAGGTACCCTTAACCTGATCGGAGCCGCATTGTACCTCAACGCCTAAGTCTGCAAGCTCTTGGACCTTCTCGCCAACAGTAGCATCTGCGCCGCCCACAAGAGTTACGGAAGACACACGACCCTCTGGCTGCTGCAGCAAATACGTGCAGACAGAGACGCCGGTCTTACCAAAACCAAGAACACATACATTTCCAAGTGTTTCTAGAAGCGACACGCAAACGGTCCTTTCTCAGAGCAATATCTTTAGTGAAGCTGGAAGTACAGAGCAAAGCCCAGAGCAGCAAATGCGCCGGAAATAATCCAGAATCTAAAGACTACTTTTGTCTCGTTCCAGCCAAGTTTCTCAAAGTGATGATGCAGTGGAGCCATCAAGAATACGCGCTTTTTAGTTGCCTTGTAGCTGACAACCTGAATGATAACGGACAGCGCCTCAATGATAAAAAGACCGCCCATGACCAGGGAAATTACCTCTGTCTTGGTAAGGACAGCTAGAGCTGCAAAGGCAGCGCCCCAGGCAAGAGAGCCGGTGTCTCCCATAAAAATACTTGCAGGATAGCTGTTAAACCACAAAAAACCAATACAAGCTCCTGCGATCGATGCGGCAAAAACAGCAAGGCTACTCTCGCCATAGCGGAAAGCTACCGCAGCCATAAAAATCATGACGACCATAACGCAGCCACCTGCAAGGCCATCAAGGCCGTCAGTCAGGTTAACAGCGTTGGAGAGGCCTGCCATGAGCAAAAAGACAAAGAAAAGATATAGCCAAGGGATAGAAATAATGTTTCCACCTAAATTGACGGTAGTAGTAAGGATACCCAGGTTGATATCAAGGCCACCAGGGAACGCAATAATGGGCGTAATGCCCCAAATGTTAACTGCTGCCAGGCAAAATGCCACAGAAATGGTAATAAGTCCAGCCATCTTCTGAGATGCGGTAAGACCAAGGCTTCTACCGTGGGCAACGGACTCAATGTCGTCCAGAAGGCCCAGCGAACCTGTAAGCAGCATAGCAGCCATGGCAAGAATGAGGTCGGTGTTCCACTGAGCAAGTGCAATACAGGTCAGCACAATGCTTACCAGCATAACAACGCCACCCATAGTAGGAGTACCCTGCTTGACCAGGTGCTGCTGAGGGCCGTCAGCACGAACCTGCTGGCCCACTCCCTCTTTCTTCATCAGTTTGATAAAGAGTGGCATTAAGATCAACGTGATGATGCAGGAGACACCAAGTGCTACAAACACCTGGTATGTTGGGTAAATAGTCTGGTAAAACATTACTCAGTAACTCCTTTTACAAAAATATCAAGCTGGGCAGACCTTGACGCCTTGGCGAGAAGAACGTCTCCTTGCGCAAGTACTGGTCCGAGCACGGTAAGTGCTTCGTTGACATCGCCGAACTGTTCAATTTTATCTTCCGAGAATCCCATAACGCGCGCAGCTTCAACCATTTCACGCGCGGCTCCCGTGCCTACAAAGGCAACAAGGTCTGGGTTCTTAGCAGCAATATAGGCGCCCACATAACCGTGGAGGCGCTTCTCCTCTGGACCAAGCTCACCGATCTCTCCGATAAGAGCAATACGGCGGCCTTCCGCTGGCATCTGCATCAACACGTCAAGCGCTGCAGCTGTTGAGTTAGGACTTGCGTTGTAAGAGTCGTCAATAATCTTGGCACCGCAGGTTGCGTCAAGCACCGAAAGACGCATACGAGTGGCAGGCATCTGCTCAATAGCCTCTGCAGCTGCGTCAAGGTCAAGACCAAGCGTCTCTATAGCCTCAAGTGCCAAAAGAAGGTCGTCGACAACAACGCGGCCAGGGACCTCAAGGGTTACCGTACGTGACCAGCCGGATGCAGCAACAATAGTGGCAGTTGGAAGGCCCTCCTCGTCAAGAGTGACCTGCTGTGCGCTCATGACGTCAGCTTCTGTGGCGCCCACTGTCTTGCAAACAACATGAGCAGGGCGAGCAAACTCATCTGCAATGAATTTGGTGTAGTCCCCCGCCGAAGCCTGAATAAGCGTAGGTTCAATTGAGCCAAATGCGCGCATGCCCGAGACAATCTCTGCCTTAGCGCGCGCAATGTTTTCTCTGCTGCCGAGAAGACCAATGTGGCTGGTACCAACGTTGGTAATGACTGCCACTGTTGGACGAGCAACCGAGGTGAGCCTGGTAATCTCGCCGGCGTGATTCATGCCCAGCTCAAGCACAAGCACCTCGGTATCCTCTGGAGTAGAAAGTACCGTAAGTGGCAGGCCAATAAGGTTGTTGTGGTTACCGGCGGTAGCATGCACACGGCGGGTAGCGCCGATGCCACGACGAAGCATTTCTTTGGTAGTAGTTTTACCAACTGATCCGGTTACACCTACAACCAGCCAATTTGGATGGGCTTCTCGCCAAGCAGCGGCAAGAGCCAGCAGAAACGCCTCACAGTCATCGTCAGCGGCTTCAAGAACGCTGACTCCTGTGGCGGCCAGGTTGTCGAGCAGATTGTCTGCTACAGGCTCAGATGCCACAACAACAGCAGCGCCCGCCTGGGCAGCAGATAAGAGATAGGAGTTTCCATTGACCTTCTCGCCAGCGAAGGCCACAAAGAGCGAGCCTTCCTGGACCTCACGAGAGTCGATGACGGCCGCGCCCGCAACCTCGCGGGTTCCGCGGTGGAGCAGTCGTGCATTTGTAGCTGCGACTATCTGTTCAACCGAAAGCTTAATCATGAGCTCTCCTAGTTATTGATTGGTTGAATATTAAGGCGTGTAGCTGCGTCTTTTGCAAATTGCGAGAAGACCACAGCGGCAGATTGCGATGCAAGTTGGTGAGTATCGTTAAGTCCAACGTAAACCATCAGATCAGATTCTGAAGGATTTACAATACCGCAGAAAGAGTCAACAAAACCGGAATTCTCGCCGTACGAGCCGGTTTCTTCCACAACCTGCTGGCCGGTACCTGTTTTACCAGCAACAGTGTAGCCATAGATACCTGCGCGAACACCGGTGCCTTCTTTGACAACAGTAGTCATCATGTCAAGCTCGGCTGAAGCTGTGGAAGCAGAAATAACGTCTTTAGTAGGCCAGGTAACCTCTTGGCCGCCCTTTGAAACCATAAAGTGCGGAGTCACCATAGTTCCCTTATTGGCAACAGCGGTGTACGCTCGAATAACCTGGATAAATGGAATTGCAAGGCCCTGACCAAACGCCATGTTTCCGCCAGTTGGACCCTCGTATTCGTCCAGAGAGCGAACAATTCCTGTAGCCTCACCTGGGAAGTCAATGCCTGTGGCGTGTCCAATGCCGAACTTGTCAATTCCTGCCGCAAAGCGTTCATCACCTATGAGCTGCGTCTCGAGGAAGGCCATACCAACGTTAGAGGAACGCCTGAGCATCTCTCTTACGCTCATGTCCATGGCGCTGGTACGCCAATCGTCGTCGGTAACCTTGTTATCGCCAACTTTGAGCTCGGTTGGGATATTGAAGGTTGAATTTGGACCAAAGAGGTTGTCATCTATACCAATTGAGGTAGTAATTACCTTAAATACGGAGCCTGGCTCATAGATACTTGAGACTAGCTTGAGGTTGAGAGATTCGTAGTCAACGCCGTTATCGCTCTTAAAATCTGGCAGAGGGTATGAAGCTGCGGCATAAATCTCTCCGGTACGAGGATTCATAGCCATAATTGAGCCGCCCTGCTGGGCCTCAATGTCTTTTACTGCAGCAGTAAGCTGCTCTTCAGCCTTCTTCTGCAGCTCAATATCAATGGAAAGAACAATGTCCTGGCCGTTTTGTGCCTCAGTGATGTTTGAAGTACCGCCAGCAATTGGCGTACCACCAGCGCCGGTCTCAACAATCATGTGGCCGTTAGTGCCCGCAAGGATATCGTTGTAGTAATACTCCAGGCCAGAAGCGCCCTCATTATCAGCGTTTACAAAGCCTAGAATCTGAACGCCAACGTTGCCGTATGGATAAACACGCTTGGTGTTATTAACAAAATAGACGCCTTTGAGGTTTTTCTCGTCAAGTGCTTTTTCAATCTTGGATGCGGTATCCGTGTCAACGCGACGACGAACATAGACAAAGGTAGTGTCTTGCTGCAGGTCCCCAAGATAGTCTGAAGGGCTTCCTCCTAAGAAAGAGGCAATGATCTGAGCTACAGTGCTGGCGTCTTTGATTTCTGAGGGATTGGCGTAGATGTCTTTACAGTCAACGCTCATGGCTAAGACATTGCCGTTGCGGTCGTAAATGGTGCCACGGCGAGCGTGCAAGACAATGTCGTTGGTGCGGTTATTCTCGGCGCCCTTTGCAAGATCTGCTGCCGTAAAGATTTGCAGCCAAGCAAGCCTAAGAACAACAATTGCCACCATAATGGCCATAGCAGCTGCTACGCGACGGAGTCTACCTTCAGGGCCAACACCATCCGAGCCACCGCTGCTACCACGATGACCACGAAAATGCACACGAGAGGCCTCGTCGTACGAGGCCTCAGGAGTTTTTCTGCGCGATGCGCGAGTATGTCGATTCTGCGTACTCACAACGTATATTTTACGCCTAAGCGTTGTTGCTTACGTCTACAACAGGACGATTTGTCTCAAGAGTCATACCATAATTCTGAGTAGCAATGCGCTCAATGCGTGTTGTGCTTGCAAGCAGGGAGCGAGAAACGCGCAGGGAATCGTTAGTTGCGGTTGTTGCGCGCATTTCATTTCTGATGACGTTATTAGCCTGAAGAGTTGAAACCGTAGCGGTAGAGATGCCAATACGGACAACACCAAGTGTCAGGAAGAGTGCTGCAGCAACAGCAATAAGCTTGACGCGCTGGATGAACTGGCTGCTTACGCCACGACGAGCATCAGCATCAAGGCCACCACCAGGGACAACCTCAAAAGATGTGCGAGTGCTCTGTTCAGGAGCGTACTCATGCTCAAACTGAATTGCGCGTGCTACAGCTTCTGATCCGTAACGTGCCATTAAACTTCAATCCCTTCAAAAACTTCTTAACAACAAGCAACAAGTGCTATGGGGTACTTCATTTCTCTGGGTCGCGTTTAACCGCTACCCTCATCAGGGCGCTTCTCGCCCTTGGGTTGCGCTCAATCTCTTCTGGAGTAGCCACAAGAGGTTTGCGCGTAATCACGTCAACTATCGGCACTTGACCGCACATACAAACCGGAAGGTCTGGCGGGCAGATACAACCTTGACTGAGCTCGGAGAACACGTGCTTGACAATGCGATCTTCAAGCGAGTGGTACGAGATAACGCAAATCCTGCCTCCTGGATTAGCCCAGGCAATTGCAGAGCGTAGTCCGCGCTCCAAAACCTCAAGCTCGTGGTTTACTTCAATACGAAGTGCTTGGAACGTCTTTCTGGCGGGATGTCCGCCGTGACGACGCGCTGCTGCAGGAATTGCTGCCTTGATTACCTCAACAAGCTCAAGCGTCGTTTGGATGGGACGCTTTTCTCGCGTTTGTACAATGCGTCGTGCAATGCGTGAGGCAAATTTCTCGTCTCCGTAAATTCGAAGGATTCGGGCGAGGTCGGCTTCGTTATAGGTGTTGATGACCTCTTGTGCAGTTGGAGTTTGTTTGCCCGGGTCCATTCGCATATCCAACGGGGCATCTTCGTGGTACGAAAAGCCTCGCTCTGGGATATCAAGCTGAGGAGAAGAAACACCAATGTCAAAGAGGAAACAGTCAACTCCGGGGACTTCTGCAGAGACGAGAAGTTCATCGAGGTCGCCAAAGTTTCCCTTAAGCGGCAAAAACTCCGCGTTTGGTACTTCTTGCTTCAGGCGAGCAGCTGCTGCTTGATGAGCCATTGCGTCCTGGTCAATTCCAATGGAAAGACCGTCTGGAGCAATCAGCTTTGCCATCTCTACGGTGTGACCCGCTCCTCCCAAGGTACAGTCGCAAACAACTTCACCTGGCTTGGGGTCCAGCTCGCGCAGCACTTCTGCAAGCATTACTGGTTGGTGCCGATATTCGACTTTCAAGTTACCGTCTTCTACCTTCACGATCTTCTCGCCTCACTAGGCGCCAAAGATGAGGTCCTCGAGCGTTGCAACGCGGTCATCTGCCGAGAAGAGGCTGTTCCACTTGTTGGTGTTCCAAATCTCAAAGTGGTCGCCGTTACCGACAATGGTGACGTCGCGGTCAAGCTGGAGCTTCTCCCTAGCCTGTGGATCGGACTCGTCAATCTTTCCCAGAGCAACGCGGCCGGCCGAGTCAATGTCGACGGTTGTTGCTGCTGCGTTCAGCATGCGAAGTGCTGTGACGTCGTCGCGGTTCCTTGGGTTGAGGTTCAGACTTGCAATCCAAGCCTCGTACGCCTCAGGTGAGTAGCCGTAAAGCGCGTCCTGTCGACGGAGCAAGATGACAACATCTCCAAGCTGCTTGCGCTGAGGTGCAGGAAGAGTCACGCGAATCTTGGAGTCCAGCGAACGCTGATACTGACCAGTAAGCATGTCTCCCCCTTTCACGTTGGCGCCCCTTGCCGCGCGGGCTGTGTTTGTGTTGTGTGTGCGCGGCAATGCTTGGGCATAGTCCGTCGATTGAACGTGAAATAAATATAACTCATTCCAACACTTAGACACACTAGAAAACACTTTCCAACACCAAGTATTTTTCTTATGGTCTAGCTGGGGTTTAACAAAGATGAGAATTGATAGAGCAAGACCACAATATGTAGTGTTTAAAAAAATCCGAACTACAAAAGAACGGATTTTCTTAGCCTTAAGCTCGATTTATTAAATTTTTTATGTCGTAATAATTTTTGAGGAAATTGTGGTGAACTCGTGGCGAAAATCACACGTTGCTCTGACAAAGCCTTTGCTCTGCTTTTACGCAGTCACCACTTTGCCCCACACCTATCCCACGCTTGCTCCGCGATTGCGTCAAGCGCAAGTCAAGCGCGATTGAAGCGCGGGTCAAACGCGAGCCAAGTTAGCATCAAGCTCGTCTATTTGTCCGTACGAACATGAGCTCTTGGGTGAGCCTCAAGATATACATCTCTAATGTGAGACCTATCTACGTGCGTATAGAGCTGTGTAGTTGAAATATCAACATGTCCCAAAAGCTCCTGCACCGAGCGAAGATCAGCGCCGCCTTCTAGAAGATGTGTGGCAAAACTGTGGCGCAGCGTGTGAGGGTGCAAACCCTCAATTCCCACTACCCTGCCGTAATTTGCCACTAATTTATGCACCGACTGGCGAGAAATGCGTCCACCTCTGGCATTTACAAACACCTCAGACACCTGACCGTGCTTAAGCAAAAGCGAGCGAGCCTCATAAAGGTATGTTTTAAGCGCGCGATGCGCAGAGCCTAATACAGGAACTACACGTTCTTTAGAGCCCTTACCAAAAACGCGTAAGAGCTCATCTTCTAGAAAGACTCCACGCACCTCAAGATCGCAGAGCTCAGATACACGAAGTCCGCAGCCATACAACAATTCAAGTATGGTTCTATCTCTAATTCCTAGAGGTGAATTAGGGAATGGCTGGTCAAGCAGCTCTTCTGCCTTCTCCTGAGAGATAACATCAGGAAGCCTTTGAATTCTTGCTGCAGTAGGTAAATCTTCAGCTGGCGATGACTCGCAAATTTGCTCGACAGCCATAAACTTGTGGAAGTTTCTAATAGCAGCAGTATGGCGTTCAACTGAAGCTGGAGCCATACCTAAATCTCTAAGAGAGCCAATGTATTCTTCTACATCAGAGCGAGTCACCTGGCTGGGCAAAGTAATTTTTTTGCTACTTAACCAGAGGAGATAACCCTCTAAATCTCTGGTGTAGGCATCAAGCGTATTGACAGAAAGACCCCGCTCAACAGCAACGTACGCTAAAAATTCTGTACGCGCCTGAGCGAGGTCCATAAGTATTCTTCCCTAGTAAAAATTCTGCTTAGAGAGACTGGTTTACATCATGACGGTCAACACCCTCATGATGAGCGATTGCTGCACGTGCAAACTCACGGAACAAAGGTGCAGGATGAGTTGGACGGCTCTTAAACTCTGGGTGTGCCTGACTTGCAACAAACCAAGGGTGAACAGACTCTGGAAGCTCAATCATCTCTACAAGACGATCATCTGGAGAAACACCAGAGACTACCAGACCAGCCTCAACAAGCTGATTACGGAATACGTTGCTTACCTCATAGCGGTGACGATGACGCTCGTAAACCAAGTTGTTGCCATATGCCTCGTGTGCAAGAGTTCCCTCAACAACCTTACAAGGATAAGAACCAAGGCGCATGGTACCGCCCTTGTCAGTAATATCCTCCTGATCAGGCATAAGATCGATGACAGGATATGGAGTATCTGGACCAAACTCTGCTGAATTTGCGCCCTCCATGCCGCAGACGTCACGAGCAAACTCAGTAACAGCCATCTGCATGCCAAGGCAAACACCAAGGTAAGGAATCTTGAGCTCACGAGCACGACGAATAGCAACCATCTTGCCCTCTACGCCGCGAAGACCAAAGCCGCCAGGAACCAAAATGCCGTCCGCACCAGCAAGCTCCTGCTCTACGTCTTCTTCTGTCAGCTCTTCACCATTTACCAGGCGGATATCAACGTGCCTGCCATAGAAAATACCAGAGTGGTGAAGTGCCTCAATAACAGAAAGGTAAGCATCAGGCAGCTGCGTATACTTGCCGACAACATAAATTCTTGTTGCGTCTTCAAGCGCATTTGCCTTGTGCATAGCGGTAGTAAATGCTTCCCAGCTGCCAAGATCACTTGGACGGACTTCAAGACCAAGACGCTCAAGTACCTTTTTGTCAAATCCCTGTGCTGCCAGATGTGCTGGAACATCGTAAATTGAAGGCAGATCATTGTTCTCAAAAACGCAATCTGCATCAACGTCGCAGAAATTAGCGATTTTCTCGCGAATAGATTCATCCACAGAATGGCTAGAACGGCACACGATGAAGTCTGGCTGAATGCCAAGGGAACGAAGCTCTTTTACGGAGTGCTGCGTAGGCTTAGTCTTGACCTCATGAGCAGCAGCAATATAAGGAACAAGGCTCACGTGAATAATAGCAACGTTGCTTGCGCCACGCTCTTTTCTAAACTGGCGAATTGCCTCAACAAAAGGCTGAGACTCAATATCACCAATAGTGCCACCAAGCTCTGTGATGACTACATCAGCATTAGTAACCTCTTCAATGCGAGCAAAACGAGCCTTAATTGCATCAGTTACATGAGGAATTACCTGAACTGTTCCACCAAGGAAGTCTCCAGCGCGCTCACGCTGAATCAAAGACTGATAAATGAGGCCAGTGGTGAAGTTAGACTCCCTGGTAAGGTTCTCATCAATAAAGCGCTCATAATGACCAAGGTCAAGGTCAGTCTCTTTACCGTCCTCAGTGACAAAAACCTCACCATGCTGGAAAGGACTCATAGTGCCTGGGTCAACATTGAGATATGGGTCAGCTTTTTGCATCATGACCTTATAGCCACGAGCCTTAAGAAGTCGGCCGAGAGATGCAGCAGTGATTCCTTTTCCAAGAGAGGAAACAACGCCACCTGTTACAAATATGTGCTTGGTCATGGATTACTCCCGTAGGTAAGATTAGCCAATTACATTTCTACGGGTCTTTATATTATTCCGCTTTAAGGCCCATAGTGCCGAGAAATTTAATCTCCAAACAAATACATTGTTATGTCCATATAGTTCTGAAAAATCTAGCGGACTTCTGACAGCAGCTCATGCGCGTGAGCCAAAGAAGCCTCAGTTATAGAGCCTGAAAGCATGCGTGCAATCTCTTCTTCTCTCTGAGTACCAGAAACCTCTGTAAGAGAAGTTATAGGGAGCGCGTTATGTTCTTCTGTCTTTGAGACTACATACTGTTTAGAGGCCATAACAGCGACCTGTGGCAGGTGAGTTACCACAATCACCTGATGTGTTTTAGCAAGCTGCGCTAAAACCTCTGCAAGAGCAACGGCAGTAGCTCCACCAACGCCAGCGTCAACCTCATCAAATACAAGCGTATCGCAGACGTCAGACTCTCCTAGAACCACTTTGCATGCAAGCATGACGCGAGAAACCTCACCACCAGAGGCAATCTTTCTAAGCGGACGAGCAGTCATCTGAGCTGAAGGCTTATACATAAGCTCAATCTTTGTAGAGCCAACTTTATTCCACTGCTCAAAAGGAAGATCTTCAAAGTTCAATTCAATCTGAGCTGAACCCATCTGCAGATGACTCATTTGCTTAGTAACAGCATCACAAAGTTTTGGAGCTGCAGCAACACGAACCTTTTTAAGTGCCTGAGCCTTTACGGTAAGAGTTTCTTTTGCTTTATCTACTTCTGTCTGTGCCTCACGGACAAGCTTTTTTGTGTCTCTTGTAACTTCAAGAAGATTTTGAGCTGCCTGGTATTTTTTAAATACGTCTTTCATGCCAGGACCATACGTTCTCATAAGACCCTGAAGACGAGCCATACGACTTTGCATCTCTTCAAGTGCTTCTTCATCAAAATCGAGAGATCCAACATAGCTTCTGAGCTCTGAAGAAACATCCTCAATCTCTATAAGTGCGCTTGAAAGAGACTCTGCATAATTACCTAGCGTAGCATCAAACGTTGCAGCACTCTGAAGCATCTGAACTGCATCAGAGAGAGAATCAATAACGCCCTCATCACCTGAGAGTAACTCGTGTGTTCCTCCTGCAGCTTGAAGGAGAGCCTCTGCGTGTTCAAACCGAGGAAGTTGCTCTTCTAGATCTTCTAGCTCTCCTTCTTTAGGAGAGACCTCATCAATTCTTTGAACAAGAAATGCCGCTTCATCAATCTTTGCATTGCTAGACTGGCTTACTTCAATAACTCGTTGAAGTTCAGCGACTGCAGCATGGTAAGCATGAAGAGCGTCTACATACTCTGTCTGACAAGATTGAATATCTGATCCAATCCATGCGTCCAACATGCTGACATGGTTCTTTACGTCAAGCAGCCTTTGATGCTCATGCTGACCACACAGATCAATTGATGTTCCAATACCTCCGGCCAGTTCTTTAACTGATGCCATGTGGCCATCAATCTCTACTCTGCCTCTGCCATCAGCAGAGACTTTTCTAGAGACTACAATTCCCTCTTGATCTTCTGGCGAGGTAAAAAAGCGTGCCTCAACCCTAAGAGCGTCTGTTCCTTCTCTTACTGCAGAAGCATCCGCACGCTCTCCTACTAAGAGCTTAATGGAAGATAAAAGAGCGGTTTTACCAGCACCTGTCTCTCCTGTTAAAACAGTTAAACCTGAGGCGGGTGCAAGAGAAGCGTCTTCAATAAGTGCAACATTTTGCACGCGAAGTTCATCAAGCATATATGACCTGCTTACTGACCAGTTTTACCGTAAAATACACGAGAAACTGAACGATAGAAACTATCAGCACTTCTATCAAGCAGAATGATATCTCCTGGTCCACGGCTAATACGAGCTTTGGTAGCCACACCCTCTTCTGGATGCTTAATGTTTTGTCCATCAGAGAAGAAGTGACATGTTGCTGGTCTATCTTTTGACATGGTAATTTCAACCACATCAGAAGGAGAGGTAAGGAATGCACGAGCCAAAATAGTATGTGGTGCGATTGGCACGCAAACCATTCCCGAGAACTCTGGTGTAACAATAGGGCCACCAGCAGCAAGAGCATAGCCGGTGGATCCAGTTGCCGTACTAACAACAAAACCATCACCGCGAAGCTTATCAATATGGTTGCCTGATACAGAAACCGTAAACTCAACCATATCGCCTGCTCCACCTCTGGAAACAGCAAAATCATTGAGCGAGAAGGTCTTCTCGACGTAAGTTTCTCCAGATGGAAGCTCATACTCTGTTTCTATTGCAAGTGTTGCTCTTCTAGATACGTGAAGCTCTCCAGCAAGAGCATCAGCTACCATCTCAATCATTTGATGAGGAGTTGCACTAGTTAAAAAGCCAAGGTGACCATAAGAGATACCCAAAATTGGAATTTCTGAATACTCAACAATTTTGGCGGCCCTCAGAAGCGTTCCGTCTCCACCAAGAGAAATAACAAGCTGGCAATCAGAACAATCTACAACTTTATCCGGGAATAGCTTTTTATCGTGTGCCCATTGAACATCACAGCCCTGCTCAAAGAGCCATTCTTCAAGTTCACGTGCACCAGAAACAGCAACTTCTCTTGAATAATTTGGAACAAGAAGTACCTTCACGCAAACCACTCTCCCGATTTTGCTTGATTGCACAACTGAAACAGTTAAAGCGTCTGATTCGATGTACTTAGTATACCTAAAAAAATACAAACAATACTACAAAATAGAACATTCGTTCTATTTTACTATTTCTACAGAATGACTCGATACCACTGAAGCAAGATCCAAATCATGCGAACCTGCCTCAAGCTGTCCAAACAGTAAATATTCCACGTTACCCTTAGCACCGTGAATAGGACTTTCACACGCGCCCAAAGGACCCATATGAGCTTCCTTAAACGCATCGGAAACCTTTTGCAGCGTTTGCAGACGCACGGAGGCATCAGTCACAATACCGCCCTCACCCACTTCTTCCCTCTTAGCTTCAAACTGCGGTTTGACCAGCGTAACAAATACTCCTTCAGGAGCTAAAACATCTAAGACAGAGGGAAGAATTGACAGGATTGAAGTAAACGACACGTCACACACAGCTACATCAAAGACGTGAGAGTAGCCCAATTCCGGCAGCGAAGTAATATTTGTTCGTTCTAGCAGTTCAACCCTGCTATCGTTTCTAAGCGACCAATCAAACTGCGCATAGCCAACATCAACCGAGGTAACCGAAGCAGCTCCATGTTGAAGCAGGCAATCGGTAAAACCACCAGTTGAACAGCCAATATCTAAGCATTTTTTATGCTGTGCTGTAAAATCAAAAACTTCAAAGGCGCGTTGGAGCTTAAGTCCGCCTCTACTCACGTACGGAATAGCGCCTTTTACGTGCAGAAATAATCCCTCAGGAACAAGCTCTCCCGCTGAGGTCAGTCTTCTATCGCTCGTAGAAACATCGCCCGCAAGAATTGCGCGCAGCGCAGCCTGAGTATCTTTGAAAAATCCTTGCCTAACCAGCTCTTTATCAAGCCTTTGGCGAGAAACACGTTGAGCCACTAGTGCTCATCGCTTTCTGAAACTGCATCATCAGACGACGTTTCATCTGCGGCTGAAGCCTCAGCCTGCTCATCAGAAGTCTGCTCATCAGAAGCAGCTTCTTCGTTGGACGCTTCTCCTGCAGCCTGAGCCTGAACCAGACGCTCTTCCTCTTCTGGCGTAAACTCTGTGGTGTCAACCATGTTGACAGCCTTTGAGCCTAGAGCAATTGCCTCATCAAAGAGGTCAAGAGAATGCTCCAGTGAGACGTTTTTATCGCGAACTTGATCAACAATTGAATCAAGTCTTGCGGTTATCTGGTCAAAGCTCTGATATTCAGACGTATCGATTTTTGCCATGACTACTCTGCATCTTCCACAGAGCTCTCTGGCTCTTCTTCAGAAACGTCTTGCTCAGCAGACTGCTTATGGCACAGAGAATAAATGTCTTCTCCAGCCTCAATGTCATCAACAATACGACCAAGAACGCCGTTAATAAAGCGAGGAGAATCATCGCCGCAGTAAGCGCGAGCAAGGTCAACTACCTCGTTAATAGCAACAGCTACATCAACCTCAGGAACCTCAAGAATCTCGTAAAGAGAAATTCTTAAGAGATTTCGGTCTACGGAAGGCATGCGATCAATTGCCCAGTCTTTTGAGTAAGCAGCAATGATGTCATCAAGATCATCTCTAATGCCATCTGCTCCTACTGCCAGTGACTGCGCATACTCGTCAAGAGGTCCCTCGGAGAGCGTATAGTCTCCGTCGAGGACCTCAAGAACGCTGCGATTAGTGGCTTCAGCCTGGAATAAAAGCTGTAGTGCTTGGCTACGGGCGCGGGTACGTCCAAAAAACTTAACGCTCAAGCCTACTCCTTAGGAAAAACAAGGCTGTCAATGTAAACATCAACGGAAGCAATGCTGACGCCAATCTGCTCATTTACAGCAGTTGCAACAGCAAGCCTTACCTCAGACGCAAGCTTTGTGAAAGGATAGCCATAGAAAACGGTAAGGTGAACTCCAAGATGGAGCTGACCGTTCTCTACACCTGCTTCTACAGCCTTCTCTGGAGCAAGGCTTCTGCTGGTAAAGACGTTAATAAGGTTGGATGCCAGTGTATCGTTTCCGCCAACGGAGGCAACACCTTCAACACTTCCAGCTGCGCCGGAGACAACCGTTGAAATTACATCTTTTGAGATGCCGATGCCTGCTATACGAAGCTCTGTTTCAGCCATGTCTACCCCCTAAAAAAGACAAACTGTCTTTGAAATAATTACTCAATACTGTTGGATGCTTATGCACCCAAAGAGAATGCATTAAACGCGAGAAACAAACTTGCCGTCGCGAGTGTCAACCTTAATGCGCTCACCCTGGTTCAGATACATTGGAACCTGAAGAGTTGCACCGGTCTCAATAGTTGCTGGCTTAGTACCACCCTGAACGGTGTCGCCCTTGAAGCCTGGATCAGTCTCAGTGATCTCTGCCTCAATGAACATTGGAGGCTCAACGCCAAGAAGCTCAGTGTCTGCATAGAGAAGCTGTGCGTTATCGTTCTCCTTGAACCAGACGCTCTTCTCGCCAATGAAATCAGCAGGAACAGCTACCTGATCGTATGTCTCATTGTCCATGAAGTAGAAGGACTCACCGTCGTTGTAGAGGTACTGCATCTCTTTGGTGAGCAGAAGAACGTTCTCAAACTTGGTGCCAGCGTTGCAGGTCTGATCGATAACGCGGCCAGAGCGAAGGTCACGAATCTTATAGCGGACAAAAGCGCCGCCCTTACCTGGCTTTACGTGCTGGAACTCAACGATAGTGTAGTACTTATCGTTAATCTTAAGGCCAAGGCCGTTCTTGAAATCTGCGGTGCTGATAGTTGCCACGTCTAACTCTTTTCACTCGATAAAGTCGCGAGAAGAACGTGAATTTTCAAACTACCCGCGACACGTATATGCATGTTGGATTTTATCAGTTTCACGCCTTCCGTGCTGGCGGCTCTTGTGAAAATGCAAAATTTGCTTACTTCTTTTTAATAAAACTCTCTTTAATAAGGCGAGGAAGCTGTGGAATTGCCATAAGTCCGTGCTTAAAGACAAACCAGAAGTTTGGAGAACGTACGAGTTTCTCCTCCCCTATATAGGCGCGAATTGCCCTGAGTGTTGCTTTATTGTCTCGTGTAGAAAACGAGTAGTTACCATTACTTTTAGTAAAGATAGCAAAGCGAGAAATGCTTTTGGTGCGTCCCATAACTGAGGCAGCCACATGATCTATCTGATCCCAGGGAATCTGAATGTAATCTTCGGGATTTTTTTGGTTGTAGAACTCAAAGGCCTTGTTGCCAATAAGGATATCGCCATACGTAGCTAGCCCATGAAATGACGTTGCCTTTGCGGTGAAGTCAACCGTACTGTTTTGAGACTGAGCCATACAATCCTTTCAAAAAATGGGTCGCACCCATTATAGAGCGCGACCCATATTAGTGCGACTTTAAGTACTAGAACGTACTCTTACTCATTACATAAAGCCAAGGAGTCGACCAATAATACCAACGGCAAAGAGAGCCAGGATGATAGCAATTGGAGAGACCTTCTTCTTAAGCAGTGAGCAGCAGAGCAGTGTCAGACCAACAGCTGCCAGTCCAGGAACAAGGGAATCAAGGTTGGACTGAAGTGTGGTTACCTTCACTGGATCAAGACCGTTTGGTCCAAGTGCAGCGTAAAGCTTTAATGCCTGGTGCATTCCCTCTACTCCTGAAGGAATGCTTGTCCAATCAATGTAGGCACCTGCCTGCTGAGGAATGGTAGAAACAACTGGGGTAAATGAAATTGAAACCCAACGCTGTACCAGGGCACCAATGATAAACATACCAAGAATAGAAGCACCCTCAGTAATCTTGCCCAGCATGCCGCCAGAAAGATCGGAAGAAATTGAAGCGCCTGCCTTGTAGCCAAACTCCTGGGTGTACCACAGGAAGGAAAGGCGGATGACGTTCCACAGAACAAAGAAGAGAATAGGGCCAAGTGCAGAACCACCAGCGGCAATAGATGCGCCGAGTGCTCCAAGAATTGGACGGACAGTAAACCAGAAGACTGGGTCACCAACACCGGCCAGAGGGCCCATCATGCCTACCTTAACGCCCTGAATTGCAACATCGTCAATAGGCTCACCGTTAGCACGTCCCTCCTCCAGTGCAAGGGTAACGCCCATGACTGGTGCAGAAACATAAGGGTGAGTGTTGTAGAACTCAAGGTGGCGCTTAAGAGCTGCTACCTGATCTTCTTTGTTTGGATAAAGCTTTTTGATGGCTGGAATCATTGAGAATGCCCAACCACCGTTCTGCATACGCTCGTAGTTCCAAGAACCCTGAAGGAACTGATGACGAAGAGCAACAGACATGCGGTCTTTCTTAGAAAGCTGAATCTTATTCTCCATTAGTTTCACGCTCCTTCAGAATTAGTAGTTGTCAATAATATCGCCGAGCGGATCACCAGATCCGCCACCTGCGCCGCCACCCTGCTTAGCAAGGTCTTTAAGACCAATGTAGAGAATAGCAAGGCAAACACCAATAACACCAAGAGCAATAAGAGTGAGCTGGTTAATAGCAGCAAAGACAAAGCCAAGAGCAAAGAACGGCCAAACCTCACGAGTAGCCATCATGTTAATGACCATTGCGTAACCAACAGCAGCAACCATGCCGCCGCCAACTGCCATACCGCCAGTGAGCCACTTAGGCATTGCGTTTAGAGCATCAGTGACAATAGCTGGGTCAATGAAGCAAAGAGCAGCTGCAGGAACAGCAATACGTGCGCCCTGCATGAGGATAGCTACAATGTGCCAACGCTCGATTGCAGCAAAATCGCCCTTCTCGGCAGCTGCGTCCATTGCGTGGACAATACCAGTTGCAATAGTACGAGCAATCATGGTAAGGAACAGGCCTGCTACTGACAGAGGAATTGCAAGTGCAATAGAGGTGTTAATAGCAGCGGTGGTGTCAGTATCTCCACCATTCAGTGCCAAAACCATGATGATTGCAGATGCGACAGATGCCAAAGCTGCGTCTGGTGCAACTGCAGCTCCGATGTTTGCCCAACCAAGAGCAATCATCTGAAGAGAACCGCCGAGGATAATTCCCTCAGCAGGGTGACCAGTCACAAGGCCAATCAGTGAGCAAGCAACCAGGGGCTGGTGGAACTCCCACTGGTCAAGAATACCTTCCATGCCAGCGAGAAGAGCAACAATTACGACAAGCAGTATTGTGATAGGTGTCATTTCTACCTCCTTCTAGTTACTTACGGGCGCCAAGCTCGGACTTAGCTTTTTTAAGCATTGCCTCAAAGTTCTCTGCGCTGTCTGCAGGAACCTTACGAACATCAAACGTTGTACCGCACTCGCGGATAGCTTCAAGGGTCTTTACATCGTCCTCATCCATAGCAACTGCGTTGGTAACAACAACTTTGCCAACAGAATGAGCCATAGAACCAAGGTTTGCTTCCTTGATTTCTACGCCACCCTCAATAGCACGAAGCATATCTTGAGGAGTCTCAAACAGAAGCATTGCCTTGGTATTACCAAAACGAGTGTCGTGAGCAATCTCAATAATCTTCTTAATAGGAACAACGTGGACGTGTACTCCTGGAGGAGCTGCCTGAACAATCATGGTCTTGCGGAGCTCATCTTGAGCAACACCATCAGAGCAGACAATAATGCGGTCTGGCTTGGTCATCTTTGTCCACGTAGTTGCAACCTGACCATGCAGAAGACGGGTATCAATACGAGCAAGAACAATCTTAAGCTTGCCATCACCAATAACGGTACCCGCAGGAATTGCTCCCTGAGGTGCTGCTGGAGCAGCAGGAACATCAGTAGGTGTTGCCTCTTGTGGCTCAAGCTCTTCTGGCTTAATCTTTACGCCCATACGAGCTTCAGAGTAGATCTCTTTTGCTACCTCAGCTGCGGTATCTACACCAAGACGAGAGCCATAAGCTGCAATAAGCATTGGGAGGTTAAGGCCAGTAACAGCAACCCAATCCTCTTTACCCTCTTCCTCAAGAACGCGAGAAATCTGGTTAAAGGGGGTGCCACCCCATAAATCAACCAAGAACAAAACGTGCTCTTGATCTTCAAGCGTGGCAATTGCGTCGAGAATCTTCTGGTGCAGGTCATCTGGGCCCATATCAGGAGTAAGCGTTACAGCTACAACGCCTTCCTGTGGTCCAAAAATCATGCCGCCAGAATCTTTGATGCCCTCGGCAAATTTGCCATGGCTGGCTAGAACGATACTAACCACTTCTACCTCCTTCTTTTACACCTAATAAAACAAATGAAACTGTAAACATAACAATGAAAATAACATTTACTTTTCTGATTTTATTACATATATCTGAAGCGTGTCTTCACTAACCTAACTCTTTTTAGATTTTTTAGGTTTTATAAGCCAATTTTAGGGCGAGAAGACCTTCTCGCCCTAAAGGTGAACAAAAAATACGGCCAGAAACCCAAAGCTTCTGGCCGTAAGAATTCTGTATATCGCGTCTAGTTAGCAGCCAACAGACACAAGGTCGTGTGTGGACTGAGTAAAGACATCGTAGCCGTCCTCAGTAACAACGCCAAAGTCCTCAAGGCGAATACCAAACTTACCAGGCAGGTAAATGCCAGGCTCATCGGTAACAACAGAACCTGCTGCAATAACCTTGTTCCAGCGAGGGTTGAAGAATGGACGCTCGTGAATCTCAACGCCAACACCGTGGCCAAGGCCATGGCCAAAGTACTCACCGTAGCCAGCCTCAGAGATAACCTTAACTGCAAGGTTATGAATATCAGAACCAGTGACACCTGCATGAATAGCTGCTGCGCAAGTTTCGTTTGCCTTGCGGACAACGTCAAAGACGTGCTGCTGCTCCTCGGAAGGTGCGCCAACAACAACAGTACGGGTCATATCTGAGTGGTAATCCAGGTAACCTGCACCGTAGTCCATAACAATCATGTCGCCTGTCTGAACTACGCGCTCACCTGGCTGTGCATGAGGATTAGCACCATTAGGACCAGAAGCAATGATGGAATCAAAGGACAGGGCATCTGCACCGTTAGAGAGCATGTAGTTCTCAAGCTCTGCGCGAATCTGCTGCTCAGTAAGACCTGGCTTAATGTACTTGCAGATGTGGAGGAACGCCTTGTCAGTAATTGACTGAGCGTGCTTCATAAGCTCAATTTCAGCTGGGTCTTTAACAATACGCAGCTCAGCAATATCACCATGCATGCGTGGAAGCAAAGCAGCAACAGAACGATCGCGCAATGCCTGCTCAAGGCTATCAAAGAACGCAAGATCAACGGTGTCCTCAATAGCAACTACGCGAGCACGAGCCTCAGCAATATGAGCGGCAACCCACTCGGTAGGAGTAGCGACTTCCTGGTCAAACTTCCATGGAGAATCAGCACCAAGGCGCTCCAGGAATGTGTTGTAGTAACGAGAGTCAGTGTGCATGAAGAGCCCATCCTGCGTAATAAATGCAGTATGTGCCTGCTCAAAGTCAAAGACACGCTCAGCGTCAGTCAACCAACGAAGGTCTGGGTTGTGACGTAGAACAACAGCGTCATAACCCCTCTGAGCCATTACCTCGCGAAAGCGCGCAACGCGCTTTGCTGCTGCCTGTAAATCTGCCATTTCAAATCCCTTCTCGAGATGTTTACAACAAAGAGTTGCACCTAGTGGAGCCGCATCAGCAAACAGGCTCCTTACTGCAAGATGCGGCGCTTTAATGCGAAGCGTGAGCCTCACACCAAGCGCGGGCATGCTCGGCGAGAAGTTCCTCGTCGACCGATGCTAATCTTACCCTTCCAATAGACATTGGAATCGGCAACATAAAACGATTAGTAGAATGGAAACATTCTTGTTTGAGCGCTTCGATAAGCTGCTCAGAAGTAATGTCACAGGTAACAAAACCAATATTCAAGCGCTCAAGAATCTCGTCTTGGGCAAGCATATCGTCAAAAGAAAGCGCCTCTTTAGCTACTGCAATTCTTGCCGAGAAACGCAGTGCGTCTGCATAAAGTGCAGAAAGAGGCTGATCAGCTGGGATGAGCGGGCGAAGTGCCTCCACAAAAACCCAACCGTAAGGGACAGACTGCTGAATAGCAATAGCGGAAGAATCAGAGAGACGGCCACGGGTCTTAGTAGACTCTGCCAGCTGCTCTGCAACTATATCGGCAACTCCAGAGGAGAGGTTATCTGCTCTATCCCAAATGCGTCCAAACTCCGCCTCATTATCAGACATAGCCGTTGCAACCATACATACCTGGGCAACCTTAGCGCTGTCATCGCAAAGATCCATAACCTCAAGATCTGCAAAGCAGAAACGAGCACAAGGCTTAGTGGTAACAAGACGCTGATGCTCAGCGTCAGTATCAAGCGCGCGAGGAGTAATAGACGAGACAATAACTGCTGCTAAATCAAGCGGAACAGTAGCAAGGGAGACTCCCCCACACCACTTGTTTGCCACGTGGTTAGCAAGAGAAATGACGCCCTCGTGGCCAACGGCAACTACCAGATCATCAGCTGTCAGGTGCATTTCTGCCAGAGCAGACAATACCTGTGCCTCAGTTGCCACGGTAGTTGCTGCCTTGCCATCTTCTACATCTACACGTGTGACGAGAAAACCAATGGTGGTGAGGTCTCTACGCAGAAGCTCAGCAAGGTCTTCGTCTGCCTGATTGCTGACAAGAAAAGCACAGCGATGAGGTCTTCCCACTGCGGTTCTGAGCTCAGTACCAAAGTTTGAAAGAACGCCTGCACCAGAACGAAGTGCAATAGAGCCACCAGGAATAGAAACCCACTGTTTAATCTGAACAGGTGGCAATTCCTCTTCAAGCTCAGTCTGGACATTGTCACTCATAGAAGACCTCTTTCCCAAAGCAGCTTGCCAGAATCAATGGCTACCTGCTCAAACGTTTTCTCACGAATATCAATAGTAATATCAGCAGCGGCCTCATAACGTGGACGCAGGCGTCTATAGAGCTGAGTGGCGTTTTCAAAGCTTCCCAGATCAGGACGCCTATCCGTGCGCTGAATTTGACGAAGCGAGTCAGAAAGATCGCCGTCGAGAAACACAATGACTCCCATCTCACGCATAAGCGCAAGATTGACGTCCTTCTCGACAATTCCACCGCCGCAGCTTACGAGCAGTGACTTCTTAGACTTAAGCGTGTGCAAAACCTCAGTTTCTGCCTGCCTAAAAAGCTCTTCACCGTCATCTTCGTAGATTTCTGCCAGTGATTTACCTGCTATACGCTCTGCTAGGCGATCGGTGTCAACATAACGACGGTGAAACAGCTCGCCCAAATTACGCGCGAGTGTGGACTTTCCGGCACCCAGAAAGCCTACAAAAAAGATATGATCACAGCCCTCATGTACGACGTATCTTGAATCGCGAAGCTCCATACTCCTCCAGCCTTTCAAGATGATTCTATCATCGAGTTGGAGCAAGTAAACTAAAGCCGTCTTGTTATGACGTAAAAGTTACATTTTTTAAAATGCGGCGCTCTACGTGACGAATGATATTGGTGTACCAAAGGTCCTCATTGGACTGTGGCTTTACCAAAATAGTTGAAACACCAGCCAAATTACCTGCAATTACATCGGTAAAAATCTGGTCTCCCACCATCACAGTTTGCTCTTTAGTTGCCGAGAAACGCTTCATAGCAGCAGTTAGCGCGCGAGGAAGCGGCTTGCATGCAAAGCCTTCTCCTTCAATTCCCAGCTCGTGAGCGCTATGCTGGACCTCATTGAGGTGAATGTTATTGGAGATGAGGCAGAGCGTTAATCCAGCCGCATGAGCCTTCTCAAACCAAGCAGAGACCTCTGGCGGTACCGTCTTGGTGTCTCGGGGCACACAGGTATTATCGCGATCTAAGAGCACAAGTTTAATCCCCTGCTGAACCAAATCCTCTATTGAGATGTATTCAACAGCAGAAACGTATTGTGTTGCTTTGATTAAACTCATGCCACACCAGCTATTGCTTACTTGCGGATTCGCGCTCGCGTGCATTTTCAATAGCCTGCTGATGCTCCTCATACGTCTCTGAGAAGACGTGCTCATCCGAGGTAATCCAGAAGTAGTAATAATTGGTTGCTGCTGGATCCATAGCTGCCTTAATAGAGGCATAACCTGGGGAGCAAATAGGCGTAGGAGTCAAGCCCTTAAACGCATACGTGTTATAGGGGTCGCTTGTCATTGAGCTGAGCTCTTCTGCAGTAGCTTCCCTACCCAAAGAGTAAGCAAGAGTAGCGTCACTTTGGAGATACATATCATCGTACAGGCGGTTGTAGAAGACAGATGCAACCTTAGGACGGTCATCATCGGTCAGGGCTTCTCGCTCAATAATAGATGCCATGGTAATGATTTGCTCGTTTGTAAGATTCAAGTTGTAACGCTTGTTGAGCGTAATGCGAGCAGCGTCCAGGTTAAGATCAGCTGTCTCTGTCTCAAACTGATCAAGCATGGCACGGATGACCGTATCGGCAGTTACATTGCTTTCTGTAAAGGTATAGGTCTTGGGGAACAAGTAGCCCTCAAGAGAATCATTAGCATCTACCGCACCTGCAAGGAACGGATAATCAGCAACATAATTGGATGCTTTTGCCTGATTCAAGAAATCATCGCGAGAAATACCAAAGTAGTCCTGAACCAAATCAGCAACCTGAGAAACGGTATAACCTTCTGGTACGACAAAGCCACTACCAGGAGCATTAGGGCCAGAAATAAGCAGATGAACGATGTCTGCTGGCTTGGTACCAGTGGTAATAACATAAATACCACTCTTAATTTTCTGCTCAGCATCCTGACGCTTTACCTGGTTTAAAAACTCGCTCTTAGTAGCAATAATTTTGTTCTCAAAAAGAATCTTAGCGACTTCCTGCGCACCAGCACCATCTGGAATAGTAACGGTAACTTGCTGACCTGCGGTAATTTCTTGTGTATCGGAATTAGCGCGAGAAAGCTCTGGAAGCGCTACTTTCCATACAAAGATGCCAAGGGCCGCAACCATGATGAAAGCGATAAGTGCCGCAAAAATACGAGAACGCTTTGAAGCCTTCTTATCTCTATGCTTTACCTGCTTGTTCTTTGCCATATGAGTGACTTGAGCGCTTCTTGAAGAAAGCTTGCCACCGGTAAGTGCAGGCAGCGATCCTGTAGCCTCAACTGAAGGCTGCGTGATCTGTTCCTGCTGAGCCTGCTCTTCCTGAGCCTGTCCTTCTGGTACAGGAGAAGAAAAATGTGCGCCCTGACGACGCGGAGAAGAACCATTTGATAGGGTGGGCATTTAGTCTCCCTTATTCATCTGTGCATCAAGCCATGATTGCAAAAAGAGCGAAGCAGCAACCATGTCAACTTTTCCGCGCATGGCTTTCTCAGACAAACCTTGCGCTCGAAGAATCTTCTTTGCTTCCGCAGAAGAAAGTCTTTCGTCAGTAAATTCTAATGGAAGTTGGCAGTTCTTCGCAATTTGCTCAGCTTGAGCGGTAATTTTTTGGGCCTGTGGTCCATCTTCGCCGGCGAGCGTTTTAGGACGACCACATAAAAGCAGTTCTGGCTCCCAATCTTCAAGCACAGCTTTAAACGTACGTGTATGCGAGAGCACCTCTTGCGCAGGTAACACACAAACAGGTGACGCAATAGCACCATCGGGGTCACTTACAGCAACCCCGATGCGAACTTCACCAATATCTAAAGCTAAAACGCGCAAACGTTACGCACCAAGCTTTGTTTTTGCAGCCTCAAGCGCAGCATCAATTCCAGCAGCATTTGAGCCACCTGCCTGCGCCATTGCTGGCTTACCACCACCGCGGCCACCAACAAGCTCTGCAATCTCTTTTACAATATCTCCTGCCGAGAAGCCCGCTGCAACTGCAGAATCAGTGGCACCTGCAAGCAGGGAAACCTTACCGTCAGCGGTTGCGGATGCAATGACGCAAGCAACAGGCTGGCCGTCAGATGCATCGCGGATGCCGTCCCATGCGGAGCGGAGTTCTTTGCCAGAAAGACCCTCAAGCTTAGCAATTACACAGCTATAGCCATTAAGCTGAACAGCAGACTTAAGTGCTTCTGCTACCTGATTGCTACCTGCTCCAGTAAGAGCAGCCTCAAGCTTATGGTTTGCAGTGCGAAGATCTTGCTGCAGCTGCTCAACGCGGTCTGCAACAGCAGAAGGACGAACCTTCAGGGCTGCGGCAACCTCATCAAGTTGAGCCAGGCGCTCATCAACGTACTCGATAGCACCCATAGAAGTTACAGCCTCAATACGCCTTGAGTTAGAACCAACGGAGCTCTCAGAAATAATCTTGAAGAGGCCAAGGTCTGCTGTGTTGCGTGCGTGAGTACCACCGCAGAGCTCACGAGAGAATGGAGTGTCTTCTGCACCAGCAGAGACAACGCGTACGACATCACCGTACTTCTCGCCAAAGAGTGCAACAGCACCAGCGGCCTTTGCATCCTCAATGCTCATAATCTGAGTAACAACAGGCTTAGCGGCAAAAATCTCTGCGTTTACCATGCCCTCAATGCGATCAAGCTCATCTTTGGTAAGAGCCTCAAAGTGCGTAAAGTCAAAGCGCATACGATCTGGAGCAACAAGAGAACCAGCCTGGTTCACGTGGTCACCCAGAACCTTTTTGAGGGCTGCGTCAAGTAGGTGAGTTGCGGTGTGGTTGCGGCGAATGAGCTCACGACGGCCGGCATCAATGGTTGCGGTGACTGAATCACCAACAGAGATGGTGCCCTCCTCTACCACGCCAACGTGGGACTCAAGGCCGCCGTCACGGTGCTTGGTATCAGTGACGTGAACGTAGAGACCAGGAGCTGTCAGCTTGCCGGTATCACCAACCTGGCCACCCATCTCTGCGTAGAAAGGCGTGCGGTCAAGTACAACCTCAACCTCCGAGCCAGCAGAAGCGGACTCAACCTCCTGTCCATCCTGAACAAGAGCAACAACACGAACGCCGGAGAGCTCGTTGTTGTCGTAGCCGTCAAAGACGGTCTCATCAAGGCGGTCAGAAAGTGCAACCCAAATGCTCTGAGCGTTACCCCAGGCATCGCGGTTAGCAGACTTACGAGCGCGCTCACGCTGCTCAGTCATTGCAGCGTCAAAGGCGTCCATGTCAACAACGTGACCTGCATTTGCAGCAATCTCACGAGTAAGATCAATAGGGAATCCGTAGGTATCATGCAGAAGGAAGGCAACCTCGCCAGAAAGCTGTGCGCCATCCTCTAGCTGCTCAAGCTCTGCAGTGAGTTTAGACTCACCTGCGTCAAGCGTAGCGCCAAAGCGCTCCTCTTCTGCAGTCAGAATGCCGTCGATAAGAGCGCTCTTCTCGACAAGCTCTGGATACTCTGCGCCAAGCAGAACGGCAACCTCGTGAGCATACTCTGCCATGAAGGTGCCCTGAATGCCCAGTAAGCGGCCGTGGTAGACAGCGCGACGGAGCAGGCGGCGAAGAATGTAGCTTCTACCCTCGTTACCAGGGAGAATGCCATCACCAATCATAAAGGTAACTGCACGAGAGTGGTCTGCAAGAATGCGCAGGCTGCGGTCAATCTCGTCAGTTGAGTGATACTTCTTACCAGAGAGTTTCTCGCCCAAAGAAATGAGGGAACGCATGATGTCGCCCTCGTAGTTGGTGCCCTCATGCTGCATGATAGCTGCGATACGCTCAAGGCCCATGCCGGTATCGATGTTGCGGTGAGGAAGCTCAGGCAGAGAACCATCTTCCTGGCGATCAAACTGAGTAAAGACGAGGTTCCAGAACTCAAGGTAACGGTCGCCATCGTCTCCAGGAGCCTCTCCCTCAAACTCAGGACCCTGGTCAAAGTAAATCTCAGAGCAAGGACCACAAGGACCAGTTGGACCAGCTGCCCAGAAGTTGTCCTCCTCGCCCAGACGGGTGATGTGATCTTCTGCTACACCAAGAGACTTCCAAATCTCAATTGCCTCATCGTCGTCAGTAAAAACAGTAAAGTACAGGCGATCAAGAGGCAGGCCAAGGTGCTCTGGAGAAGAAATAAACTCCATTGCCCAGGTGCATGCGTCGCGCTTGGTGTAACCACCAAAGGAGAAGTTACCCAGCATCTCAAAGAATGAGAGGTGGCGAGAGTCACCAATGTTGTCAATATCGTTAGTACGAAGGCACTTCTGGCAAGAAGTGGCGCCAATCTCCTTCATAGTCTTGATGCCCTGGTAATACTCCTTGAACTGGTTCATGCCAGCATTAGCAAGAAGCAGCGAAGGGTCAGAAGGCACCAGAGATGAAGAAGGATAGCGCTTGCAACCCTTGCTCTCAAAGAAGCTTAGGAAGTCCTCGCGAATCTCTGCTGTTGTCATTGTTTTATAGTCAGCCATAAAGTACTTCTCCGTATTCAAATAACTACTCTTTTGTACTGTCTGAGTCTACCGCATCTGACGATGGTTTATCTGGTTCCTTAGTAACTTCTTGAGTATTCCTAAAAAGTAACTGAGAAAAATCATGTCCAAGAATCTTGGCGGAGTAGTTGGAACTATTCTTGCCATACCTTTGACAGCAGCACTGAGGGGCATCTTTGTGTACTTCTTTGAGAAGTATTCGGGCAGACAGATCGTCTCGCCAAATGGCGCGCTTTTTAACTCGACGCAGTATGTGGATGAGTCTGGAGCTATTCTGCCAGAG
>CALHDX010000009.1:0-6032 GCA_938023105.1 uncultured Atopobium sp.
GAGAATAACGGTGATAAAACCGTAGGTGCCGTTGGTGTTGTTGGGGATAATTCCACAAGTCAAACGCTTGACGGTAACAAGTCTGCTGCCAATGGCGCAGCTGGCACAACCGGTGCAGGCCGTCCGATGACCGAAGAAGAGATGATTGCTGAGGCAATTCGTCGCGGAGAAGAGACGGCAGAGGCAGAGATTGCTGCCGATGCAGAGCGTGCATCTCAGGAGCGTGACCGTTTGCAGAACGAGCTTGACTCGGTCTCCGATCAGATTGAGGCAGCAAAGCAGCAGGCAGCTGAGGCAAATGATCGCTTCCTTCGCCTGCAGGCTGACTGGGATAACTACCGTCGTCGTACCGCTCAGGAGCGCCTTGATGAGCGTCAGCGTGCAACAGAGAAGCTGGTAGTTGACCTTCTCCCTGTCATTGATGACCTGGAGCGTGCAATTGAGCATGCAGACGGCCTGACCGATCCCGCAGCTCAGCAGTTTGTTGAGGGCGTCTCTGCGGTATGCAAGAAGCTTGTGGGTGTTCTTAACAAAGAGGGTGTTGAGGTAGTCAATCCTGTTGGTGAGGCCTTTGACCCTCTATCTCATCAGGCAGTGAGCCAGATTGAGGATACCCAGGCGTATGATGAGACCGTTGCTCAGGTGTATCAAAAGGGCTATCGCATGGGAGGCAAAGATATTCGTACAGCAATGGTTGTTGTTACTCACGGCGGCCCAAAGCGCCCAGCTGAGCCAGAAGCTGCTGACGGCGCAGAGGCAGACGGCACAGACGGTGCTGCCGCAAATGGCGCAACCGAGTAAGGCAGAGTAGTTTAGAGAGGAGGCCGTGCTGAATGGCAGGTAGTAAGACTTTTTATGATGTTCTTGGCGTGAAGCGCGACGCCTCGAAGTCTGATATTCAAAAAGCGTTTAGAAAACTTGCAGCTAAATACCACCCTGATAGGGGTGGCGATGAGGCCAAGTTCAAAGAGATCTCGGAAGCGTACAACACGCTCTCTGATGATAAGAAGCGCCAGGAATATGACCAGATGCTCGCATTTGGCGGCATTCCTGGAGGTGGATTTGGTGGTCGCCAGGGTGGGTTCACCTATACCACCAATGTAAACGGCGCCAATTTTGCCGATTTCTTTAGCGGCTTTGGCGTCGGTGCAGGCGCAGGAGCTGGCGGCTTTGACTTTGCCGACATCTTTGGTGGGCGAGCAAACCGTCCAGTTGCAGGCAGCGACCTTACTATGTCCGTAAATGTATCGTTTGACGAGGCATTTAAGGGAACTTCTCGCAAGGCAACGTATCGCGTGCCTTCAACTGGTGAGGAGCAGTCGCTGACCATCAAAGTGCCTGCCGGTGCCTACGATGGCATGAAGCTGCGCTACAAGAAGCATGGCGAGTACGGCGTTAACGGCGGTCCACGAGGCAACCTTGTGGTTACCATCAACGTTGCAGCTCACCCGGTCTTCTCGCGAGATGGCGCTGACGTGCGCATGAAGCTGCCAGTGAGCATCTACGAGGCAGCTTTGGGCACCTCGGTTGACGTGCCAACGCCTGATGGAACTACGGTGCGACTCAAAGTCCCCGCAGGTACACAGAGCGGAAAGACGTTCAGGTTCAAGAGTTTGGGCGCTCCTCGCGTAAAGGACCCCACAACTCGCGGTGCGCTGTATGTTTCGGTGGACGTCAAGGTTCCAACAAAACTTTCCAAGAAGGAGCGAGACGCTCTTCAGGCGCTGCTTGACGCCGACGAGCGCAGCTACCGAGAGGAGCGGTAATGGCTCGAAAGAAGGACGACGGTCGTAACAAGCCGCTCTACATGATTAGCGTTGCGGCCGAGCTCACGGGCATGCATCCGCAGACGCTGCGCGTGTACGAGCAGAAGGGCCTGATCAACCCCGGCCGTTCCAGGGGCAACACGCGCCTGTATTCTCGCGCGGACATTGACCGCCTCAATCTTGTCTCAAAGCTGACGGACGAGGGCATCAACCTTGCTGGTGTTGTGCGCATTCTTGACATGCGCGAACGAGCTCTCGAGAAGGACGATCTTATCGATGAGCTGCGTGAACGCATTCGCGTGCTTGAGGATGAACTCCACGAGTACCACATGCGTGAGCGTATTACCTCGCTTGTTCGTTATAGCGAGACCAGCCCAGAGATGGTGATGCAGCGCCTACTGGGCATGCCAAGCTCCGCTCCTTCTGACGCCGACACCGAGGGCGACTCGACGCAGCCAAAGGAATCGTAAGACGACGAGGCAAATGCTACTAGCAAGATGACCAGCTCTCCGTGAGTAATTGCGGGGAGCTGGTTTTTTGGATTCGGCTACCATTTACCGAATACCGAATACCGAATACCGAATACCGAATACCACATGCAGTCATAACCTTTTTAAAACGAAATCTCTTTTAAGGGAGATGGCATGCTTAAATACCTTTACGCTCAACAAAAGAGCAAACTAATATTCTTTGTAGTCTTCTCTCTTTTGAGCAGCTTGTTTGAAATTGCCCTTTCATTTGTAATGCTTCAATCCGTTAACCTTGCCATGGACGGCAATCTGTCGGATGCATTGAATGACGGCCTCTGGTTTGGCCTTTACATACTCTGCTATTTTATTGTCGACTTGATTTGCAGACGTTTGCGCTGGTCAGTTATACAGGGCTGTCAAACGCATTTACGTGACGAGCTGATACAAAAGATTTTCAGTCGCTCTATTCCTGAGTTCCACTCGTTCAACACCAGTCATTGGCTCTCAATCCTTACTAACGACCTTGATTTACTTGAGGAAACATATTTCCGCGTTTTTATCGATCTTTTGATAGACGTCTTTTCTGGTGTAGTAAGCCTAATAATCTTGCTGTTTATTTCACCATGGCTTGTTCTGTTCATCTTGTGCATGATAGCTGTTCAGATGTTTGTTCCCAACACAATGTCCGGAATCATTTCTAATAAACGAAAAGCACAGTCTGAGTCAGCTGAGCATTTTATTGCTACAGCAAATGAGCATCTTGAAGGGTTTGATCTGCTTAGAAGCTTTCATTTAACAGAGGCTTCACGGGTTGCCATGAGCAGTGCGAATCAGGCTTGGGAGAAGCAGAAATTTGGAGCTCGTTACTTTAGTTCTTTGGCACGTTTGCTTTCATTTACTGTGGGACAAATTATTTACATTGGAATTTATTTCATTGGCGCCATTCTCACTCTTAACGGTTTAATGACAGTAGGAATGATGGTTGCGGCATCTCAGCTTGTTGTCTACATAGCAAATCCAATTCAAAACATAAGTGATTCAATTACTGATATGAGAAGCGCAAAAGAGATTATTACTAAAATACAAACGCTTCTTAATGAAGCTCCAGCTACAGAAAGTGGAACAAAAGATACCCCTGAGCGCTTTGCAAATTTAACGGTTAATCATGTTTCGTATGGTTATGACGAGGACACATTAGTTTTATCGGATATTAGTTTTACTTTGGAACGTGGCGGAAAGTATCTACTAGAAGGAAGTTCGGGAAGTGGAAAAACAACACTAATCAAACTGTTAACGGATGCTCTGAGTCCAGATAGCGGAGATATTTGCCTGGATGGCATGCCAATCAAGCAATTCAAAAGTGAGCAATATGCTCGATTCATAATCCCTTGCTCTCAGCAAACGTTTATTTTTAATGCAACTATCAGGGATAACGTAACGTTGTTTTGTCATGACTTTACTGATGAAGAAATTATTGACGCTATTACAAAATCGGGCTTTTCTGAGATTCTCACCAGATACCCAGACGGAATTGATCATGTGATTGATCAAGCTGGAAACAGTCTTTCTGGTGGAGAACGACAGAGGCTTGCTCTTGCGCGAATCTTTTTGTTTAAGCCACAAATTGTGATTTATGACGAGAGCTTTGCTCATTTGGATGCCGACTCAGTTCAGAGCCTCATTGATTTGATCTTAAAAGATAAGGAAAGAACCGTTATTATGACGTCTCATCAAGTGACCCCTGAAATAAGAAATCGCTTCCACTCCCTTGTTTTAAAAGACGGGAATATTCAGTCAGAAACCGTTTAATCAGCGCTCCTTGACCTAGTTGTAATACGTGAATACAATGATATAACTTGGTAAAGGAGTGGCTATGGACAGCATTGTAACTGCTCGTATTCCTGTTGAAGTCAAAAATCAGGTTTCCGAGGTTCTTGAATCGCTTGGATCAAACACCACCAAGCTGATTAATGCAGCTTTTGAATATGTGCTGGTAACAGGCAAGCTTCCTGATGCTCATGAAAGCGCTTCGTTGGAATCTTCTGCCAAAGGGTCTTCTCGTCAATTGAGCGAGAAGGACAAAGAGCAGCTCTCGGCGCTTTTTGGAAAGATATCTGTTCCCGCGCCGGCGTCGTTTTGGAATGATTTAGGCAACAGCACCTACAAAGAGGCAATCAGCGAGTGGAGGTCACATGACTATGAAGCTCTTGATTGACACTAATGTTTTGCTGGACGTCTTTTTGTGTAGGGAACAGTTTGTTGCTGATGCAAAAAAGCTTTTCATAATGAAGCAGTTTAGGGACGCTGAACTGTGGATAGCAGCCCAGTCATATACAGATCTCTACTATGTGGGCGCTAAGGCTCATGGCTCTGCTCGTATGCAAGAAATACTAAAAGAAGTATCCCCGCTGCTTAACGTATGTTCTATTGATGGAGCAGATATTTCAAATGCGCTTTCTGAGCAGTGGGAAGACTTTGAAGACTGTCTTATTTGGCGCGCGGCTAAGAAGATAAAGGCAGATTATATCGTCACAAGAAATACGGCAGATTTTGTTCGCTCGGATATACCAGTGCTTACACCTGCCAAGTTTTTCTCGACAATGGAATCTGAGCAAAATCTAGTCTATGAAGAGGCTGAATTTTAGAAGCAATAAGGTGCGGGGTAGGGCAGCAAAGCTCAAAGCTGCGTAGCGGAAAAGCTCAGCATAGTGCGATAAGAAAATCTACTACAAACACACTTAGATATGTATTAAAAGTCGTGCTTGGGGGTATATAGAATCCGATGAAGATTCAGTCCCCGGCACGATTTTGTTTGGGGTAGGAGGGTGATTTTATGAGACTAGATAAATGGGCCGTAACCGCCCAGGAAGCACTGCAGGCAGCTCTTGGTATTGCTGGTGATGTAGAGGCTTCCGAGGTTGCACCAACACACCTGCTCAAGGCGCTACTGGACAGCAATGAGCGCAACCTGCGTTCTATCTTGGAGAAGATTGGCGCAGATCCTGATGCAATTGCCACGCAGGTAGACCAGGCAATCTCTAAGGCTCCAAAGGTAAGCGGAGCACAGATTGGCATTGGCAACGACCTTCTCAAGGTTATTAACGAGGCCGAGAAGCTTGCCACTAAGCTGGGAGATTCCTACGTAACCTCCGAGCATCTGCTCACTGCGTTGGCAAACGACAACACTGACGCAGGTAGGATTCTTCGCGACGCCGGCGTTACTGCGAAGCGTGTGGAAGAGGTCTACAACGAGCTTCGTGGCGATGAGCGCGTAACCTCTCAGGATGCAAAGCCGCAGTTTGAGGCCTTGGAGCAGTACGGTCGCAACGTGACCGACCTTGCTCGCCAAGGAAAGCTTGATCCAGTTATTGGTCGCGTCGAAGAGATTCGCCGTACCATTCAGGTTCTGAGCCGCCGCACCAAGAACAATCCTGTTCTTATCGGCGAACCTGGTGTTGGTAAGACCGCAATTGTGGAAGGCCTGGCAGAGCGTATTGTTTCTGGCGACGTTCCAAGTACCCTGCGCGACAAAGAGCTTGTTGAGCTTGACATGTCTGCCCTGGTAGCAGGCGCAAAGTATCGCGGTGAGTTTGAGGACCGCTTGAAGAGCGTGGTAAAAGAGGTGGCCAAGTCTAACGGCCAGATTATTCTCTTCATCGACGAGCTTCACACCATCGTAGGCGCCGGCGCTTCCGAGGGTTCCATGGACGCTGGTAACATCTTGAAGCCAGCACTTGCTCGCGGTGAGCTCCGTGCAATTGGTGCCACTACGCTGGATGAATACCGCAAGTACATC
>CALHDX010000010.1:0-11208 GCA_938023105.1 uncultured Atopobium sp.
ATTGCGGTTGCTTCGTTGAGTGCAGCTCTACTTTGCGGACTCCACGCTGCTCCTGCTCTTGCAGAGACTACTGATACATCCGCAGTAAGTGCCCCTGAATCAACTTCTAAATCCAATTATCCAAAATTGAAAGAAGTTGATGGAAAGGTATATTTTTATACTGAAGATGGAACTATTCTAAAAAGTCAGTGGGTCACTTATAACGATAGTCAATATTATGTAGATGAAACAGGTGCAGCAGTATCTGGTTTCTATACCACACCTGATGGCAAAACCTGGTATTTTCAGCCAGGGTCAGGGTTACCGTATGCTAGATACGGCTTAATGATTTTTCTCGAAAATAATAATACTCCTAGTTATCACTACACTTTCTACTACGTAGATAAAGATAACGGCTTGATAAAAAACAATTGGGTTAAAACAGATCATGGTTGGAGCTGGGCCGGAGCTGATGGGCGTTTTATTGAAGGATGGTTTACTGCTCCTAATGGTACAACCTGGTATTTAACTGTTAAGACTGAAGGGGGTGCTCCGGTTATTACTGACGATGCCTCAGTCAATGGAAAGCTGTACTTCTTTGATCCTTCGACAGGACTTTTACGAAATTCTTGGGTGAATATGGGCCAGGGTGTAGAAGATTGGTACTGGGCTGGTCCAGATGGCGCTGCTGTCTCTGGCTGGTTTAAAACTCCAGATGGCAAAACTTGGTATGCCGACCCAGAAGGTTACAATGCAGTGGTAATGGGCGGAATAGCTATTGATGATAAATATTATTTCTTTGATCACAGTAATGGCCTCGTTACCCATGGTTGGATTGAGGATGATGGTGAATGGGCTTGGATTGAAACAGTAGGCTCTGTTTATTCTGGCTGGAAACACATGCCAAATGGTAAGTGGTTCTATTTTGGTGAAACAGAATTCCCTATGATTAATAAGGATTTTGTCTACACTACTTACAGCTTCCCTGTGCTTAAGAAAGGTGTCTTCACTATTTCCAGCGGAACTTATTACGTTGACGTAAATAATGGAATGACTTCTAACGATTGGGTACAGCTCCCTAATGGCGGTTGGGCTTGGGCACAGTCGAGCGGTGCATTTGCTTCTGGTTGGTACACCACACCAAATGGCAAAACTTGGTATTTTGATCCATCAGATCCACAGCATCCTGCACTTATTGGAGACGCTGAAATTAACGGTCAATCATATTATTTTGATTCAGGCTATGGTCTTCTGAAAAATGGATGGGTTCATAGAGCTGATGGTTCTTGGTCCTGGGCTAACTCTGATGGCTCTTTATATTCAGGTTGGAAGCATATGCCTAATGGCAAGTGGTTCTACTTTGATACCAAAGATTCCAAGCACCGTATGCTTGTAGGTGTCATCCAAATTTCTAGTGGAACCTACTACATTGACGAATCCGCTGGTATGACCGCTAACAGTTGGGTACAGCTACCAGAAGGCGGTTGGGCTTGGGCACAGTCAAGTGGCGCCTTTGCTTCAGGTTGGTATACCACGCCAAATGGCAAGACTTGGTACTTTGATCCAGCAAAACCAAGCCATCCTGCTTATACTGGAGAACACACTATTGATGGTAAAGACTATTACTTTGATGCTGGATATGGTCTTGCTCGCAATCAATGGATTACCCGTTCCGATGGCGTAAGACGCTGGGCTGGACCAGATGGAGTGCTTACTGAATACAAGCGCTAAATCAGTTTGAGTTGCTCTTTATTACCTGGATTTATTGGAGTTAAAACGATGGAGAAGAAGATGCGTTTTTCCTACAAACCTTCTACACAAAAGCTTATTGCGGTTGCTTCGTTGAGTGCAGCTCTACTTTGCGGGCTCCCCGCTGCTCCTGCTCTTGCAGAGACTACTGATACATCCGCAGTAAATGCTCCTGCTGTAACAACTGAAACTACTGCAACATCTGAAAATACTTCTCCTACAGCACCTGAAAACTCTCAGCCTACCTCACCTGCAGCGCCAACAACAACTCCAACAACAGACCAGACACCTGCTGTTCCAACAGAGAATACTTCGCCAACCCCTCAGTCTTCTGGATGGAGACAAGAAAACGGCCAATTCCACTATTACAAAGAAGATGGAACACTTGTCACAAGCCAGTGGATCAAAGATGATTCTGGTTGGCACTATGTAGACGCTGCTGGTAATGCAGTCAAGGGTTTGTACACAACACCTAATGGAAAAACTTGGTATTTTGATCCAACTGACCCGCAGCATAAGGCAATCTTCGGTGAAGTTGAAATTGATGGTAAGTTTTACTACTTTGATTCAACAAACGGACTTGTAACAAATGGATGGGTATATCGCTCAGCAAGTTCTTGGTCATGGGCAACTGAAGATGGTACTTACTATTCTGGATGGAAGCATATGCCTAACGGCAAGTGGTTCTATTTTGATCCAGAAGAACCTCGTCATCGTATGTTAATTGGAACAATTCAGGTTTCTGGTACCTCATATTACATTGATGAATATGCAGGTATGATTTCTAACAGTTGGATTCAACTACCAACTCGTGAGTGGGCTTGGGCTCAAAAAAATGGCGCTCTTGCCTCTGGTTGGTTTAACACACCAAATGGTAGAACTTGGTACTTTGATCCATCTGTTCCACAGCATCCAGCGCTTATTGGCAATGTTGAAATTGACGGCACATATTATCATTTCGATGAAAACTATGGAATCCTTAGAAATAGTTGGATTCACAATGATAATGGTTCATGGTCTTGGGTAGATACTTACGGCTCATTCTATTCAGGTTGGAAACATTTCCCAGATGGTAAATGGTTTTACTTTGATCCAGAAGACTCAATTCATCGCATGAAAACTGGACTTTTCCAACTTCCTAGCGGTTCATATTACGTTGATGAAAATGCTGGTATGACTTCAAGTAATTGGGTGTCCCTACCAGACGGAAATTTGTCCTGGGCTCAATCTAGCGGCGCGCTTGTCTCTGGATGGTTTACTACTCCTGGCAATAAAACATGGTACTTTAATCCATCTTCAATTGACCATGCCGCATACGTTGGAGAGCATTCAATTGATGGAAAGAATTACTACTTTGATAAAAGCTATGGTCTAGCAAAAAATGAATGGGTTACTCTTTCAAATGGTGTAAAACGTTGGGCAGGTCCAGACGGAGTACTGACTGGATTCATTTCTCCCGAAGGTGTCTTCTCTACAGATGACGGTTCACAGCCAACAGGAACGGTACATCTTCCAGGATTGACTGTAAACGTTGGCTCTGACCACAAAATTAAGACGGGATGGATAAAAGAAAATAGTAAAGATTTTTACTATCTTTCTAATGGTGCACCAGCAGATGGATGGCTTAATATTCATGGAACTTGGTACTATTTTAGTTCCAATGGAGAAAAACAAACTGGTTGGATTAATTCAAAGGGCAGTTGGTACTTCCTTGATTCTGACGGCAAGATGAAAACCGGATGGATTAAAGATAACGGCAAGGACTACTATCTCAGTAATAATGGTTCCATGCAAACTGGTTATGTAACCTGGGGTGGAAAACTGTATTGGTCAGCTGCTGATGGCGCCATGGAGGAGCAACCTTGCTACTACCCTGATATGTATCGTTATGCACAGAACTACTATAGCGCTACTAACTGGCTCATCCAGATCGATACTACCGGCAATCGCTTTGCTGTATACAGGGGCTCACACGGCAACTGGGTTGTTTGGTACGAATGGCAGTGCACCACAGGAGCACCAGGTATGTGGACCCCTCATGGTCAATTTACCGTAGGTAACAAGGGCCTCTACTTTGGCTCTGGTTTTAGATGCTGGTACTACACAACTATCTCTGGCGAGTACCTCATCCACTCTATCCTCTACAACTCCGACGGCTATACTGTCCGAGATGGTAGACTTGGATACAACGGCTCTCACGGTTGCGTACGCCTTGCAACAGAAAATGCTAAATGGGTTTATGACAACATTCCTTATGGAACTAAGATTGTTATTTGGTAATCCAAATAAATATGAGGCTCTATAGCAATAAACCCCAACTCAAATTGAGCTGGGGTTTATTTGTTAGCTTATAAATTTATAGTTACGCAAAATACTTTGCTTCAAAATCCTTAAATTGCTCTGGAGTAGCGTTTTGATCTACCGAGAAGGACTGTGCAACCGCTACTGCCTGCTGTCTTCTGAGACCAGCCTTATCCTCATCTCCTAGTTGCTCATAAACGTGAGAGAGCCTATCGAGAGCATACACCACATACTCTGCAACTGAATCAGCTACGCCGGAGAGCAACATCATCGTTACAAGAGAGTCTGGCGAAAGCGCAAGAGCAGTCTCTGGGCTCAAATCAATGAGCTCTGCAACAGCTGCCTCTACCCCATCAAGTGACTCTTCAGTTTGAGTCTCTAAAGCATTTCCCAAACCTGCTGTGACCGTTGAAGTAAAGTCATCGATTACTTCCAAAATGTAATCTCGTTGAAGCATTTTGTTCCAATCTACTAGTTAGTAGGAACAGGAATACGTAAGTGATCAAATGCAGCATGCGTTGCCTGTCTACCTTGAGGTGTTCTAATAATAAGCCCTTGCTGCAAAAGATACGGCTCATAAACATCTTCAAGTGTAGACGGATCCTCTGAGACTGCACTTGCAATGGTTGTGAGACCAACCGGACGACCTCTGAACGTCTCACAAAGCGCACGTAAAACACGCACGTCCATTACATCTAGACCAAGCTCATCAATTTCAAAGAATGAAAGCGCTTCTGAGGCTACCTGCCAGGTAATAGTACCTTCAGCCTTAACTTGTGCGTAATCTCGTACGCGCTTTAGCAGACGATTTGCCAAGCGTGGTGTGCCTCTTGAACGAGAAGCAATTTCTGCAGCACCCTGCTCATCAACTTCTACATCAAGGATGTTTGCCGAGCGCATGACAATAGTCTGAAGCTCAGGAACAGTATAGTAATCAAGACGATAAGAAATACCAAAACGATCGCGCAAAGGACCAGTCAAAAGTCCGGTTCTTGTTGTTGCAGCTACAAGAGTAAAGCGTGGAATATCAAGCCTGATTGACCTTGCCGCAGGACCTTTGCCAATAACAATATCTAAGAAGAAGTCTTCCATTGCTGGATACAAAATTTCTTCAACCTGGTGATTAAGCCTGTGAATCTCATCCACAAAGAGGATATCTCCCTCTTCAAGATTGGTGAGAATTGCTGCTAAATCTCCTGCTCGCTCAATTGCGGGACCAGAGGTTGTATGAAGCTTTGAGCCCATCTCTCCCGCTAAAACACCCGCAAGCGTTGTTTTTCCAAGGCCTGGAGGGCCAGAAAAAATAACGTGATCAAGCGGCTCATTGCGACTTTTTGCAGCCTCAATAAGAACACGGAGATTAGATTTAACGCGCTCTTGACCAAGATACTCATCAAGAGTTTTTGGTCGCAAGTTTCTATCTTGCTCCAAGTCTTCTGCCTGAAGCCCACTAGAAACTACACGCTGAGAAGTGTGTCCAGGAAATGGAGCTGGAGTAGACGACGACTCAAATAAGTTATCTGCATCTGCTTCCCACATTAATTACCACTTCCCAAACGCCTTAGTGCATAACCAATAGCAGCTTCAATTGTAATAGCACCTGCCTCTTCATACCCCTCAAGAGCAAGCGTTGCTTCCTGAGAAGTAAAGCCCATTCCAAGGAGAGCCTCAATAGCCTCTGATTCTACAGAGGTTACAGCAGGTTTTGGAATAGCAGCAAAGTCTGCAGGAGATGTAAGACCAACAAGCTGCTTAAGCTCTGCATCTTTTGCGAACACGTCAGAAAGTTCAATTACTAAACGCTCAGCCTTCTTTTTACCAAGGCCAGAGACACTCTTAAGACGATTTCCGTCATTGGTAGCCACAATTACCGCAAGTTGCTGTGGCGTAAACGTAGAAAGCACAGAAAGAGCCAATTTAGGACCTACTCCAGAAATTGCACGTAAGCGATCAAAGAGCGCGCGCTCTTCTCGCGAAGCAAAACCAAAGAGTTCCATTGAATCTTCTCTGACTACCATACGAGTTAAAACAGTAATGCCTGCTTCACCCGCTTGTGGAAGCGCAGCAGCTGTTGAAGCTGATATACCCAGCTCATACCCAACGCCATTAACGTCGAGAACAGCAACTGAAGGAGTAACGGATACAAGTGTGCCCGTAAGCTGGACAATCATAGTTGTATTCTTCCCTTTCCAAGCGAGGT
The DNA here is from genome assembly GCA_938023105.1 of uncultured Atopobium sp. Lineage (GTDB taxonomy): Bacteria > Actinomycetota > Coriobacteriia > Coriobacteriales > Atopobiaceae > Lancefieldella. The sequence goes on from CALHDX010000010.1 coordinate 6,230, forward strand.
GGTTCTTACAAGATTAGCGTGACAAACTGCAGCAGCTAAAGCGTCAGCCGCGTGATCTGGATGAGGCTGATGGTCCAAGCACAATATGTTTTGAACCATATACATAACCTGCTGTTTATCAGCAGCTCCTGTACCAACAACAGCTTGCTTTATCTGCATTGGAGTATATTCTCCAACCGTAAGACCTGCTTTAGAACAAGCGACAATAGCAGCACCGCGAGCATGTGCAGTAGGAATAGCAGATTTAACGTTTTGTCCAAAGTAAATGCTCTCAATAGAAAGAGCTTCTGGTGAAAACTTATCTATAACCTCAACAATCTGGTTATAGATTCTTCCCAAGCGCATATCTATTGGTTCATCTGCGGTTGTAGTTATGCATCCATAGGCGCGTGCACGGCATTCAGAACCCCTTGTCTCTACAATTCCCCATCCAGTGTGAGCAAGACCAGGGTCTATTCCAAGAATTACCATTGCACCTCCTAATATAGAACGTTCGTTCTATATTATCACAGAGTATGCGCAAACGATGCAACTAATTTTCTGAGAAAGGGCCTCTCCACATTTTGGGGTCAACCATGCCAATTTGTGCATCAGATTCTTGTGCCAGCTCTTTTAAAAGCTCCAGCATATCCTTAAAGCCCTCCTGAGCCTCTGTTGGATCAACTGACAACTCAGGTAGATGCATAGAAGCTCCTTGAATTTCTCGCAAAGAATTTCGCAAGGACTCTACCAGGTCAGATTCGGAAGCCTTTGTATCTCTAATTTTGTCTTGCCAGACTGATGCGTGTGGAATTTGGGCATTTGTGAGGCTTTTTGAAGACATTTCCAGAACCTCAGTGGTGTTTCTGCGGTCTTTTTGGCGAGCGTGAAGCCTAGAAATAATTGCTTTGACCTCGTCAACCTTTCCCATTTCTTCCACAATGGCAGAAATGCTTTTATTCCACTCAAGATAGCTGGTAAGCACATAATCAACAAACTCAATGCGTTCTTGAGGCGTTGGCGCGGCATTTTCTAGCCCATCAGTTACAACCTCAGAGATATTCTCGAGAACTGCATGGTCAATAGCTGGTGAGAAGGTATTTCTTACCCTAGCAAGGTCAACAATATCTGCATGATACATATCACCAAGAGGCCACAGAGAATGCGCACTAGAAATCTCTGTTCCCTTGAGCGCAAGAATGGTTTTATCGGCAGTCTCAAGCGTTAAATAATTGTGCTGGTCAGCGTATGCATAGCCGTATGCACTCACCAATTTTGTATCGGTCAATGTCGAGAAAACCGTGCTATTCACAGCAACTTTATTAACTCGAAGTCTTGCGGTAAGCAACTCTGCAGCACTTGTTTCTCGAGAATCTTTGTTTGGAAGCAACAGTACGTGGACGCGCATAGGACCTAAAGCGTCTGAGGCAAGCGCAACGGTGACAAGAGAATTGAGCGAACCGTCAACTGCAATAAACACGCCGTCAAAGCCAGACTTTACCGTGTAGTCTCGCACTCCTGTAGCTAATACACCCCAGGTAGTAAGCGCGCTGTTATAGACACCCGCAGTATCTTCTCTATCAAAGTTTTCAATAGTATCTTGGTCAACCTCGCAGACAACCATGTCTTCTGAGAATGAGGCTGCTTGTTTGACTAAATCTCCTGAAGGAGACAAGAAGAAGCTTGAACCACAAAACACCTGGTTACCATAGGCGCCAACAGCGTTTGCAGCGATAAGCCAGCTATCAAACTCCTCAACATCTCCCAGATAGCGGCTTTCTGCCACCGCCATGCCCATGGCGGACGACGAATCATCAACAGCAAAACCAAAATACGGCAGGTAAATGACGGCATCTAACGAGTCGTCGACATCTTGCCACGCGTCAAGATCGTCGTAGGTAAAAGCAACGCCAAACGTAAGGCCGCCTGCTTCAAATTTTGCGAGCTCAAAGGTATTCTCGCCAGATGTTTGTGCAGAGCTAGCAGAACGAGCAAGAGCGCTCATGTGCGCTATCTGGGCAGTCAATTTCAGCGGGGTTACGGCTCCATTTCTAACGAGAAGGGCCTCGCTCGCTGCACTTCCATCAAACTCTGTTACAACAGGAATAAGGGCCGCAATTGGAAGCTTTTCCGAAAGCGAATTGATAATCTCCGAGAGGTCTGCAAAAAGTCCTTCTATGTCAGCCTCTGGCACGCTTAGCAGCCCTGTAAGAGTTGGCGCAGGATAAATGACTAGCTCAGCACCTTGCTGTTGAGCTCTCTGAGCATATTCCAGCATGGTCTGAGCGGTAAACTCGAAGTCTCCGGCCTGAGTATTCATTTGTGCAACTGCTATGCGCATACCATTCCTATCATAAAGTGCTTAATTTGTTTTTACCCAAAAACAAACAGGTGTAGTAAGAAAAAACGGAGCCGCAGGTAGCAGCTCCGTTTGACCTTAATAAGCTAGTGCTTATTGTTGAGTCAATAGACTTAGAGGGAAACCTTCCAAAGACCGTGAAGGTTGCAGTACTCATAAGCCTCTGCCTCAACACCCTCCTCAAGAGTGAAGGTAGCAACTGGCTCCTGGCCAGGCTTAAGCTGTGCAAACTGAGCGCCGTTCTCAGAAACAAGAGCGATGAACTCAATGTAGTGCTCTTCGAGCATTGGATGAGCAACCTCACCAACACGGACAGTAACGGTGTTGCCCTCACGAGTAACAAATGGAACGTGCTTCTCAGCTGCACCGTCAGTAACGCCAGCCTGGAGAAGCTCAAGGTCTGCTGCCTCTACGTTGCCTGCGACACCGTAAACAACAGCGCCTGTCTCCTTGTTACGATAAAACTTTGCGTCGATCATTTTTTCTCCTCTCACGACATCCGAAGATGTCAGAATTTCTTAGCAAGTGCTACTTAAATAGTAACAGTTATTACTTAAGAGTAACCTGCAAATTTAGAATCGACAAAATCTAAACAATCTGTGCGTATCCGCTTTGACCAATAAAATCCTTAAGCTCGGTCAAAAGAACCATGCTACGTCCGTCAATTCTGGTAGGAATTTCCATGCGCATAACATCGCCCATGTCTGTTTCTACCCTAATCTCTATACAGTCCATGCCGGGATAGCGCGAGAAGATCTGTCCAAGTGTCTCGATAGCCTGTCTTTGAAGTTGAGAAGCAGGCATATGAATAACGAGTGTCTTTGGTGTGTTGTTAGCACTGTTAAGCTCAATAGGATTAACTTCTTGAGCAATAACCTGATCTCCTCTATCAGAGCGCTCAAGCTTTCCAAGAACAGAAATGAAGATGTCGCTCTGGCTCTCACCAGTCTCTGGGTCAACATCTCCAGCAAGAAGTCTTGCAGCCTTCTTGTAGAGCTTAGGGAACATGACAATAGTGACGCTACCCTCCATGTCTTCAAGCGTAACAATTGCCATTGGATCGCCATTTTTAGTAGTACGCTTCATAACATTAGTAACCATGCCCGCAAAGCGAATAGGTTTACCTTCTGGAACTTTAAACTGCTGAGACATAGCACCGTTAGGAAGCTGAACCTCTACATTCTCTTCAATTTCTGCAAGGGCATAATCTCTGCTCTTAGCAAGGGCATACTCATATGGACGAAGCGGATGATCAGAGACATAAATACCTAAGACCTCGTACTCTTTGGTAAGTTTGAATCGCCTATCCCACTCAACGCCATCTGGCTCTGGGACACTATCACTAAAACCGGAACCCTCTACCTCTGCAAACATATCAAACATAGAGAACTGGCCAACAGCCTTATCTTTTTGACGCTTAGTAGCAGCATCAATGATGTTTTGCGGGTTGTTCTTATCCACAAAGCTCATCATCTGCATACGGGTATAGCCTGTTGAGTCAAAAGCTCCTGCTTTGATAAGAGCTTCAACAACGTTGCGCTTTGCCTGGCTTGCATCAACACGATCAACAAAATCATGAATGTTGGCAAAAGGGCCGCCTTTTTGGCGCTCAAGCATAATAGCTTCACCAACACCGGCTCCTACGCCACGGATTCCTGCAAAGCCAAAACGAATACCCTCTTTAGTAGCCGTAAAGTCTTTACCGGACTCGTTAATATCTGGCGGAAGAATCTTGATGCCCTCATGACGGCAAGCGCTTACGTAGTGAACAATCTTATCTGTCTTGCCCATGTACGAGGTAAGAACTGCTGCCATAAACTCATGTGGATAATGCGCTTTAATCCATGCGGTCTGCATAACAAGAATTGCATAGCCAGCAGAGTGAGATTTGTTGAATGCATAAGATGCAAACTCAAGAACATCGTCCCAAATGCTTTCTGCAACCGAGCGATCAAATCCATTACGAACTGCGCCGTTTTTCCAGTGAGCCTCCATGGTCTCATCAGTACCGTCATCCCAGTGCTGGACAACTTCCTGCATGAGTTTGATCTTCTTTTTTGCTACTGCTTTTCTGACCTTGTCAGACTCGCCTGCGGTAAAACCAGACATCTTCATAGAAATCTGCATAACCTGCTCTTGGTAGACCATGGTTCCGTAGGTTTCTTCCAAGATATCGTGAAGACGTGGATCGTAATCTTTGACTTCTTCTCTACCGTTCATACGGTTGATATAGCTGGTAACCATACCTGCGTTAAGAGGACCAGGACGATAAAGAGCGATAAGTGCGACGATGTGCTTATACTCTGTTGGTCTCATGCCCTTAATGGTTGCAGTCATACCTGCAGACTCAACCTGGAAAACACCAGCAGTTCTACCTTCTCTAAGAAGTCTATAAATTTCTGGATCGGTAAACGGAATGTTATCTACATCGATATCAATACCGTAGTTATCCTTCACATTTTTGATTGCACGAGAAATAACCGTTAGAGTTCTTAGTCCCAAGAAGTCCATCTTAAGAAGGCCCATGTCTGCGACAGAGTGTCCCTCGTACTGCGTAATCTCTACGCCGCCCTTGGTATCTACCTTGGTAGGAACGTGGTCATTTACTGGCGTAGGAGCAATCAAAACTGCACAAGCATGC
>CALHDX010000011.1:0-3850 GCA_938023105.1 uncultured Atopobium sp.
CATAAGTATATTGAATTTCAAAGTACCTAGAATGTTGTTTTGGTATTATTCTAATCTCTTTTATTTTCTTGTCTTTTAATACTGGTGGCAGCTTAATTTTAACTTCCTGATGAGTTTTCTTAAACGAATTTGAATAAGGAACTATCAGAATATCGTCTTTTAATCTAACAAAACCTATAACAAGAGTTGTAAATCCATCTTTAGCAAGATATTTAGGTAATTTTATATCTTTAAAATTATATTGACCATTTTTAGCAAGTTTTAAAAGTCCAAAAAATGATTTGAAACTTCCGTCTACTTCTTTTAGAATTTGTTGAGCCATATTAGAATTTAATTTTTTATAGTTCTCACTATTTTTAAGCATTTTATAGTTTTCATTATAACTTAAATACTTTTTATTTTTAAAATAGTATTGTCCATACAAACTATACTATTCATCAGCGAAATTCACTTTTTATGTGAATACTGATTTCTCTTAAGTTTTTACTATCAATTTGTAAGAAAATGTAGCTGTAATATGCACATCTTTTTGAGGGGCCATCATGAAAAAGGGTTTTCTTAAGAGAATCTCAGTCTTTCTCACCATGGTTGTGGCATGCCTGTTTATGTCTATTAACACAGCTCAGGCACTTGATCGCCAGAAAGACGATAGTGATCTTACCCAGATCAACATTTACCAGTTCACGCTGACCAGAGACAACATGACTGTTCTCTCGCAGGGAACTGGCGTTAAGCGTGTAGAGATTCCTGCTTCAGATACGGGCAGATTGCCCTCAACAGCTTTTGTTGTGCAGCCTACCAAGGATGGTTCTCCTCAGCAGTATAACCAGCCGCTTTCTCTGAAGTTCTCTAACGCTGGTACTGTTGATGGCAAGGACGTTGACGTCTATGTCACCATTAACTCGCTGGACCTTACCCTTAAGAACGCTAACGCAGATTACAATAACCCTAATAAAACTGACGTTGCATTTTTGACCGTTGATGAGAACTGGGGAACTAAGTCCTTCCAGATTATGGACTACATTGACGTGAATCACCCCAGCTATACTGCTGATATGTTCAGGTCCTATGCAATCAACGCAAACGTAACAGTAGAGCTTAAGTACACCGATGGCACCCCTTGTGACCTCAAGCTTGTTATGCAGCCAAGCGATATTGACGTTGTCGGTGATACTGGCGCAAACGAGACCTTCTCGCTCATTAATGCCAATAGCACCATCGATAGCATTGTTATGAATAACAGGAACATTCTTGTTGAGAGCACAAGCGGCAACAATATTACCTGGAATCCTGTTCGTGGTACCTCTGGTCCTGATCAGGAGAAGAACCTTGCAGGTTTTGCTGTTAAGTCCAAGTCAAACAGCATGACGTTTGAGTCTACCAGTGCAGCTACCAGCGGCAGCCTTTTTGGTGTGTACACTGAGGCAATTACTCCAGCTCCTGTAAAGGCAGTTGATCCTGAGCAGGCTCCTGCCAAGGCTGGAGAAACCATTACGTATACCGGCACCTTTACGCTGCCAAAGCAGGGTATTGATACCATCGGCAAGATTAAGTCGATGAGCATGGTTGACACCTTTGACGAGCGCCTTGATTTCCAGAGTCTCACCGTAAGCTTTGACGGTCAGACCCTGACCGAAGGCACTGACTATACCGTTGCTGTTGACGGCCAGAAGGTTACCGTCAACATCAAGGACCACCTGCTCACCAAGGCAAATGGCGGCAAGAAGTTTGTTATTACCTACAAGACTGTTACCAACAGCAAGGTAGAAACTGATGGCTCTAACATTGATAACGAACTTACACAGGTTGTCGACGGAAACGTTGCTCACTCCAACAAGGTAACTACTGAGCTTCTGTACGAGAAGACCCATGAGTTTGTCAGCGGCACTCCTAACAGGGAGCTTCCTCAGGAGGTCCTGGACCTGCTTCCTGGTAAGCAGACCAGAATTCCAAACGGCACCACCGTTACCCCTGATCAGCCTCTTGGCGGTGTTACTCGCGTAGAAACCCCAGATGGAACTTGGGTATTCATCGGTTACGATCACGATTCTGAGGTCATCGACCATAAGAACGCTCACTTCATTGGCGTTTGGGTAGTTCTGCCTCAGCCAAAGAAGGACGTCCTGGACGGTCAGGGTAACTCCATCGATGGCAACAAGGTAACTGCTGGTCAGGTGCTTACGTACTCCGTTACCTACACCAACACCACCAACACCGCTCGCGATGTCACCATCACCGATGTCATCCCAGAGCACACAACTTACGTTGATGGCTCCGCTGATAACGGCGGCACCTACGACCCAGCTACGCGCACCGTAACTTGGACTCAGAATGTTGCTTCGGGCGACACGCTCACCGTAACCTTCCAGGTCAAGGTCAACAAGGGCGAGAAAAACGTCACAGTTGTAAACACTGCCCACGTCAGCGATGGTCTTATCGACACAGGTACCAACACCACTACTAACCCTGTTGTCCCTAAGCCTCGCAAGTCCCGCACTCCTTACACTGGCGACGACGCACTGCAGAACACACTGATGTTTGCTGTTGCAGGCAGCGCAGCGGTTCTCCTTGCACTGGGTACCCTCAAGCTGCACGCAGCCAAGAACTAAGCTGCAGCGAGGTTGACAAGCTCGTAGGCATAGCGCACGGTAACTTCAAGCCGCTCTCATTTTGAGGGCGGCTTTTTGTGTGCGCGATTGCGCGCGCGTTCGTACGTGCGAGCTCGGGCGCACGCAAAGCGCCGTTCAAGCGCAAGAACGGCGCTCGAAGCGCAAAGATTGCACTTCACACGCCAGTTAGTGCATTTGAGAGACATGATATCCCACATAAGAGATGCAACCGTTATTCTAAAGATGCCTTAAGGCAAGGACACAAGTAGTTAAGCTAAGACAAAAGAAACATGTAAAGCATGTAAAGCAAGTCGTTTGGATGTGCAATGGAAATTCGTGTAGTTGAAGAAAAGGGTCGCACGCAAATCGAGGTGACCATTTTGAGCGGGCCAGATGATTCGCGCGTATCAGGAATTGTTCGCCAGCTGCAGATGGTTGACGGAAAAATGTCCGGATACGTTCCTGGAACCATCAACAGGCGCGTCGTTCTTCTCGCGGATGTTGCGTGAATCCAAACGGACGGCAACGTGACGCTGATTAACCTGGTAAACGGCGAGACGCTGGAAAGCTCCAACCGCTTGACCGAGCTCGAGGATGCTCTCAAAGACACGGCTTTTGTGCGCACTTCTCGACAGGAACTGGTCAACTTGGATCAGGTTACGGGCATCAAACCCGCAGGTTCCGGCCGCATGTTGCTATCACTTGGCGAGAAAACCCTTGTTGCTTCAAGAAAGTACGCCGCCGAAATCAAACGACGCATTGGAGTCGTGTAAGGACTTGATCGGTTTTCTCGCGCGTCACATTTTCTAGTATCAAACAGCACACAAACATTCACTTTAACGGCATCTTTATCCCAGAGAAGGGAATATCATGGAACGCAACGAATCACAAAACTGGAAAGAAATTGAGCGAGAGACTCAACAAGAATTTGACGAGGGACTCAATAAAACAGCAGGTCAAATTATGTGCAAGGGCATCTCTTCTGGAGCGCTATGTTTTACCGGCATTTCGCTTGTGTATGGCGTCATTGCGTTGGCAATCAATTATGGTGACAGGCAGAATAACACCATACTTCTCACGCTGATCGCCGCCGGAGTTCTATCGGGTATTTACCAGCAGGTTTGGTTCAACTATCAGCCTCTGATTACCAAGCTCAGCTACCTTCAAAGGTTCCTTGGCTTTAACATTTGCCTGTTCCCAACGCTTGTTGCGATGGCACTCATTGGTGGATGGGTTCCTAA
>CALHDX010000012.1:0-6475 GCA_938023105.1 uncultured Atopobium sp.
CTCGCCAAGGTCAACGGTAGTGACATTTCCATTCTCATCAGCCTTGGTCATAGTGCGCTCGGCCTTCAGGTGGCCTTCTCCATCGTAGGTTACCTTGTAGGTGAGAGTGTAGACGGACTGGTCGTATTTGATGCCCTGAGTACCCATCTCCTCATAGATGGTATAGGTGTAAGTTCCTGGCTTAGTGAAGGTGATCTCGCCGAATGAAGCGGTTCCGTGGAGCAAAATCTTTATCTGTTTGGTGTCGCCGGTGGAGTTCTCGGGCATTGGGTAAGAAGGATCGGTGCGCTTCAACGTAAACGTGAAGGTGTTGTCCTCATCCTCGGTTGTAGTTCTTGTGCCACCAAGTGCGGTTGTCGTCATGCCAGGAGTGCCGGTATCTGGCACGATATTGCGAGGATAGCCGCCCTCAACAATCTTAGTGACAGATGGAGCATGCTTTGCTGGCTCTGGGTCCGCGTAGTGGTTGACAAACCTAATACCTGTTTCCCAGTTCTCGGCAACGGTAATTTCTTGGGTCGTTCCATCAGGATTAATCTTGGTATAGAAGCGCTTGAGTTCTAGCTTGCCATCCTCATTGCGAGAAACCACATACTTTAGCTTGTAGTAGGTCTTGTCGTACCTGACATTAGTCTGGGAGCCGGTAAGTTCGCGGACTGTGTAGGTATAGGTACCTTCTTCGGTAAACTTGAATTGGCCGAATGAGCTGGCACCGTTGATATAAATGGTTGTTGAAGCGGTATCACCTTCGGTGCCCTCGGGCATTGGATAGGAAGAATCATCGCGGGTTAGCGTGAAAGTGAAGACGTCTGGCTCGTTTACAGGATCAACATCGTTGAGGAGAGATGCGGGAGAAGGCTCACCAGCTTTAGGTGGATAGAAGTGAGGGATATCACCCGTTACGTCTTTTTCGATGTACTCGGTGTGATAAAGGTAATCAGTACCCTCTTCTGGGTAGTGGTTGGTGAATACCGCGCCATTCACATCGTTATTCTCGCCAAGATCGATGACAGTAACGGTACCGTCAGGAGCAGTCTTGCTCAGAGCGCGCTTTGCCTGCAGCTGGCCGGAGCCATCGTCGGTAACGGTGTATGTGAGGGTGTAGACACTCTTGTCGTAGTCGATGTCCTGATTGCCCTCAATCTCTTTGATGGTGTAAACGTAGGTACCAGGCTGATCAAAAGTGATGCTCTTGAACTCAGCGTCACCAGCAAGAATTCTACGGGTACGCGCGGTATCTCCCGTAGAGCCCTCAGGCATTGGATAGGAAGAATTAAGACGCCTGAGCTCAAAGACAAAGACGTTAGGAGCGTCAGCTTCGTCTTCGGAGCCATTCTCCAGGAAGTCATTGATGAGGCCACCAATGAAGCTATCGCTGAGACCACCATTGCCAGCGCCTGGTGGGTTTGCAACGTCAGCAGCACCTCCATTGAGAAGAGAATTGAGAAGAGAAGCAGGCGATGGCGAGCCAGGATGAATCTCTACTGGAACATCACCAGTAACTTCCTTCTTGACGGATGGATTAACGATAGCCGGCAGCACGCGATACTCGTTAGTGAGCGTCTGAGTTTCAGTGTATTGCTCGGCAGTGAAGATATGAGTTCTCTCTGCGTAATAGTAGTTAGGAGGGTTCTCGGCAATGGTGTAGGAGATAGTATCTGCTGCTGTGTTGTCAACGTACTTACGAAGGCCCCTGTAGACAATGGTGTAGGTATTATCTCCGTTATCAGTAACGTCAGGAGTAATTGCGCTGGTATCAAAGTTCTTATCGTTGGTAAGCTCTAGGTTATTAGCACCAAAGGCAGCAGGAGTTGGACGCTTACCAGCTGCATTGTTGTTGTCTTTCCAAATCTTCTTGATGGTGATATCAATGCCTGCAAAGCTTAGCGCATGAGTTGAAAGGCTACGAGTGGAGTGGTTACCAGCAATGTCGTAGTCAAGAACGCTGCTGAACACGCTGCGCTTACCGGTATAGGAAGCATCAACGTTATCGGCAACCTTATAAGTGACGTCAACAAAACCGCCGCTATTTGCAGCAAGTGCGTGCGTTGAAGTAAATAACACCATGTCGGCCTCAGCTGGATTAGTGACTACGGTGTAGTCGCCAGGCTGTGGAGCATGGTTTGCAGTGTAGGTAACACCAGGGTTCAGCTTGATGTACTGGTAAGAGAAGTTGGAAGAAGAGCTTACGCCCTCAAGCGCAAGAGGAAGCTGAGTTGCACCCTCTGGATTAATGCCAGCACCGCGGTTTGCAGACTTGGAAAGTAGTGGAACAAATAGCTGCGTGGTATTTGCGGTGTTGCCGGTGTTATTGCGGACTGCAATATGAACGGTAGCGGTGTCTCCGCGCTGCATAACAGGGGTAGTTGCGCCTGGATTAGCGGAGTCGTACGTGTAGTCAGTAACGGTTCCAGAGATAGCGTCCTTTACAGAAAGGGTAGATGCAGCAGCAATTGCAGATGCCTGTGCAATGTTGATACCAGGGCGCTCGGAGAGAGAAACCATAGTCTCGCCAGAGTTGACGCTGTTGCCAAACAGGCTGGTGTACTGGGAAGTGTTCCAGTTGCTGCGGTCCCAGTGCTCAGACTTAATTTGAGCACCAATTTCCTTGAAGTCTTTGGTGGTAATACCAACAAAATCGTTGATGTGGTAAATGCCCTTACCTGCAAGATCAGTGGTGTGGACATCCATGCTCAGAGTCATGTTCTTGCTGGTAAAGTCTGGCTGATACTGGCCACGAGTCTCGTCGCCAACATCAATGGTGTACTTCCAAACCTTAACAGCCACGCCGTCCTTATCGTACGTTCCTACAAACTCAGGAGCGCTGAGCGTGCCATTGGAAACGGTGAGGTTGCTGTAGGTAAAGCCCTCGGGCATGATGACGTAGAGCACTGGCTCCTGAAGAGGGTTCCAGTCCCAGTTTGCGTCGTCGATGCGACCAGAAATCTTGAAGGTCTCGCCGCCGTTAATCTGGGTCTTATCGATGCTACCAACGCCGTTAAGAACCTTAGGTGCGCCGGACTTAGCGGTCAGCGTAACGCCTGCGTCAGGAGTGGTACCGGTGTCGTAGAGCTTGACGTTAGTGACAACGTCGGCGTTAGTGCCCTTCTTCCAAGAGCCGTAAACGCCGTTGGAGATGTAGCTCCAGCCATAGTACTCGTCAGTGACATGCTTGTTGTTTGGATTCCATGTATCGAGAAGATCGCTCATTGGCCTAATGCCATCGTATCCGCCAAGAATTGGACCAAGGTCAACCTTGATGGAAGTGATGGAGGTGTTGATATCAAGACCAAGAGCAGTGTTGGTGATAAGTGCGGAGACACCAGAGGTGCGCAGAATGCTTGGATCAGCAGTTCCGCTTGTACCGTCCGATGCGGTCCAGTGGATTGGACCATAGGTCATACCAGCCTTGTAAGGGATGGTGACGCCGCGGATGATAGCGGTTTGGTTCTGATCGATGGTCATCTCGAGCGTCTTTGGAGCGGTGTCTGAGGAGAGTTCGTTCTTGATGAGATAGGTGCCAAGACGAACGTTGTAGGTATCGTTTTTCTTGTATGCCCAGTTAGGAGCTGTGTCGACAAGAGCGTGTGTGGTAAGACGCTCTGGGTTAAGACCGTCAATTACGGTAACCGTAAGCGTAGAAGAAGCGTTTCCTGAGGTGCGGTTGACGTTTGGAGTGTCATTCCAAACGGACATAGTGAGGTTCTTAATGGTGACGTTAAAGGTTGAGTTGTTAGGTCTGGTGCTTGATGCAGGAACCTTAATCTGTGGCTTAAAGGTTGGGGTACCTGCGTAAGAGCCTGGCTCGTTCCACTCAACTGTTGCGGTCTTATTGGTGCCGTCGTCGGTAGTAGAGACAACGGTTCCGGCAGTATTGTAGAGGCTTGTCTCGTTAACACCAACAAGTTCCGTATCGCTTGGGTAGACAACCTGAACCGTAGTCTTGCTGTTTGCCTCGGTGAGTACCTTAGAGCCTGTGGTAGAAACCTGCAGGGTAGAGGTGGTACCACCCTTAGAGAGAACCTCGGTGGACTGATCAGCCCAGAAACCATAGGTCATGGCGTCAGCTGCAGTAACAGATGAGGTGTGTGGATCAACGTTTTGTGTTGCAGCGGTGCTCAAGCTAACGCGAATTGCGTTTGCAATAACCTGGCTTGCGCTTTGGTTCTCAACAGCATCGTCAAGCTTGAACTGAATTTCTCCTCTGGAAGAAACCCGGGTCAGGCCGTTATTGGTCATGTAGACCAGATCTCCACTGCGGTTCTTCTCGGAACTTGCGCCAGGATAGCCGTAAGGAAGGGTTCCCGTTCCTGTAGGTGTGGTAACCAGGTTAGAGAAACTGGTGTTTGAGATGCCACCAACGGTAAACGTTGCACCTGGAAGGCCTGTGACGTAGAGTCCATCTCCAAACCTCACGTTGAGGTACGTTGGGGAGAACTGCAACGATGCAGGGATTGTGTAGCCAACATTCAAGGCGTAGGTGACTCCCGCTTTAAGGGCAGGGGTTTGACCTGCAAGAAGGTCAGCAACTTGGGCGTGAGTCGACGCATCTTCAATGCTCAGAGCATTGATTTGAAGACCTGTGGTGTCTTCTGCGTAAGCCACGCTAAGGTTGGGCAGCAATGCTGCGACGAATGCAACGGCAGCTAAAAGCAATCCCGCTACAATCCTTGCCTTACTTTTCATAGCACTTCCTAACTAGAGCAATACAGAACCAATCACTTTCTTTCTTACTTATTCTTACGACGCTTAGTAATGCCAAGTGAAGTCATTACAGCGGTCATACCAGCGAGAAGTGCAGCAAGAGGTGCTGCAGCAGAAGCATCTCCGGTGTATGGAGTCTTCTGCTTCTTTTTCTTAGATGGCTTAGTTGGAGTGGAAGGAGTCTCTGGAGTCTCATCCTCTGCAACAGTAATGGTTAGCTGGATTGTGTCGTTATCAGTTGCAACAGCGTCCTTACCATCTGGCCACTGGACACCATTCCAGGTGAACGAGAAGACCTTGCGGTTGCCAGCTGCGGAATCAGCAATAGCGCTGAAGGAGCCGGTAACGGTGCCGACAGCGGTGAGTTGGGTGCCTGCGGCAACATTGGAGTCAATGGTGACGCCAGGAATGGTGAGCTTCATCCAACCATCGTTGGCACTTGCCTCATCAACAATGCGCTCGAGGTCAGAGTACGTTCTAATGGAGGAAGGGTCGCTGAGCTCAAAGGTGACGGTAACCGTACGACCGTTGACCTGAACATCGCTGACCTTAAAGCCGCTGCCAAAGTTGGAAGCCTGGATGGTGTTGGCATCAAGGTTGCCTGGAAGTGTCATTCCCTCAGGAACAGTCAGAGTTGCTGTGAACTTGAACTTCAGGTTGCTCAGCGTAATGGTGTCATGGTTGGTATTAGGGTAGGCGCGCTCAATGTTGTTCATCTGCTCCTGGATAGAGGAAGCAAGAATTGAACCAGTGAGGTTAAAGGTAGAACCTGCCTTCATAGTGATGACCTGGTCATGCTCGGTATTCTCGTCAGCAAGCATATCTGCAGGAAGGTTCATCTCAATTGGGTTGTTCACAATCAGAGTCTGCTGAATGCCGGTACCACGAGGGTCTCTGCTCGCAGCAATCTGAACGCCGTTCCAAGAAAGCTCGTACTTCTTGGTGACGTTAGTGACGGTGTTCTTTGCAAAAGACTCAAAGGAGCCAGTAAGAGTACCTGTAGCGGTGAGCTCCTGACCATTGGTTACCTGAGTTGAGTCAAGTGTAAGACCATCAACAGTTACGGTAAGAGGTCTTGCAATTTCTGCGGTAGCTGCATCGTCTTTGCCAACTGTCTCGACAGCGTCTTTGAGCTGCTTGTAGTTGGTGTAAGTGCCCTTGAGCTTCAGGGTAACGGTAACTTCCTGACCGTTCACGGAAACGTTTGTAACCTCAAAGAGATCACCAAGGCCAGAGGTAGTTACTGTTGGATTAGCTGGGACAACAACGCCAGCAGGAAGCGTGAGCTTTGCAGTAAAGGTAGAAGTTGTGCCAGAAAGCGTAATCTTGGTTAGGTCGTCGAGGCCGCCAGCAATGCCATTCTCAAAAGCGCTCATCTGATTAATGACGGAAGTAGCGTCAATAGCGCCTGTAAGACTGAAGCTCTTATCGTTAGAAACTTCCTTGATCTGAGTGGTGTTGCTCTGAGAATCACTCCACATATCAGCAGGAAGATCGCTCGTAAGCTCTACTCTCTGGATGGAAGGATCTTCCTTCCACTTGAGGTAGTAGGTGACATCGTTAGTAAGCGTTGCTCCACCGTTAATGGTTGCAGGGGAGTTGCCTGCAGCGTCGGTGAACCAGTAGTGGTAGTTGTGACCAATAACAATGCCAAAGAAGGTCATTGGATCATCCGCGTTGTCCAGAATGTGATTCTCAAAAGTTGCAATATTTGTGTAGGCAGTATTGGTGTTAGAGCTGGTAGGGCTTGCAATTCCAGCCGTTGTAGCGC
>CALHDX010000013.1:0-19162 GCA_938023105.1 uncultured Atopobium sp.
CTTCTTAGCCTTTGGGGTCTCTGGCTGAGGCTCTGGTGCTGGAGTTGGCTCAGGCTGTGGCTCTGGAGCAGGTGTTGGATCTGGTGCAGGCGTTGGAGCAGGAATACGAGGATCAACAAAAGTTACTGTGGCAGTAGTATTTGTACCAGTGATCTGACCAACACGAACCGTAGTATCAATCTGGTAACCATCAATGGTGGTGAGCTGTGTGATGGTAGTGGAAGTGTTACCCATAAGGTTAGGAATTACAACAGAGCCATCTGCACCAGTTGTAAGAGAGTAGCTTCCGTCAGCCTCCATGGTGAGAATACCGGTCTGAGTAAATGGAGGCGTTGGGATACGAGGTCCAGCAACGTTTGCGGCAGTAGCCTTAAGAGTTGCACCGGCAATAGGATTGCCATCTGTGTCAACGACTTTAACAATAATATTGCCTAAAATTGGCTGGTTCTCCATATTAGCAACAACTCGTTCACCTAAACCCGATGAAGCGCCACTAAAAACGTAAGAAAAAGAGTTGACTTGAGGGACATAGCCTTCTTTATAAGTGGTCTGTTCAACTCTATAAGCACCTTCAGGAAGAGGAAGATTAGGCCTAAAGTAACCATCAGCTCCTGTTTCTCCCTCGGCCACGATAGTAGAACCACCTTGATAAATTACAATATGTACGCCCTCAATTGGTTCAAAGGTGTATTTATCAACAGCAAGAGCCCAAATCTCATCGGAGTCTGCAAGTGCAATTCTTGGAGCGATGACTGATACAGCAAGCGTCAAAGCGATAAAAATGGCAAAGACAATGTTTTTATATCGTTTCAATTCAATTCCTTAAAACCGAATCATACAAGTAAATACTTCTATCTATAGTAAGGGAATTAGACATTGAATTAAAGATAATATCCAAAACTAAACACAATTATTTCAAATTTTTAACTGGCAAAACTGAGGAAATCTGTACTCACCTTATAAAAATCAAGTGAACTCCCCGTACATTTTCAAATTACTAAATGCACAGGTTGTTCACTTGATAGACATAAGCAAATTTTGAAGTAGATTCAATAAATCCTGTAGTCTTAGAAACGTTTCTTGGTCAAATACATTGAGACACCAGCAAGAGAGCTTAATGTACCTGTAATTCCAACAATTAAAGAAGAGATACCAGAAATGTCAGAAGTGTCTGGAAGTACAGCCTTCTTTTTCTTTGGAGTCTTAGGCTTTTCCGGAGTCTGTGGTTGAGGCTCTGGAGTTGGCTCCGGCTGGGGCTCTGGAGTTGGCTCAGGCTGGGGCTCTGGAGTTGGCTCAGGCTGAGGTTCTGGCTGTGGCTCTGGAGCAGGTGGCTCTGGCCTACGATTTACAAACGTAACCGTAGTTGTCTCGTTAGAGCCAGTAATCTCACCAACCTGAGGATTAGGATCATCAATAGTGTAACCATCAAGGGTAGTCAACTGAGTAATTGTTGACTCAGCCTCGACAAGATAGTCTGGGATAACTACCGTTCCATCAGGACCTGTTGTAAGAAGATAATTCTCTTCATCATCTCTCTCCAACTCACCCGTTTGAGTGTATGGTACGCCAGGACTTGGCGGAGTCTGAGTCATAGCACGAGGGGTATCTGTTCCAGGTAAATACGCTGGATCAAAAGTACTAGAACCGCCATCAGAAGGAGGACATGCTGGAGAAGGACGTCCAGGGAAAACTTCATTAGCAGGAGTAGCAATAAGAGTTGCTCCAGCAATAGGATTTCCAAACTGATCCACTACTCTAACTACAATGTTTCCACGTCTTATTCGAAGATGAATAGACGCGTGTGTCTCTTTTTCAAATTCTCGAGTACCCGCATTATAAGGGAATGTTACTGCGTGAAGAGAAACCAAACCGTTGCTACTGTCATCTGAACATACAAAGACTGAATCAACCATTTTGGCGTCATTGTTATATGCATAACGAGTTGGATAATTTTTTGGAATAACTGTATAACTTCCTGTTACAGGAACCTCCACACTTTGACCACCCTGAACTCCTGAAGCAATTCTATTTCCAAACTCATCCTCAATATCAAAAGTAATATCAGAAATAAATCTTGATGGCGAGTAAAGAGGAGCTCCGTAAATCTCACCATTTACGTAAAGCCTTCCCATAATGTGTTTATTTTTAAGATTGATAGTTTGGTGGTCATTGTTTCCACCAGCAACACCGGAGAAAGTTACATTTTTAGATGAACGATCAATGTCATATCCAGCTTTGAACTTTGTCTGCTGAACCTTATAAGTTCCGTCAGGAAGATTTACCTGGACATTACCGTTTGAATCTGTAACTTGCTCTGCAATAACAGAGCCAGTTGCTATATTAGTCACTGTAATTGTTACACCATCAACAGGCTTACTGTAATAGTCATCAGTAACATTTACCGTAAGCTGATTGTCCCCTGCTGCGAGCGCAAGCTTTGGAGCTCCAATGACAATTACGCAGCATAATGCAACTAAAATTGACGCTGCCACACACTTGAACTTTTTCACTTCAAACCTTCCAAATCCATTAAGGATTACAAATGTCTAATTCAAATGATAAAAGAAAATATCATTCAAATGAATATAAACTACATTCTAAATTGCAATTTATTAAATTTTCATATCATCAACAATAAGAATCACCTATAAATAACTATTCCCTATCCATCCACACACAAAAAAGCGAGAAGGCCCTTTTACTAAAAGACCTTCTCGTCAAATAATCGTAAATCAATTAAATGAAGTGGGGTTACTTATCCATGGTGAGATGAATAGCAAAGCCAGCAATCTCGTCTTTGAAATAGACCAAAAAAGTACTGCCATCTGGATTAAGTCTTCTAGAGGACTCATCGATTTCAAAGCCGCGACCTGCAAAGTATTTCTCGGCAGCAGGAATATTGTTAACGTGGAAGCCAATATGGCCCTTTGTGCCTCGGCCATTTTGTTTCATGACCTCTACCAGAGTCCCTGCAAAAAATGAAGGTGGCTGCTCAATAGTTGGAAGTCCCATAAGAGCGGTGAACAGGCTTGCAATCTTTTCCGCCTCGTCCGCATTGCTTGCGTTAATGCCAACGTGAGCAACATACATATCAAACTGCTCGACTGGATTAAGAACGCTGGAATTGTTAGTTGAATTTGTCATACATCTCCCCTTTCCTAGGGCTCAAGTATATAAGGGAAGCTCTAAGATGTGTGCTTGGCAGTAAATATTAGTCATTACTGTAACTAAGTACTAACAAAAAAGGCCCAGTTACCTAGGCCTTAAAAATTCTATGGTGGGCGATGCTGGATTTGAACCAGCGACCCCTTCCGTGTGAAGGAAGTGCTCTACCCCTGAGCCAATCGCCCGAACGACTTGCAATAATAACAAACAATGAAGCTAATTTCTAGCTTTTGACTTTTTTGAAGGTGAATACGTAGACACAGCTTTATTCATCTGAACAAGAATAATTCCCAGGAAGATAAGCTGAAGAATCATTGGCGTAATTACCATAGGCTGAGATGAAAGCTGCGATACAAAAACCCATTCAATGGTAAAGAGAATGAGCTCAATACCAGCAACAAGACGGACAATGCCGTGGGTTTTCTCAAAGTCTTTAGCCAGACTAATGCATTTCTGCAGAATATAGCAGCAATAAACTGCCATTAAGCTGCACAGCAGAAGCACAATCATGCTTGAAGAGAAACGACCATAGCCAACTGAGAAGGCAAAGATGACAATTCCAGCAACGCCCAGCGCACCAAGCATAGAGGAAAGCGCCATCATCAACTTAGTTCCACGATCCATACAAACCCCCAACAAGTCAGTTCACAGAGAAAAACGTAAATAAGAGGAGTTAGAACAATAAAACGACGTCAACAAAAAAACTTACTTGGCTTCAAGAGACTTTTTAACTTTATGAGATCCTCGAGCAACAGCGCTTGCCATTGCCAATAGTGCAAACAGCTCAATAAACTGCAAGGTAACAGATGGTTTAAGTACCAACTGTCCAACAACAATAGCAGCTAATGCAACACACGATCCAAAAATCATGGGATAAGCGGCTGCAGCTCTATTAGGTACATTAGCCTCTCTAGCTGCATAACCACCAGTTAGAAGCGAGATCATACTTGCAAGCAAAAGAAGAGCGGAATCAATTGATGGACCAGCACCAATTACAAGAACCGCAACATTAACAAGACCTAAAAGTCCGCCAATCAAAAGCGCCAGACTAAAGAGCTTCATTTTGCGAGTCTCAGGAGTCATATATCCCCTATCTATCAAATATCACTTTGGCTATTGTACCCGTCTTTTATATAAATTAAGTAATCGAATCATTAAACGGTAGAGAGTTTCGGTAAAAGAAATGGCGAGAAAACCAAAGGATTTCTCGCCACATGTGTATTTGGTGGGCCCAGAGGGATTTGAACCCCCAACCCAGGGATTATGAGTCCCCTGCGCTAACCGTTGCGCCATGAGCCCGTAAGAAAAAAGCGGCGACTGATGCCGCCGCCAGAATACGTGGTGGAGAATAGGGGGATCGAACCCCTGACCTCATGACTGCCAGTCATGCGCTCTCCCAGCTGAGCTAATTCCCCGAACGTGGTGCGGGAAATACTATAGCAAACCAAAGCTCTGTTTTTCTCGACAATTTTCTAATTGGTTGTATATTTTAAAGCTCTCGCTCTGGAAGAATCTTCTGGGCAAGCCAGGAAGCAACCTCATCAAGGGCAACCTCAAAGCGCTCGTCGGTAGCACGCTCTTTGACTTCTGCGATACCGTTAGCGACGCCCTTCTTGCCAACAATAACCTGCCATGGGAAGCCGATAAGATCTGCATCTGCAAACTTAACACCAGGACGCTCTGCACGATCATCAACAACAGTCTCAAGACCAGCTGCAACGCAAGCGTCAGCCACAGCACCCGCTGCATTCCAAATCTCTGGGTCTTTGTCAGAGAGGCAAAGAACAGAAACCTCATAAGGAGCAACAGAGACTGGCCACTTGATGCCCTTCTCGTCATTGTATTGTTCAACAACAGCAGCAAGAAGCCTGGAAACACCAATGCCGTAGCAGCCCATAACCAGAGGCTTATCCTCGCCGTTTTCGTCGGTGAAGGTGGCGTTAAGGGCTGAAGAGTACTTGGTGCCAAGCTGGAAGACCTGGCCAACCTCAATACCGCGAGCAGCATGCAGAGGAAGACCGCACTCAGGACAAATATCACCTTCCTGAGAAGTGACAAGGTCTTTCCACTCGTTAATCTCAAAGTCACGGCCAAGCTCAACGTGATCAAGGTGGTAGTCTGCCTTGTTAGCACCGCAGAGCCACCACTGACTATCCTCAAGAGAGAGGTCTCCAACAACGCGGATACCCTCAGGTAGGCCAACAGGTCCAATGAAGCCCTTGATGAGGCCATACTCTTCAAGCTCTTCATCGGTCATCATGTGATAGTCACCAAAGACGTGCTCAGCTTTAACCTCATTGAGCTCATGAGTACCTGGAACAAAGCACACAACTGGCTTACCGTTTCCGTCAACAAGAGCTAGAGCCTTACGAGTTGCTGCAGGTGAAACGTGAAGGAACTCAGCTACATCATCAATGGAGCCAATACCAGGTGTGTGAATCTCACACATCTTGCCAGACTCACGCTCTTCTACGTTGATCTTTGCTGCAGCTGCCTCAGTATCTGCAGCATAGCCGCAATCGCAGTAGACCAGGCTTGCCTCGCCGGCCTCTGCCAGCGCCATAAACTCAACAGAGGTGTCTCCACCAATCTGGCCGGAGTCTGCAACTACCTGGAGAGCCTTAAGGCGTGTACGGTCACAAACGTTCTGGTAAGCAACCTTCTCCTGGTCATAGCACTCTTGCAGCGACTCTTGATTTGCCGAGAAGGAATAGCCGTCCTTCATAATGAACTCACGGCCACGCATAAGACCAAAGCGTGGACGGCGCTCGTCACGGAACTTATCCTGAATCTGATAAAGCGTTACAGGAAGCTCCTTATAGCTCTTGAGCTCATTTCTAATGAGGTCTGTAAAGGTCTCCTCGTGAGTTGGACCAAGGGCAAACTGACGATCGTGGCGATCATGCATACGCATAAGCTCGTCGCCGTAGACGTCCCAACGACCAGACTCTTCCCAGAGCTCAGCTGGAGTCATGATAGGAACAAGAATCTCCTGAGCACCAATACCGTCCATCTCATCGCGAATGATGGCCTCAATCTTTAAAAGAGAGCGCCATGCAAGTGGCAGATAAGAGTACAGACCCGCAGCGGTCTTTCTGATCATGCCAGCACGAAGGAGCAGGCGGTGACTTGCAAGTACAGCCTCAGCTGGGTCTTCTTTGAGCGTTGGTGCATACAAAGAAGACATGCGCATCCAGTGCTTCAAGGTAGTTTCCTTTCAATATGAAGTAATACGTATAGTTTACTTATTTTTTGCCAAAACGATTCTCAATTTCGGCGAATAGCTCATCAACAATCTTATCTTCAGGCACTTTTCTAATAGGATTGCCGTTTTCAAACAACACAGCCTGGCCTTTGCCACAGGCAACGCCAAGGTCAACGCCCCTGGCCTCACCAGGTCCGTTAACAACGCAACCCATGACTGCCACAGAAATTGGAGCACGAACGCCATCCAGACGCTTGGTAACCTCTTCTGCAATAGGAATCATGTCAACGCCACACCTGCCGCACGTAGGGCAGCTTACCAGCTCTGGCTTAATGCGACGCATACCAAGAGCAGCAAGAAGCTCCCATGCTACATGGACCTCTTCTACAGGGTCGGCTGTTAGAGACAGACGCATGGTATCACCAATGCCGCTCTCAAGCAAAATGCCCACCGCAGCGGAATTCTTTACCGTTCCCTGCCTTAACGCACCGGCTTCTGTAACGCCTACATGCAGAGGAATCTGTGGAAGCTCCTTGGAAAGCGCTCGATATACCGCAAGTGTAGTGGGAACATCGTGAGCTTTTGCAGACAAGATAATGTCGTCAAAACCGCGAGAAGAAAAATGCTCTACAAAAGACTTTGACGATGCTACGAGTTTCTCGACAAGGGTCATATCTTGTCTTGTATCAAATTCTTTAGCAAGAGAGCCTGCGTTAACGCCAATTCTAATGGGAATATGTGCCTCTTTAGCTGCCTCAATGACAGCATCAACACGCTCCATGGAGCCAATGTTTCCTGGGTTAATACGGAGCGCTGCCGCACCTCGCTTTGCAGCTTCAAGCGCCAGCTTATAGTCAAAGTGAATATCGGCAACAACAGGAAGTGGCGAGTATTTGCAAATCTCTTCAAAGCCATCGAGGGCCTTTGCATCAGGAATTGCCACACGAATAATCTCGCACCCTGCCTCGGCAAGCCCCTTGATCTGAAGGAGTGTTGCATCTGGATCATCTGTTTTAGTGGTGCACATAGACTGAACGGAAACGGGAGCGCCACCGCCAACCTGGACGGATCCGACCATGACGGGACGAGTTTTTGTGCGAGCATTCTCAGACATAAAATCAGCTACCTAAACAGCAAATGAAGGATATCGTTTCTCAGTGCAACAACAAAGACAAACAGGAAAAATGCCAGTCCAATGTAAGACAAAATGTTTTGAACCTTGATAGACAGAGGCTTTCTCATAATCACCTGAATTACCTCAATCAGAATCTTTCCGCCGTCAAGAGGTGGAATAGGTAAAAGATTCATGAATCCAAGTGACATGGAAATAGCTGCTACCAGCATAATAAGGGTCGAGAAACCCTCTGCAGCAGCTTCTGATGCCATTACAGAAATTCCTACAACAGAAGACGACTGGTTAAGAACTTCCATGGTCTGCGTTGGGATGAGCAGTCTGAGCGCAAACTGACCAACCTGCGCGGCATACGATACAGCTGCAGCTGATGCGTCAATAAACGAGAAGTGATAGGTGGTCATGACAGGTGTCACGCCGATGATTTTATCGTCAGGACGCAAAACCGGCTTAATGGTAGTTTCAAGCTGAATGCCATTGCGCTCATACGTAACAGGGATATCCTTACCACCGGCAGACATTGCATCTTTGATAGCAGCAGTAAGATCTTCCCAGGTATGTACCTCTACCTTGTTAAAGGTAAGAATAGTGTCTCCGGCAGTAAGGCCTGAAATAGCAGCAAGAGAACCAGATTCAACGGATCCAAGCTGTGCTTTGTTTTGAGCAGCTGGAATGCCAACAAACATCAAAGAGCCAACCACCAGTACAAAGGCCAGCGCAATGTTGACTAGAGGTCCGCCCAAGATCATGAGCAGGCGTTTGAGAACATTTACACCAACATAGGTATGAGCCTTCTCTTGAGCAAAGAAATCATCAGCGGACATCTGTGGAACACGAGGCTCCCCTGCTGCTGTAGAGCCTTCAAGCTCAAAGTTGTGGCCGCGATCATACTCACAGCGAAGCTCAGCGTCTCGTGCAAGCGTCTGAAACGTGGTGTGCGCTAGCTCGTCTGACTCTTTGACAAGCTCAATGGAGCCCCAGTCTGCAAGGGTGTACAGCAGATTGTAGGCGCGCTCATCCTCACAGTTAAGTTTTGCTGCAAGAGCACCAACCTCAAGTGAACCCGACTCTTGAACGCTCATCAGAGCTTGTGGAAGCAGCTCATCGAGCTCGCCTTCCATACCGCAGATGCGCGTATAGCCACCAAAAAGAAGTGGAGTCACGCCAACCTCAGTACCGTATTTTTTGCTCTTATGAGAAAGCTTGTACTTGAACGGCATGCCCAAGAAGAACTCAGTTACACGGACGCCACACAGTCGAGCCATACCGTAATGGCCAGCCTCGTGAACAAATACAAGAAGCGAGAGGACCAAGAGTCCCCAAAAAATTGGTGAAAGAATAGCTAACAAATTCACAAAATTCCTATCCCACAAAAGAACGGGCTAAAGCTCGTGCCTCTGCGTCTACAAGCGTCAATTGTTGAAGGTCTTCTACCCTTTGAACTTCAGAGGCATTCATAGTCTCTGCAACAATGCGCTCAATATCAAGAAATGAACATCTTCCTCGTCTAAATGCATGGTTAGCAACTTCATTAGCTGCATTCATAATACAAGGAAGCGTTCCACCAACAGTTCCTGCATGACGAGCAAGAGCTAGGCATCCAAAGGTTTTCTCGTCAGCATAATCGCCTGTGAGAGGAGTGGTTTCTTGCCACTCAACAGGCTGAGCAATTGCTGGCCAACGATGTGGATAGCTGAGGGCATACTGAATAGGCAGCCTCATATCGGAGGCTCCGAGCTGCGCTTTAACAGAGCCGTCAACAAACTCAACCATAGAGTGAATGCGACTCTGGCGATGTACCAACACCTCAAGCTTATCCATTGGAGTGTCAAAGAGATGATGAGCCTCAATGAGCTCAAGGCCCTTATTCATGAGCGTGGCGCAATCGATGGTAATCTTGGCACCCATCTTCCAGGTTGGATGCGCCAAGGCGTCGTCGGCCGAAACGTGCTTGAGCTGCTCGCGAGAATATCCGAAGAACGGACCACCAGAGCAGGTAAGCCAAATCCTTTGGATATCAGCGACCTTCTCGCCAATAAGGCACTGGAAGATGGCACTGTGCTCAGAATCAACGGGGATGAGCTGACCGGGCTTAACCAGAGGCATCAGCAGGTCTCCGCCAACAACAATTGACTCCTTGTTAGCGTAAGCCAGCACTTTGCCAGCCTTCACAGCGGCCAGACCAGCGTAAATGCCAGCCTCTCCCACCACTGCATTGACTACGCAGTCAACCTCATCCAGCTCAGCGAGCGCCTGAACGGCCTCAGGACCAAAGCTTGCTTTGCAGCCTTGAGGCAAGCTGTCGAGAAGGGCGTTGCCCTTGACACTTGCATCGGCAAAAGCAACGTATTTGCAGTTGAACTCAGTTGCTGCCTTCACGGCAAACTCAACCGACGACCTTACCGCAAGAGCAGCAACCTGCACCTTTTGCGGGAAATGACGGCATACATCAAGCGTCTGCATGCCCACAGAACCTGAAGCTCCAAGGACAGCAACGCGCAGGGGCTCATGCCTTACAGCGCGAGGCGCGGTATCTTCAAAAATGCTCAAAACCTATGCTCCAAACGGCAGCGCAATAGGTAGCTTGACCTGGCTAAAGAGCACGGCAAGCTGGAAGAGAAGAAACGCCGCCATAGTTCCAAAAATCATCGAATCGGTTCTATCAAGGAGGCCACCATGACCAGGCATAATTGAGCCAGAGTCTTTAAGTCCTACACCACGCTTGATACGAGACTCAAACAAATCTCCAACGACAGAAAAAATGCCTTCAGTTACACCAAAGAGCAGCGCAAACAGTGGATTCATATGAATCGCACCAAAAATTGCCATCAAGAACCACACAAGCATTGAGCCAAAGAGTCCGCCGTAGAAGCCTTCCCAGCTCTTATTTGGTGAGATTCTTGGAGCAAGCTTGTGCTTTCCAAATTTAGATCCAAAAAGATATGCAAACGAGTCATTTGCCCAGACAGAAAGCATAACGGCCAGTGTAATCCAAGGAATTGAGAATCCGGGTTCAGTGGACCGCAAAAGAACAATGGTAGAAAGTGAGAGCGATGTGTACAGAGGTCCAAAAGCCGTAACTGCCACGTCTGCAAGGTTTGCTCGCGGTGTTAAAACATACCAAAGTCCGCAAAGAATAATCAAAAGCAGAGAAAATACCAGAGGAAAGACGTGACCAAAGTACGCAATTATGGGAAAAACAAGTGAGAAGACAAGGCCAAGAGGCTCGTTTGGCATACGTCCGCCCATACGGCAAATATGGAAGAACTCAGAACAGCAGAGCCATGCCATGCCAGCAATCAAAACAATAGTGGCTTCTTTGCCAACAAACAGCGCAGCAAGCACAATAGCTGCATAAACTACGCCAGACAGAGTCCTTGTCAAAAGCTTCTCGGTAACGCCACGAACTCGCTGACCCATAAGGTTACCAGCGGCTCGTTGCAGCTCTTTAAGTGAGCGACGAGTCTCCAGCTTTTCAATCTGTCTATCAATTCCAACGCTACCTGTTTCTTCAGGATTAGGCTGAGCATCAGCATCAATCCGAGAGGTAGGCCTTCTGGAATCGCGCGTATTGTCCACCACTATTTCACTCCTCCGAATCGCCTTTCGCGACCCTGATAGTCCTTAATGGCGCGCAAAAAATCCCACTTAGAAAAGTCAGGCCAGTAAGTTTGCGTGACATACAGCTCCGAGTAAGCCAGCTGCCATAGCAAATAGTTAGAAAGCCTCAGCTCTCCTGACGTACGAATCAACAGATCTGGATCAGGAAGACCTGCCGTATAGAGGTTCTTCTCAAAATCTGCTGGAGTCACCGAGTCAGCGGACACGGTGCCCTCAGCAATTTGATGAGCGAGAAGAACAGCTGCCCTGGTTAGCTCTGCACGAGAGCCATAGTTAACAGCCAGTGCAAACGTCATACCAGTGTTTTGCGCAGTCTCATCAAGTCCGCGCTGGAAAGTCTTGCGGGTCTTCTCAGGCAAAGCCTCAAGGTCACCAAAGAAGCGCAGCTTAACGTTTTCTTGGTGGAACAGTGGGAGCTCTTTAAGAAGCGTCTCTGCAAACAGACGCATGAGCAAGTCAACCTCACGCTGAGGACGTTTCCAGTTTTCTGTGGAGAACGCATAAACTGACAAAACGTCCAATCCAAGGCGCACACTAGTAGTAACAGCCTCGCGCAAAGAAAGAACACCGGCCTTATGACCTTCGGTTCTATCAAGTCCACGAGCCGTAGCCCATCTACCGTTTCCATCCATAATGATGGAAACGTGAGACGGAATAGTTTCTAAATTGATATCAGAGAGACTGATATCTTCTGGTGCGTCAGAGAAATACTGGATGAGCTTGTTTGTATCAAACTGCACTTAAATCTCCATGATTTCTGAAGTCTTGGTCTTAAGAAGAGACTCAATCTGTGCAATATAGGTATCAGTCAGCTTCTGAATACCGTTCTTCTCGCGCTTCTGATCGTCCTCAGACAGCTCCTCATCGCGCTCAATCTTGCCATTAACGTCACGACGGACATTACGGACAGCTACACGAGCTTCCTCAGCAATCTGAGAGCACTCTTTAGCAAGCTCACGACGGCGCTCCTCGGTTGGCATTGGGAAAGGAAGCCTAATAGCAGAGCCATCATTAGATGGAGTAATACCAAGGTCAGAAGTCTCAATGGCCTTCTCGATGCTCTTTAGAGCAGTCTTATCCCATGGCTCAACAAGCAGCATAGATGCCTCAGGAACCTTGATAGCTGCAAGCTGAGAAATTGGGGTTGGCTGACCATAGTAGTCTACCTTGATGTGATCAAGCGCATGTGGATTTGCGCGACCAGTACGTACACGACCAAAGTTATTCTTAAGTGCCTCGATGCACTTCTCCATAGACTGCTTAGCTTTATCAGAATGAACGCTCATTAGTCCTCCTCAACGACAGTAGTACCGACTTCTTCTCCGGAAATTGCCTTCATGAAAACGCCTTCAGACTGCATGTCAAATACAAGAATTGGCATCTTATTGTCTTTGCACAGCGCAATTGCTGCAGCGTCCATAACCTTAAGTTCTTTGGCGAGAACATCTTTGTAGGTGACAGTGTCAAACTTAACTGCATCTGCATGAGTAACTGGATCGCAGTCGTAAATGCCATCTACCTTTGTTGCCTTCATGAGAGCCTCTGCGCCAATCTCGCAAGCGCGAAGAGCTGCAGCAGTATCAGTGGTGAAGTAAGGGTTACCGGTACCTGCAGCAAAGATGACAATACGACCCTTCTCAAGGTGCCTAATAGCACGACGGCGAATATAAGGCTCTGCAACCTGAGCCATAGAAATTGCACTCATAACACGGCAATCCATGCCATTGCGCTCAAAACAATCCTGGAGTGAGAGAGCGTTGATTACTGTTGCAAGCATGCCCATATTATCGCCCTGGGCACGATCCATGCCAGCTGCTGCCTGAGAAACGCCTCTAAAGATGTTTCCGCCGCCAACAACAATGGCAACCTGAACGCCAGACTCCCAAACAGGCTTAATTTCTTTAGCAAGCATTTCTGGAATTGAGGGGTCAATACCAAAGGATTGCTCACCCATCAATGCTTCACCAGAAAGCTTTAAAAGTACTCTCTTGTATTTAGCTGAAGACAAAGCTTCCTCGCTCTCTCCGTTTGCCATAGTTGTAACAATTTTAACAAACGACACCGTAAGTTTTGCAGGAATCGCGTTAAAAAAAGAGCCGGTTGAAGACAACCGGCTCAAATTAATTGAAGTAAAAAGTCTTACTCTTCACCAAAAGCAAAACGCACGAAGCTGACAATCTTAACCTCGTCGTCAACCTTCTTGGAGAGCAGCTTTGCGTACTCAGAAATGGTCATATCTGGGTCCTTAACAAATGCCTGCTCAGTAAGGACGTACTCCTTGTAGTACTTCTCGAGACGACCATAAGCCATCTTCTCCTGAATAGCCTCAGGCTTGCCGGACTCAGCAGCCTGTGCCTTATAAATGGAGAGCTCGTGATCAACGATGTCCTGTGGAACATCCTCACGGCGAGCAGCAACTGGAGCAGCTGCAGCTACCTGCATTGCAACGTCGTGTGCAAAGTTCTTGAAGTCCTGAGACTCAGCGGTTTCTGGCTTGTTGAACTCAAAGGTAACAATGTCAGCAAGCTTGCCACCAAGGTGGATGTAGCTAGCAAGTGCGCCGTTTGCAGCCTCAACACGCTGGAAACGAAGAACACGCATGTTCTCGCCGATGTTGTGGATCTTATCGGTGATTGCCTCGTCAACAGTCTCGTCGCCAAGCTTAGCAGCCTTGAGCTCCTCAACGTCAGCTGGGTTGCTCTCAACAACAACTGCAGCAAGATCGCCAGCAAAGCCGGTGAACTGTGGGTTAGTACCAACAAAGTCAGTCTCACAGGAGAGCTCGAGAATTGCGCCAGTCTTGCCGTCTGGGCTAATGAAAGTTGCAATGGTGCCCTCGTTGGTGTCACGGCCAGCACGCTTAACTGCCTTAGCAACGCCCATAGTACGAAGAATATCTACTGCCTTTTCAATATCGCCCTCAGCCTCGACGAGTGCTTTCTTGCACTCCATCATAGGAGAGCTGGTCATATCACGAAGCTGCTTAACAAGTGCTGCGGTAATCTCTGCCATGTTTTCCTCCCAAAAATCTACTGAATAACTAAATTATTTGACCCGTTGCTAAGAGTTACTCAGCAGCTGGGGTCTCGGACTCAGCGCCCATTTCTTCAGCAGAAATCTGCTCCTTGCCGCTACCTGCAAGAATTGCGTCTGCAGCAAGCTGGCACATAAGAGAAATGGAACGAATAGCATCGTCATTTGCAGGAATGCCGTAATCAACAACATCTGGATCAGAGTTGGTGTCAAGCAGGGAGACAACTGGAATGTGAAGACGGTTTGCCTCACGGATTGCGTTCTCTTCACGCTTGGAATCAACAACAAAGAGAGCCTGTGGAAGAGAAGTCATATCACGGACGCCACCGAGGTTAAGCTGAAGCTTCAGAAGCTCCTTGTTCTTAAGAGCCTGCTCCTTCTTAGGAAGAGTTGCCATACGGCCATCCTCTACCATTGCCTCAAGCTCCTCAAGGCGCTTGATGCGGGAACGCATGGTGACAAAGTTGGTGAGCATACCGCCAAGCCAACGCTGGTTGATGTAAGGCATGTTTGCACGAGCTGCCTCAGTAGCGATTGGCTCCTGAGCCTGCTTCTTGGTGCCGACGAAGAGAACGCGGCCACCCTTAGATGCAACATTCTTCAGGAAAGTGTAAGCAGCGTCTGCGCCAAGCATGGTCTGCTTAAGGTCAAGAATATAAATGCCGTTGCGCTCACCAAAGATGTATGGCTTCATCTTAGGGTTCCAACGACGAGTCTGGTGACCATAGTGGCAACCAGCATCCAGAAGAGTCTGAATAGTAATCTTTGCAGCCATTTTTACCTCCATTGGTTGTTCCTCCGTACGAGTTCAAGCCTTGTTAAAACCACCCAACACCTGGCTTAGCGTTAGGCACCACGGCAAACAAGTAGTCGTACGTGCGATTTTGTGCTGTTTGGTAACAGCATGTTGTGCTTCTACACAACTTTTGAAAGTATAGCAGGAAAACAAGGGCTACGTCTATAAAGAATTTAGACCATAACCTCTACAAATACTGCGTAAATGCATCAAACTTCTTTGCGCAAGATATTTCGCAACAACGCTCAGCTTATTTTGATCTTGGATGAGCTGCTTTTGCTGCTTCTTTGAGCCTGTCAACTGACAAATGCGTATACACCTGTGTAGTTGAAAGTGATTCATGACCTAAAAGTTCTTGCACAACACGAAGATCTGCTCCACCACCAAGAAGTTCTGTGGCGTATGTATGTCTCATAGCGTGTGGCGAGAGTGAGCTATCTAGTCCTGCAGCCGTTAAATACGACGAGAAAACTTTGCGCAAAGAATCAGCGCTCATGTCATTTCCTCTTACGGAAATGAAGAGAGCCGAATGTGCACGGCCCGCTTTATCTTTTAACAAAAGCGTAGGTCGAGAAGACCTAAGGTACTTTTTGAGCCATTCGATAGCTGACTCATAGAGCGGAACAATCCTCTCTTTAGAACCTTTACCAAAGAGACGCACTGTTCCATTTTGCAAATCAACCTGCTCAAGCTTGAGAGACGCCACCTCAGAAATACGAGCTCCTGTTGCATACAAAAACTCAAGAAATGCTCTATCTCTAAGCCCTACCGCGGTTGAAACATCACATGATTCTAAAAGCCTATTTACATCGGAATCAGTCATAGTATGTGGAAGATTTCGTGGCGCTCGAGGATTGCTCAGTGAAAGAGCTGGGTCTGTGGCAATCAGTTTTTCTCGCTGCATCCATTTGTAAAAACCACGAAGCGCAGATAAATGCCTATTTAGTGTTTTTGCTGAATATTGAGCCTGTTTGAGATAGGCCAAATAGAGACGAAGGCTTCTGTGATCAACCCGAGTTACCGCAACACCTTCCCTACTACACCACTGCTCAAATGCCAAAAGATCAGTCTGATATGACCTTAGGGTATTCTCGGAGAGATTCCTGACCTTACTTAGATACTCAATAAATTGTTCAACGTGACTACCCTGCTCTTTTGAAATAGCCACGTTAATCACACTTCATGCAATCAAAAAGTTCCTGACGAGAAGAGATGTAGTCATCAAAGTCTTTATGAGCACGCTCTGCCATCTTTTGACGACGCTCGTCTTTTCTTTTGATATGCTCGTCCAGTGGCTCAAAAATTCCAAAGTTAACATGCATGGGCTGGTAATCTTTGGTGTTTGGGTTTGTTGCATAACCCACAAGAGAGCCAAACGAAGTGGTCAAAGGAAGCTTAACTTCCTCTTTGCCCAGCAGACGAGCATACATGTTTAGTGCAGCAAGCAATCCAGATGCTATAGCCTCAACATAGCCTTCTGTACCCGTAATTTGACCTGCAAGAATAGTAGAAGTTCCCGGAATTCCAAATGAGCCGTCAAGCGCATGAGGAGAGTCAACAAAAGAGTTTCTGTGCATGACGCCGTAGCGAACAAACTCAGCGTTTTCCAACCCTGGGATGAGGGTAAATACGCGCTTTTGTTCTCCCCAGGTAAGATTTGTCTGAAAACCAACCAAATTAAATGCTGTTTTAGCTGCATTTTCTGCACGAAGCTGAACTGCTGCCCAGGGGCGTTTACCCGTTCTGGGGTCAATAAGTCCTACTGGCTTCAAAGCGCCAAATCTAATGGAATCATGTCCTTTTCTTGCTACTTCCTCAATAGGCTGACAAGCTTGGAACAAATCAGACTGCTCAAAATCGTGGCCAATAACACGTTTAGCTGAAAGTAACTCATCAACAAATGTGTCGTATTCCTCTTTATTCATGGGGCAATTGAGGTAATCACCAATTCCCAAGTCCTCATAACGAGATTGAGAGAAGGCAATTGAATGGTCAATTGATTCATAAGACACAATAGGCGCTGCTGCATCAAAAAACGACATTCTGTTAGTTCCAACACGCTTAGAAATTGCTTCGTACAAGCTATCTGAGCACAGTGGTCCTGCAGCAATAACTGTTGACTCATCAGATAACTCCGTGACCTCTGCATGAGTTACCGAGATGTTTGGATGATTTCTGATCTGCTCAGTAACAGCCTTTGAAAAATCTTCTCTATTAACCGCAAGAGCGCCGCCTGCGGGAACAGAGTTTTCTTCTGCTATACGGAGCAGAAAACTACCCATCTTTTTAAGCTCAGACTTTAAAATTCCAGCTGCAGAATCTTCCTTAGTGGACTTCAGAGAGTTGGAACAGACCAGCTCAGCAAACATATCTGTGTGGTGTGCTGGAGAAGAAACAACAGGGCGCTGCTCAATGAGCTCTACAGAAACACCACGTGAAGCAAGCTGTAAAGCACATTCGCTTCCAGCTAAACCAGCGCCAACTACAGTAACTTTTTGTGTCATTGTTCACCTATCACACACTACGAATCCAAATAAAACTCTTTAGAAGGAGTATACCTTCCATCCGGTAATCTTTTTACCATTCCACGAGCTTCATAATCAGTAAGAGAATTTAACACGGTAAGTACGTTTTCTGATAGCCTCCATGCAAGCTCTTCTGGTCTTGAAGGAGAAGCAATAAGTGCAGATAAAAGTGGTGTTAGCTTCTTATCTTGCTTCATTTGTTCCTGAACTAGGCAATCAAAATCTAATGAAATTGCAATGCCCAACGATGTCTCATCAGGAATAATTTGAGCCCCTTCAGAGATGAGTCTATTCGTACCAGCAGAAGCGGGAGAAAAGATAGACCCGGGTATTGCATAAATAGTTTTACCAAGAGAGTTAGCAAACTCAGCAGTACTCATGGTGCCTGAACATAGCCCTGCTTCCGTTACCAAAAGCACTTTACCTAATGCTGCAATAACCGCATTTCTTCTAGGAAAGGCATAACGTCTAGGAGGCATTCCCCACCTGTCTAGAGAAATGACTGCTCCCCTTCCTTCTCGCGCTACTTCAAAAAGCTCTGCAGAGGTAGTTGGATATGTCACATCTGCACCACAGCCTGCCACTACAACTGTCTTTCCACCAGCATTAAGAGAAGCCATACCCGCCATATAATCGCAGCCAAGAGCTCCGCCAGATACCACCACAATATTGTTATCAGCGGCGCATCTGCCAGCCATTTCTGCAATTGCCATGCCGTATGGGGTGGCCCTACGAGCCCCAATTACAGACATACAAGGTTGTTGCAAAACGCTTCTATCCCCCATTCCATAGATAATTTCAGGCGGATGATTGAGCAGTAGTAATTCTTTTGGATAGTCCTCATCTTCTGATGAAATCTCCCATCTCTCCATTGCTACTCCAAAGAACGAGACCTATAGGCAACCGCCTCAGATACGTCGTCTTTTGTCACTTTTTCATGGTGAGCAATATCTGCGATAGTCCTTGCAACTCTGCAGGTACGCGTTATTGCTCTACCTCCTAAATGAAGTCCACGAGCAAATCTATGCATCAGTTGCAATGCTGA
This sequence comes from uncultured Atopobium sp., assembly GCA_938023105.1. Taxonomy (GTDB): domain Bacteria; phylum Actinomycetota; class Coriobacteriia; order Coriobacteriales; family Atopobiaceae; genus Lancefieldella. Next base: position 18,523 of record CALHDX010000013.1, read on the forward strand.
TTCATCAAAGCTCTCCACGTACTTTTGGCGAGAAGTGCCATCTACTCCACGGGTTTCTCGCCAAGAAGCAAAGTCTCTGCCAGAGACAACAAGAGAGCGCATACCTGCTGAAGTGAGTCCTAGCTCACCTTGAATTACTCGATCAGAAGAAGGTCGGGCCACATCACACACAATATCTATTCGATCCATTAAAGGACCTCCAATTTTTGATTGATACGTAGAAATCTTTCCTGGAGAGCACTTGCAGGTGTGAGTTTTATCTCCAAAGTATCCGCAGGGACAGGGATTAGCTGCAGCGATGAGCTGGAACTGAGAAGGAAACTTATAGATGCCATCAACTCTCGCAAGACGAACGTATCCATCTTCAATAGGCTGACGTAAAACTTGCAACGTATTAGAAGCAAATTCTGGAAGCTCATCTAGAAAGAGCACACCTTTATGAGCAAGGGAAATCTCACCTGGAATAACAGGCCTGCCTCCACCAATCATGCCTGCTACAGAAGCTGAGTGATGAGGAGACCTAAAGGGCCGTACACCTGCTTGAATAGAATCTGTTTCACACCCCGCTACAGAATGCATGAGCAATACCTCATCGCGCTCTTCTTTAGAGAGTTCTGGGAGGATAGTTGGCATTCTTTTA
>CALHDX010000014.1:0-1314 GCA_938023105.1 uncultured Atopobium sp.
CAGGCGCCGCCCAGGTGCACGTTCGTTTCTCGCTGAGCTCGCGTCCAGCTCCCGCCACCTGGCGAGAAACCCTATCCACTAGCAGCGCTTTCGCACAAGAAACCCGGCATCCACACGAAATGGATACCGGGTTGAAATCGCTTTCTACCTGTATGCGCGCCGCTGACCTGCGACGTTGTGCGGAGCCGTAACCGCCGCCCCGCGCGCCCGCGCCTTACTTGTACTCGTAGAAGCCCTTACCAGCGGCAACGCCGGTCTCGCCCTTGTCAATCTTCTCTTTGAGCAGGGCAACAATGCGACCCTGTACGGACTCTGAATCCTTAGCTGCAGGGTTCATCAGAGCAACGTTGTATGCGGTGACTAGGCCAATGATGTCCAGAATCTGGAACGGACCCTTTGGCGAACCGGTGCCAATGCGCCAAGCCCTGTCGATGTCCTCGACGTCGCCAACGCCGTTAGCCCACAGCTGCTCAGCGGAGACCAGAAGAGGTACCAGCATAGAGTTCAGCAGGTAGCCAGGCTGCTCCTTCAAAACCCTGACCGGAATCATGCGAATGCTTGCCGCAAAAGCGACGACCATGTCAAAGTTCTCCTGAGCGGTACCTGCGTGACCCATGACCTCGCCAATTGGGTTGCGCCAAATCTCGTTAGCAAAGTGGAGTGCCAGGTACTTCTCGGGACGACCAGTAGCTGCAGCAAACATGCTTGGAATCATGGTTGAGCTGTTAGTTGCAACAATAGTCTTCTCGGGCAGGTGCTTGGCCAGCTCGGTGTAGAACTCAATCTTCTGCTCTGGATTCTCAGCGACGGACTCGATAACAAAGTCAGCGTCACCAAAAGCCTCATCCCAATCGGAAGTGAGCTTGAGGTTGCTGTATGCGCGCTCTACCTGCTCTTTTAGCTGGTCGAGCTTCTCTGGAGTAATCTCGTCCTGAGCAATGAGACCGTATGCGTACGCCTTAGGATCGCTCTTCATAGCCTCCAAGGTATTCAGATACACCTCTCTGAGGTGCTCAATCTTTGGACGAGCGCGCTCAATTGAAGCCTCGGACCTCAGCCAAATGGTGGTCTCGTAGCCGCGATAAGCGGTCTGGAATGCAATCTGGCTGCCCAAAACGCCGCCGCCAGCAACTACAACTTTCTTAACCTGCGAAATGTCCATAGGACGTTCCTTTCTACAAGCGTGGCGAGAAGTGCCGCGCGAACTATCTATCGTCCCTATACCCCAGAAACTCTCCGTCAAACATTCGTTCGCAAAATTTTCGACTTTTATTCAAATTCTACAAATCACTTCTTGGCGAGAAACCGCATCTA
>CALHDX010000015.1:0-9456 GCA_938023105.1 uncultured Atopobium sp.
CGTAACAAGGTAGCCGTACCGGAAGGTGCGGCTGGATCACCTCCTTTCTAGGGAGATACCCTCTTTAGAAGAGATAACACTAACTTTTTTGACGAGTAGTTCCCGTCTTTCCCGTTGATGTCTTTGTTGCACGAAAGTGCGCAGTATTCGGTCTCGAGGGTTCGCCCTCGCGTACCTTGAGAGCTGCATAGTGTGACAAACAAAATTCGATTTTCTTCAAGAAGATCGCATCTGATCGCATTTGATAAGTAATTATCAAAGTGCAAAAAGTATGTTCAAACCATCGAAAAGAAGATGGTAAGGGCAAACGGTGGATGCCTTGGCACAAGAAGCCGATGAAGGACGTGATAAGCTGCGATAAGCCACGGTAAGGAGCACATATCCTGTGACCCGTGGATTTCCGAATGGGTAAACCCACCAAGAGTCATTTCTTGGTACTTCCTGCTGAATATATAGGCAGGATAGAGGTAACCGGGGGAACTGAAACATCTAAGTACCCCGAGGAAGAGAAATCAAACGAGATTCCCCTAGTAGTGGCGAGCGAACGGGGATATAGGACAAACCGTCAGTTGCGCAAGCGCTGGCGGGGTTGTAGGACCATTCATTGTGGAGTTACAAAACTTCGTGGAAGCAGAATAGCTTGGAAAAGCTGGCGAGACAGGGTAAAAGCCCCGTACGCGAATCTGCGAAGACTCCCGAGTGGCACCTGAGTACTGCCGGACACGTGAAACCCGGTGGGAACCTGGGGGGTCCACCCTCCAATCCTAAATACTCTCTTGTGACCGATAGTGAACCAGTACCGTGAGGGAAAGGTGAAAAGCACCCCTAGCGGGGAGTGAAATAGTACCTGAAACCGTTTGCCTACAAGCAGTCGGAGCAGACTTTTGTCTGTGACGGCGTGCCTTTTGTAGAATGAGCCAGCGAGTTACGGCATGTGGCAAGGTTAAGCTAAAAAGCGAGCCGCAGCGAAAGCGAGTCTGAATAGGGCGAGTGAGTCGCATACCGTAGACGCGAAGCCAGGTGAGCTATCCATGAGCAGGCTGAAGCGGGGGTAAGACCCCGTGGAGGGCCGAACCCACTTAGGTTGAAAACTGAGGGGATGACTTGTGGATAGGAGTGAAAGGCCTATCAAACCTGGAGATATCTCGTTCTCTCCGAAATAGCTTTAGGGCTAGCCTCGGATGTTTACCAATGGGGGTAGAGCACTGAATAGTTGCGGGGGCTTCACCGCCTACCAAGATTAATCAAACTCCGAATACCATTGGTCTAGAATCCGGGAGTCAGAATATGTGGGCTAAGCTGTGTATTCGAAAGGGAAACAGCCCAGACCGCCCGCTAAGGTCCCAAAATCAATGCTAAGTGGCAAAGGATGTGCGTTTGCTCAGACAACCAGGATGTTGGCTTAGAAGCAGCCATTCATTTAAAGAGTGCGTAATAGCTCACTGGTCGAGTGGACATGCGCCGACAATATACGGGGCTAAGCATTGTACCGAAGCGGCGGATCAGTACTTTGTACTGGTGGTAGGAGAGCTTTCTGTACGGGTTGAAGCAGTTGGATAACCAACTGTGGACTGTCCAGAAGTGAGAATGCTGGCATGAGTAACGAGAGACATGTAAAAAACATGTCCGCCGTAAACCCAAGGTTTCCTGGGCAAGGCTAATCCTCCCAGGGTTAGGCGGGAGCTAAGGCAAGGCCGGAAGGCGTAGTCGATGCACAACAGGTAGAAATTCCTGTCCCTCCAAAAGAGCGTTATCACCAATGGGGTGACGGAGCAGGGTAGCTAGGCGGGGTTCTGGACGTCCCCGTGATGGCACGTAGGCTGAGAAGTAGTGAAATGCGCTTCTCGTGATGGCTGAGGTGTCGGACGAAGCAATTGAGTGAAGCTAGTAAGCCCATACTTCCAAGAAAAACCTCTAGGGAGCTCTGAGGAGCCCGTACCGCAAACCGACACAGGTGGGTGGGTAGAGCATACCAAGGCGATCGGGAGAACTATGGTTAAGGAACTCGGCAAAATTGCCCCGTAACTTCGGGAGAAGGGGTGCCGGTTTCGGTGAAGGGATTTACTCCCCGAGCTAAGATCGGTCACAGTAAATAGGTCCAAGCGACTGTTTATCAAAAACACAGGACTCTGCTGAAGTCGTAAGACGACGTATAGGGTCTGACGCCTGCCCGGTGCCGGAAGGTCACGAGGAGTTGTTAGCATTAGCGAAGCAGCGAATCTAAGCCCCGGTAAACGGCGGCCGTAACTATAACGGTCCTAAGGTAGCGAAATTCCTTGTCGGGTAAGTTCCGACCTGCACGAAAGGCGTAACGATTTGGACGCTGTCTCAACCATAGACCCGGTGAAATTGCACTAGTCGTGAAGATGCGACTTACCCGCAGAAGGACGGAAAGACCCCGTGAACCTTTACTGCAGCTTGACATTGGCTGCCGGTTCGTCGTGTAGAGGATAGGTGGGAGACTTTGAACCAGGGACGCCAGTCTCTGGGGAGTCACCCTTGGAATACCACCCTCGACGTTCTGGCATCCTAACTTGCGACCGTTATCCGGCGTGAGGACCGTGTCAGGTGGGTAGTTTGACTGGGGCGGTCGCCTCCTAAAATGTAACGGAGGCGCACGTAAGGTCTGCTCAGGATGGTCGGCAACCATCCTTTTGAGTGCAAGAGCATAAGCAGGCTTGACTGCGAGGCCTACAAGCCGAGCAGATGGGAAACCAGGTTCTAGTGATCCGGCGGCTCAGAGTGGTATGGCCGTCGCTCAACGGACAAAAGGTACTCCGGGGATAACAGGCTGATCTTCCCCAAGAGTCCACATCGACGGGAAGGTTTGGCACCTCGATGTCGGCTCATCGCATCCTGGGGCTGGAGCAGGTCCCAAGGGTATGGCTGTTCGCCATTTAAAGCGGTACGCGAGCTGGGTTCAGAACGTCGTGAGACAGTTCGGTCCCTATCCTCTGTGGGCGTAGGAAAATTGAGGGAGGCTGCCCCTAGTACGAGAGGACCGGGGTGGACGGACCTCCGGTGTACGGGTTGTTAACCAATAGCATTGCCCGGTAGCTGAGTCCGGTCGGGATAACCGCTGAAAGCATCTAAGCGGGAAGCCCATCCCAAGATGAGTTTTCCTTTCGGTAAGACCCCTTGTAGACTACGAGGTTGATAGGATGCAGATGTAAGTGCTGTAAGGCATTCAGTCGAGCATTACTAATCGGTCGAGCTCTTCTTTTCTTTACTATATTTTGAACTGATGCGTGATTTTTGAAGCCTTTGAATTTAACGTCACACTGTGCGGCCCTCAGGGCACGTGAGAAAACCCTCATGAAACAAGAATACCCCTTGTTGGTCAGCGACCATGGCAGGGGAGGCACACCTGGTCCCATTCCGAACCCAGAAGTTAAGCCCCCGAGCGCCGATGGTACTGCGGAGTAAGTCCGTGGGAGAGCAGGACGTCGCTGACCAACAAGGGGCATTTTTATGTCGAGAGGATCTCACTTTTGTGGGGTCCTCTTTTTTGGTAGAAAATATTCGAAAATAGCATAAAAATTTTTACTAAAAATCCATATTTATTACGTATTATATATTTATTGTGTATCACAATATTTACATAATTTTCTTAATTAAATACCGTTCACGGAAGATAATTTTTACTATTTGATGTTATCTAGTTTCAACATTTGTGCATTTCTGTGTGTATTTTGTTACTAATCTTTCACGAATCTGTCCATATTTCACCTACCGTTCACCTAAACCTTCTCACTTTCTGACAAATTTGGCTTGATTATTTATCCCACACCAAATTTTGAGACGAGAAATGTTAGAGCGCACGTAGCGCTTGAGTGTTTGAACAGTAAGGAGAGGTTTTATGGAGTCAGAAAACAGAGAAACTGCTGGAACAGAGTCGCTGCTCGGTGGGTCTTCTCGCCATGTGATGGGTGACTATAGCAGGGTAGTTCCACCGCAGCACTTTCTCAAAACAATGGAAAAGACCAATAGGCCTCTCGCGCTTTGTGCAGAGCCCTGCATGGGCAAGACTATGTTTTTGCGTGAGTTGGCGGATTATGCGCAGTCACACGGATGGACTGTGTACGAAATCTCTCTTTCTAGTCTGTCGGCTAAAGAGGCAACTCAGATTCTTACTAAGAAAAGCACTTCTATCTGTAATGCTAAGAAATCAAAGGCGCTTAAAAGGTTAGTTCTTATTGATGATTTTCCTCCGTCTGATGAGTATTATGTTGCTCGCCAGGTTAAATCAATTGCGCGTCTTCGCATGGCTGGCTGTCTTGTTGCGATTTCTTTGTCTCCTGAAGCTCGTCAGTTAATCGACGAAGTCCCTAGCGTGTATGTTTTGGGAAAGAATGAACTGCTCACGTTTATGCCTGGAATAGATAATTCTGAACAATCAATTTTGACTAATATGAGATTGACGCGCGGTATTCCAACGCTTGTTTATTCTTTGCCAGTTACATTTTGTGAGCATGAAGATGCGGATGTGCCAATTACGTATCTAACTAGTCTTGCTTGCGTTTCATCGTATATGCTCAGAAGTTCGCTTGGCATTGAGGAACTTAGGCTCAGGCTGGGCATGATGTTGCTCGGTGTTGGCTCATTTGATGATTTGAGCCGTATATGCGGACAAGTTGATCTTGAGTATTTGGCCAAGATAGAGCAAGATGCACCTTTCTTTGGCGTGCATGTAGAAACTAGGCGTTTCTCGTGTATTCATGTTACAAGATTTGATGTGTTGAACTTTAATAAACAGGAGCTTGTGGCTCTAGCGGGTAAACATGAAAAGCTTGTTCTGAAAGCTATAGCCCTGCTCATCGATAGAGAAGATTTCTCTAAGGCTGCGTTTGTGAGCTCACTGGTTAGAGAAGAGATTATCTGGGAAATTGTTCTTTCTCATGCAGCGGAATTTACAGACGCTGGATATATTGAGCTGGTAGATAACGCACTTACTGCCACGCATTCTGACTGCACGCTCGATAACTCAAGTAAAAAAGCTGCTAAGGGAATGGTGGATTCGCTGTCTAGTGCTAAAGGACCGGTGAATACTAAAGATGCTGATAGAGCATTCAAAAATCTCACTTCATTTAACGGATTTCTTAAGCAAACGGCATATATGACTTTACTGAAGTTGATTTTGCAAAAACCTCTGCCACCCTTGAAAGAAGACCTTGAGCTGGGTCCGCTAGAGAAGAAAATTGCTCTACATAAACGCGCAATTGATTTAGCTTTGCAAGGAAATTTTAAGTATGCCCTTCAGCTGCTGCTTCTTGAGCAGCAGTATGAGAAAGCTGCATCAATAACCTCGTCAATTCAAGCTGTTGACGTGGAATTGCTTTACGCATTGCTTGGTGTATATCAAAAAGAATTTGATGCACGCACCTCAGGCTCGCTCTCCTTTTTACAAGAAGGTGAGGCCGGAGGCGTAAAGGGGTCTGTAGGACTACTTAAATGCGTTCGCTACCTTTTTGAAAAAAGCTCTTCTGTGGGCGACTTATACGATACCGAGCAGCTCATCAGCCAAGCCGAACTGCAGGGTAATCGTATGATTCAAGTGCCCGCGCTTCTTATTGGAGCTCTTCTCAGCCTCAGAAGCAGAGCATATCCCAAAGCGCAGCTCCAGGCGAGAAGAGCGGTGCTGCTGAGTAGGGAATGGGATTCACTATATGTGGTGCAAGTCGGAAAGATTATTGAAGATATTGCGGGATTTTTCTTAGGCGTTAAACCTACGGAGAAGAGCCTTGAGGCAATTACCCATCCATCGCTAAAAGCTGCATGTAGAACAATATATAAAGCTCTCTTTAAGAGTGTAAACAGGCATGCTCCCGTTTGGCTGGATGCGGTTGAGTATGGAGTTCCTGAAAATGCTATGTGGCTTGTGAGAGCGCTTCTGTCTGATGACTCTGAATTTCAGCAGTGCTTAGAACGAGAAATGCCAGAAGAATGGCTCCATTACCTACGTTCAAATGAGGGAAAACGAGACATAACAAAATGGAGAGTATCCCGGCAAGGAGCGGGGGATTCTTGGACTGAAGACTCCGCTTTGAAGAGCCTGCACTTAGAGAAGGTAAATAACGCTCACCCAGGAGTTTACCTTGCTCTTCTCGGCAGATTTAGTTTGTCGGTTCAAGGAGAGGAGATTGCTGGCAGAAAAATTGCCTATCGATCAGCAAAGGCACTACTTGTGTATTTGGCGCTTGCCCACAATCACATGAGCTTTAGGTCGCAGATTGCGCAGCAGATTTGGCCGGAGGCTGATCAGGCACATTGGCAAGAGCGCCTGTATCAAGCAACTCGAGTTATTCGCAAAGAGGTCCAGGAGATTCAGACAGATTGTGAGCCTTTGGAAGCATCTCGGATTGAAAAGACACTTGGTTTTAATCCCCAGCAGGTGACCGTAGATATTGATATTTTTACGCGATTAGCAAAGAGCGTGGCGTCATCGAACAGCGATGAAGACATAGTGCATCTGGCTAAGCAGGCGGAAGAGCTGTACCAAGGGGATTTGTATCTTCCTGAGGATGAATGCTTTAGGTTTGCAGATCCCATTCGAGTTGCCCTGAGAGATCAATACATAGATACCATGGTAACGGCTTCGGTGGCTGCTTTGAGAATTACCCACTATACGCTTGCGGTGCATTTTGCAGAGCTCGCCTACCTTGTTGATGATATGCGAGAGGACACACTTATGGCGCTCATTCAGGCACTGAGAAAATGTGGCCGGGCGCAGGATGCGCAGCATTACTACGATTTGTACGTGCAGAAATACGTAATGAAGCGTAGAAAAATGCCGTCTAAACAGCTCAGGATGATTGCAGGTGCAGAAAAGGGAAAAGAATCAATAGAAACTAGTGGTGGAGAAATAACGAAATTGGGATTTTACGACGCCATGTAGTGTGATTCAAGCAGTTAGACGGGGTATGATATATAAGTTGAATACTGTGTCTATCAACCGAAGATAGATGCCCGACGTCAAGGAAAAAGCTATGCCTAATTTCCTCTCTAAGATTCTGTCCTTTGGCGCTGACAAGGACCTCAAAGCATATCAGCGTATTGTCGAGAAGATCAATGCGCTTGAGCCAACAATGCAGGAAATGAGCGATGAAGAGCTTCAGGCTCAGACCGAGAAGTTCAAGGCTCGCTATGCCGAAGGAGAAAGTCTAGACGATCTTCTCCCAGAGGCTTTTGCGACGGTACGTGAGGCGTCAGTAAGAACTATTGGTCAGCGTCACTTTGATGTCCAGCTCATCGGTGGTATCGCGCTGCATAAGGGCACTATCGCAGAGATGAAGACCGGTGAAGGTAAGACGCTTGTCTCCACCCTTGCTGGTTACCTTAATGCACTGAGCGGCAAAGGCGTCCACATCGTTACGGTCAATGACTACCTGGCTAAACGAGACAGTGAGTGGATGGGCACCATCTACAAGTTCTTGGGCATCAGTGTTGGCCTTCTGCAGAACGGCATGCGACTGAGCCTTAAAAAGCCTGCATATGAGGCAGATATTACGTACGGTACAAACTCAGAGTTTGGCTTTGACTACCTGCGCGACAACATGGTTACTCGCCCAGAGATGCGTGTTCAGCGTGGACACCACTACGCCATCGTCGACGAGGTTGACTCCATCCTTATCGATGAGGCTCGTACTCCTCTGATTATTTCTGGTGCTGGCACTAAATCCGCAGGTACCTACAAGGATTTTGCAAAGGCAGTTCGTGGATTAACTCCAGATGTTGACTTTGAGATGGATGAGGCAAAGCACACCATTGCAACAACAGAGATTGGTCTCGAGAAGGTCGAGCGCGCTCTCAACATTGACGATATCTACAACGATGAGACTGGCCAGCTAGTCAATCACCTTCAGCAGGCGCTGAAGGCTGAGTACATGTTCCATCGTGACCAGCAGTACGTTGTCATTGATGGCGAAGTAAAGATTGTTGATGAGTTTACTGGTCGTATCATGGAAGGCCGCCGTTATTCTGAGGGCCTTCACCAGGCAATTGAGGCAAAAGAGAACGTTCAGGTACGTGAAGAAAACCAGACTCTGGCAACTATCACCCTCCAGAACTACTTCCTCATGTACGACAAGCTCTCCGGTATGACCGGTACTGCAATGACCGAGGACGCAGAGTTCCGCGAGGTTTATCACGTTCCTGTTCAGGTTATTCCACCTAACCGTCCGGTTAAGCGTGAAGACCTCGATGACCTGGTCTATCGTACTATTGACGCTAAGTTTGAAGCTGTCGTAAGAGACGTTGAAGAGCGTCATCAGAATGGTCAGCCAGTACTTGTTGGTACCGTTTCCATTGACAACTCCGAGCGTATTTCTCGCATTCTGTCTAAGCGTGGTATTAAGCACAACGTTCTGAACGCTAAGTTCCATGAGCGTGAGGCACAGATTATTGCTCAGGCTGGTCGTGAGGGCGCAGTTACTATTGCAACCAACATGGCAGGTCGTGGTACCGATATTCTTTTGGGTGGCAACCCAGATGTCATGGCTGAAGATATCCTTCGTAATCAGGGAATTGAGCCAGCTGAGGCTACTCAGGAGCAAAAAGAAGCTGCGCGCAAAGAAGCAAAGGAAATCTGCGCTACCGAGCGTGAGGCAGTAACCGCTGCGGGTGGTTTGTGCGTTATTGGTACCGAGCGTCATGAGAGCCGTCGTATTGACAATCAGCTTCGTGGTCGTTCTGGTCGTCAGGGAGACCCTGGTCAGACCCAGTTCTACCTTTCTCTTGAAGATGAGTTGATGCGTCGTTTCGGTTCAGAGCGCATCAAAGCCTTGTTAGATCGCTTCAAACTAAGCGAAGAAGAATCTGTCATCCGATCTAACATGTTTACACGTCAAGTTGAAGCAGCCCAAAAACGAGTGGAAGGGAACAACTATGACACTCGTAAGCAAGTCCTTCAGTATGATGATGTCATGCGGGAACAACGCGAGATTATCTACTCTCAACGTTATGATGTGATTACTGCGGATCGTGATTTGGCTCCAGAAATCAAGGCCATGATCAAACGAACCATTAAACGGATCGTTGAAGGGGCAAGCCACTCAAGCAAGGAAGAACGTACGGAAGCTATCTTGAACTTTGCCAAATACAATTTGGTCCCTGAAGATACCATTTCAGAGAGCGATATTGAAGGCAAATCTGATAAAGATGTGATTGATTACTTGTTCAAACGAGCTGAAGAGGTTTATGAAAACCAAGTAGCGAAATTACGCGATGAAGAAGCAGTCAGAGAATTCCAAAAAGTCTTGATCCTTCGTGTTGTGGACAGTAAGTGGACAGATCACATCGATGCCTTAGACCAATTGCGTAATGCTGTCGGTCTCCGTGGCTATGCGCAAAACAATCCTGTGGTTGAATACCAATCTGAAGGATTCCGTATGTTCAACGATATGATTGGTTCCATTGAGTTTGATGTGACTCGTTTGATGATGAAAGCTCAAATTCACG
>CALHDX010000016.1:0-41036 GCA_938023105.1 uncultured Atopobium sp.
GAAACGAATGACTAACTGGTTGGTGTATGACGCAAACTGAAAGCGTTCTGTTATGCGTGGAATCTGAAACCAGACTATCTGAAACCAGGCGATTTGAAACCTATTACTTTGGAATCGACACATAGATTTATATATCTACAGAATCAAGCTGGTTATGGACGAGCAGGTAAATCTGTAAACATATAAGTCTATAAGCTATCTGAACTGCAATTTTTAGGCTCAAGTATTTAAAACTTTTGAATAAGAGGTTTCTTTATATCCGTCACACATACATGAACAGGGTCAGCATCTGCTGTCAAACGTGAGCTATTACTTCGACTAGGCATATAAAGCACCTCCTTAAACTTGGAGCTCTGCAAGGGACACCCCGCGAAGGGTGGATATCTTGTCTACTCAGATATCCCTATAAGAGTAGTTGGGTTGACGCGATTGGTCAACTTATTACTATATACCCTATAAACAGGATATTTACTCAGCATATGTGGCGAGAAGAACGTCAAGCAGAAGCATCGTACAGAGATACCGAGCAGCAATGCGGAGCAACAACTCGGAGCAGCAGCACGGAGCAACAACGCTGTGCATCATCGCGGAGCAACAACGCTAAGTGTCAACAGTGAACTGCATTCCGAATTGCCGCGGTCTTGCAAAGAAGGGACATCACATGGGCAAAGTGATTGTATTTGGAAGTTTGAACATGGATATCTCTATTGAGGCAGATAAGATGCCGCAGCAGGGCGAGACTATCGGCGGCAAAAATCTTGTCACAAGTCCAGGTGGAAAAGGTGCCAACCAAGCGGTTGCTGCAGCTCGAATGGGCGCAGACGTTTACATGATTGGTGCGGTTGGCACTGATACGTTTGGACAGGACTTGAAGCAGTCGCTTGTTGACTACGGTGTCAATGTAGAGCAGGTAGACGAGCTGTCTGGAGTTTCTACCGGCGTTGCCGTAATTGTGCGCGTTGGCGGCGATAACCGTATTATTTTGGACCACGGAGCTAATCACGTACGTACAGCCGACGACGTAAAAGCAGTGCTTAATCGCATCGCACAGCCAGGAGATGTGTTCTTGACGCAGTTCGAGTGCGAGTTGTCGACCACGTTTGAGCTTATCAGATATGCACATGAACTAGGACTCTATACGATGGTGAACCCATCGCCAGCGGCTACTATGACCACCGGTCTTCTCGCCAGCGTGGATATGCTCTGTCTGAACGAGATTGAGTTTGCGGATTTGTTTGGCGAGGGCAAGATTAGCCCGCTGGTAGACCCTAAGGCTGCGGTACAGAAGGTGCTTGCAAGCGGCGTGGCAACTGCGGTGTTGACGCTGGGTTCTAAAGGCTCGATTGCTGCCGATGCACACGGTGTCTATCAGCAGAAATGCTATCGCGTGGACACCGTGGACACTACTTGCGCAGGAGATACGTTTATGGGCACGCTTGCTGCGTTCCAGGCATCGGGGCAGCTAGAGGGACACGACATCAAGCAAGCTCTCGACGTGGCCGCGAAGGCCGCGGCACTTGCTACCACTAAGGTCGGTGCTCAGCAATCAATCCCAACGTATCAGCAGGTAGTTGAGTTTTAAGGTAGAATTACAGCGATTGTTGCTCCATAACTCGTAGCTCAAACGCGGCAAAACATAATTTACAAGCGGCTCAAAACTGGTTCTAACACAGTCCACACAGCTCAAACGTAGCAAAACACAGCTCAAACGCACAAAGGAGACTTATGACAATGCTTTCAACTAAGACGCGCGTCATCATTGACACAGATCCCGGCATCGACGACGCCATTGCGCTGGGATTTGCCCTGGCTGCAAAGGCGCTGGATATCAAGCTCATCACTACAGTGAGTGGAAATGTTGGTATCGAGAATGTCACCAATAATACTCTCAAGCTGCTCAAATTCTGGAATCAGCACGTGCCTGGTGCGCGTGGTGCCGCTGAGCCGCTGCTCAGAAAGCCTATGGATGCAAGCGACGTCCATGGCGCTTCGGGCATGAGGGGCTATGAATTTGACGGCATCCAGCCAGATTGTCTGCTCGAAGAAACTGCACTTGAAGCACAGCATCGCGTCATTATGGAAGGCGCTTCTGCTGGCGAGAAAACCACGCTGGTGACGCTTGGTCCTCTGACTAACATCGCACTGCTGCTGAAAGCATATCCACAGGTCAAAGAGCATATCGACCGTATTGTCATGATGGGTGGCGCTCTGACCCGCGGAAATCTTGGCGTCATGTCCGAGTTTAACGTGGGTGTTGACCCCGAGGCAGCAAAAATTGTCTTCGCATCCGGCGTTCACGTGGCCATGGTTGGCCTTGAGGTGGGCGATGCTGCTCGTGTTATGCCAGAGGACATTGAGAACATCCAGAATTCCGGCAAGAGCGGCGACATGCTGGTCAAGCTGCTGCTCAACTACCGCGTTCACTACCAGGAGGAGGGTTTCAGCATGTACGACCCAACGGCCGTGGCCTACCTGCTGGCACCTCAGATGTTTGAGACCAAAGACGTGTTTGTGGACGTTGAGTGCGAGGGTGGTTTAACCGCCGGCTGCACCGTCGTTGACCTGGCTGGATACCTTGGCGAGAAACCCAACGCAACTGTATGCGTTGGAGTTGACCAAAAGGCATTCCGTACTTGGTTTGTCCACCAGATCCAAAAGTGCAACGTCCTCGACGGCTCCGCCCCCGCGGTCGAAGGTGTGCTGTTGGACTAGAGCGCTGTCGGGGTAGTGAAACCTAGACAGGCCCTTAAAATGATTGCCGCAAAACTTACAAGAACAAAGCCTCTTCTCGCCGTTGAGAAGAGGCTTTGTTGTGCGTAGAGGTGCTGGTCAATTGACCTTTTCGCCAAATTCCACGCCAGATATTAGAGCTCTTTGTAGACAGGGAACCACTTAAGGGCGTCAACTGCCTCTTTTGCATCGGCAATTGGCTCGCGGTTCAGACCCTGCCTAATTGCCTCCCCTGCAACGCCAACAGCAATACGCTCGGAGAACTCGGTAATCTTGGAGACTGGAGGAAGAATTGCCGCACCAGGCTTTGTGGTGTCGACGATTCCACCAAGCGAGTGAGCTGCAAGCGAAATCATCTGGTCTGTGAGCAGGCGAGCCTTTGATGCAAGTGCACCAAGTCCAAGACCTGGGTAAATTAAGGCGTTGTTAGCCTGACCAATTTGGTAAGTTACACCGTTGAGTTCTACATCGTCTGATGGAACACCGCATGCAACAAGCGCGCGACCATTAGTCCAGGTCAGCAGGTCTTGGGCGGTTGCCTCCGCAAGTTTAGTTGGGTTGGACAGAGGGAAAATCATGGGGCGCTCGCAATGAGCTGCCATCTCACGAATAATCTCTTCGGTGAACGCTCCATGAACGGTAGAGGTTCCAACCATGATTGTTGGATGGACCGTCTTTACAACAGCAGCTAGGTTGGTGAGCTCGTTAGCGTTTGCGAACTCAGAACGCTTGCGAGCAAATGGCTTCTGCTGAGGGGTTAGATTGTCCATGTCATCAAAGAGTAGTCCCTGACGATCTACCAGGTAGAAGCGCTTGCGAGCCTCTTCACGGTCCATTCCCTGGTCCACAAATTCCTGAAGTACACGCTCAGCGATGCCGCAACCAGCAGTTCCTGCGCCAAAGCAGAGATATACCTGGTCGACGAGTTTCTCGCCAGAAATATTGAGGCCACCGAGGATGCCTGCAAGGGTAACAATACCAGTGCCCTCGACGTCGTCGTTGAAGACAGGGTAAGTGTTCTTGTAGCGGTCCAGGATTGCTGCAGCATGCGAGCGGCCGAAGTCCTCGAAGTGCAGGTAGAGGTTAGGGAAGAGATTCTCAACGGTGGTTACAAAGTTGTCGATGAATGCGTTATAGCGATCTTCATCAACACGCTTGTGGCGTTCACCCAGGTATAGCGGGTCATCGAGAAGTTCCTGGCGATTGGTACCAGCATCAATAACAACAGGCATGATGCGATTAGGGTCAACACCAGCTGCGGCAGTGTAAACCATGAGCTTACCGACAGAAATTTCGACGCCATTGGTGCCCCAGTCGCCGATGCCCAGAATTGCCTCTGCGTCGGTGACGACAATCAGGTCGATGTCTCTACCTGCGGCTGCGTTCTTCAGCGAGGTTTCAAGGTCCTCAGGACGATCAACTGACAGGAAGCATGCATACTGTGGATCGACATAGCGCTGAGAATACTGCTCAATATCTGGTGCGATGGTTGGGTCGTAGACAATAGGCATGAACTCTTCAACGTGCTTGGAGAACAGGTTGTAGAACAGCGTGCGGTTCTCGGAGAAAAGCCTCATGAGATAGTGACGCTTTGTCTCGAGGTCAGAATACTGCTGGAAAAGTACGTATGCTTGCTCAGCTTGCTCCTCGATAGTCTGAATGTTTGGAGGAAGAAGACCTACCAGGCCATATTTCTGTCTCTCCTCTTGCGTGAATGCGGTTCCCTTGTTCAAAAATGGATCGTTGAGCAGTTCAAAACCTGTTTTCATGATGCCTCCTTAGCGCATTGTATTGTCAGGTACATCGACCAAAGAAAATGTAGCTTTTAGTGCAGAATCAATGATGCCTGTTTAGACTCTTGGAGATAACAATACTCATTTCACGTTATATTTTTTTGTGAATTTGAGGAATTTACTTCCAGGCAAAGGTAATAGAGATTGAAATTGCTTAGCAAAACTGCACCAGACAGTGTAAATTACGAGCCAAACCAGCACTGGCTCAGTATAAATTGCAGTCAACTGCGGTTTTGTTGCGGACCGAGGGTGCAAGTGGTAAAAAATGCGTTTAGTTGGAATATACAGTGGCGACTGATTTTTATGCACGCCATTTACCTGCGGTTTTTCGTTGGACAAAAATAGTGAAATCTGGACACTTTTTGCTACCTGCACAAACGCAAGTCAATAATTTCCGTGATTGCGATTTGACTTCCAACTAAACGGATTTTTTACCCAAAAGAGGGGTCTAATTTTGGTGAGTCAAATTGTTGATACAAAACTCCGCATAAATAAGGTGGAATATGCAATTTTCTCGGGTGATTGGATGTCGCTCGGTCAATTGGATAGTGGTCGGCCCTCAAAGCGACGTTATTTCACTACAACAGCACCTCCAGGAAGCGCAATATCCGCATCAGTTGCAATTAAGAGATTGTTGCCTGGTGTTTTAGGAGTATCAGGCCACTCGGGCACATACGCGACGTGCGCAAACTCGTGCGCAAACACGTCTGCGACCTGCGAAAGCAGCGCAGATCCACGGCCTTCGAGCGGACAGCGAACATCGGCCAGATATACCCCGCCATCTGCAAGTTTTTCTTTGACCGTTCGTGCACCAGCCGAACTTCCCAGAGGCCCAAGTGATTTTCGACCAGCAAACACTTCGTTTACCAGTACGTCAATACTGCTGGCTTCTGCGTCTTGCAACACCTTCCACGCATCATCTTCGATGACTCGCAGCTCACTTAAAGCCGCAGCTAGAGCCTCGTCCAAAAAGAAATGTTCGCGCGCAAGCGAAACTATCTTTGGATCAATCTCAATCGCGTCAATAACGCCGCCGCTCATGTGCGTAGCCAGGTGTTTTGGCAGCGAGAAACCTCCGCCGCCCATAACTACTACGTGACCTCGAGCAGACATCTGCTGGATAACCTTCGCCATCATGCGGTGATAGTGGACACAGAGCTCGAAGCGCAGCTCAGGTGCAATATAGCTCACAGACTGGAAGGTACCATTAACGTTGAGCAGTCTAATGGGTGTACCGTCGGCGTCCTCGGAGTCAAAAATCATCGTGAGGCCAAATTTTGTACGCGTCACAAAAACGCCTCGAGCACGCAGAATTAACAGAAATAGCTGGTAAATGCCAATAATGGCAAGACCCGCTACGGTTGACCAGATAAAAAATGTCCAAAAATCATGTAAGACCATGTTAATTCCTTGTTAGTAAGGTTTCCCTCGGTTATACTAGCCGATACGGCGTTTTTTCTGAACGCTTTTACAGGAAAAGATTTTCTGGGGGTTTATATGATTTTAGGACTTGGTATTCCTGAGCTTCTGATTATTGTTGTTATCGTCATGGTTCTCTTTGGACCTAAGAACCTTCCAAAGCTCGGCAAGGCTGTCGGCGAGACCGTCAAGAGCGTCCGTGATGGTATGGAGTCTGAGACCAAGGAAGAAGCCAAGGAGCCAGAGGCTGAGCTCGTTGAGGACGAAGAGTCCAAAAAGGCTGAGTAACCCCATCTCACACGTATAGACCGACTGACCCATCAACAGAAAGAACACGATGGACACTACTAAAGAGATTGTACTTACCCCAGAAGGCCGTCAGAAGCTTGTCGATGAGCTGGCTTATCGTGAGGGCGAGAAACACGACGAGATTGTTGAGCGCATCAAAGAGGCCCGTGGTTTTGGTGACCTTTCTGAGAACTCCGAGTATGACGCTGCAAAAGAAGAGCAGTCTCACAACGAGTCTCGCATCAACGAGATTCGTCAGATTCTCTCTGTCGCAAAGGTTGTCGAGGGCGGCAGCAAGCGCAATGTTACTGTTGCAATCGGCACAACCGTCGAGCTTGCTGATGCAAAAGGTAAGACAACTAAGTATGTAATTGTTGGTACTACTGAGACTAACTCCCTTGAGCACAAGATCTCTAATGAGTCCCCAGCTGGTGAGGCTCTTATTGGTCATAAGAAGGGCGACGAGGTTGAGTTCACCACGCCAAACGGCAAGGTGAAGAAGTACACCATTACCTCTATTACTCGCTAGACTGGCACAAAAGATTTTGGTCGCCCCGTGTCCGTCTGGCGCGGGGCGTTTTTACGTGGAGGATACATGTCCGAAGTAGAGAACAACATCGCTGGCAGCTCGGCCGCCGCTGACGCAACCGAGGCCACCCCAGAGGCTTCCATCAACGACGAGCGCGCCCAGCGCAAAGCCCGTCGCCAGGCACTGCTTGACGCCGGCGTTGACCCATACCCAATCAAGTCCACCGTCACCGCTCACGTCGCTGAGCTGGAGGAGCGCTACGCTGACCTCGAGGACGGCCAGACTGGCGAGGAAGTCTATTCCGTCGCCGGCCGCGTCCGCGCCATCCGCAACCAGGGCAAGATCGCGTTTGTCGTGGTAGAGGACTACACCGGCCAGATTCAGCTTTTCTGTCGCATCAACAACCTTGACGAGAAGAACTGGGAGCTCCTGGGTCTTCTCGACCTTGGCGACATCATCGGCGCAACCGGCGCTATCATGCGTACGCGCCGCGGCCAGCTTTCCCTGGCAGTCACCTCGCTGGAGGTCCTCTCCAAGTCGCTGCGTCCTCTGCCTGAGAAGTTCCACGGCCTCACCGACCGCGAGGTTCGTTACCGCCAGCGCTACGTTGACCTCATCATGAACCCCGAGGTCCGCGACGTGTTCCGCATGCGCTCTCAGATCATCTCCATCATCCGCCAGTTCATGGAGGCAGACGGTTACATGGAGGTCGAGACCCCTGTTCTTCAGGAGATTCTTTCCGGCGCAAACGCAAAGCCGTTCATCACGCACTACAACGCGCTGAACACCGAGAACTACCTGCGTATTGCAACCGAGCTTCCGCTGAAGCGCCTGCTTGTTGGCGGTCTTGAGCGCGTCTACGAGCTTGGTCGTCAGTTCAGAAACGAGGGCACCGACCTCACGCATAACCCAGAGTTCACCTCTATGGAGGCATACGCCGCCTACTCTGACCTGGCCGGCATGCGCGAGCTTTCCCAGAACCTCTTCCAGGAGATTGCTCGCAAGGCTTGCGGCTGCGAGGAGGGCCACGAGGTCATCACTTATCAGGGCACCGAGGTCGACCTCTCCGGCAACTGGCGCGTCGCGTCCCTGGCAGAGATTGCGTCCGAGGTTACCGGCGAGGAGCTCTCCATTGACACCCCTGTCGAGAAACTCCGTGCAGTCCTGGACCGCTATGAGATTGAGTGGAATCCAGAGTGGCAGGCCGGCAAGCTGCTGTTTGAGATCTACGACGAGCTTGGCGAGAAGAGCATCGTAAACCCAACCTTTGTCTGCGATTATCCTGCAGAGGTTTCTCCGCTCACCAAGCGCAAGGCAGATGATCCTCGTCTGACCGACCGCTTTGAGCTCATTATCTGTGGTGCAGAGTACGCAAACGCATACTCCGAGCTTAACGACCCCGTTGACCAGGAGGAGCGCTTTGCTGCCCAGATGGAAGCTAAGCGTCAGGGTGACGAGGAGGCCATGGAGTACGATTACGACTTCATCCGCGCGCTTGAGTACGGCATGCCACCAGCAGGCGGCATCGGCTACGGCATCGACCGCATGATGATGCTCTTCTGCGATCAGCCTTCTATCCGCGACGTCCTTCTCTTCCCACAGCTCAAGCCCGAGAAGCGCTAAGAGCTTGGAACTTTAGCTGCCCAACGCAGCACACAAACGCATCAGCCCGGTATCCGCTCGTTGCAGGTACCGGGCTTTTTGTGTGCGGCGGCGCGCCACGGAGTTTGCGACAGCGCGGGTTTCTCGCCAGGCGTTTATGTGGTTCGTACGGAGGAGAAAAATCCAACGCGAGTCGTATGTTTGCAGAGTCTTCTGTTGGGTATAAATCAGAAATATATAGAGAGTTTTGAGAGGTTTCAGCACATGTTTGATAAATTCACTGACAGAGCGCGTAAAGTCATGAGCCTGGCTCAGGACGAGGCTCGCGGTCTTGGCCAGATGTATGTTGGTACCGAGCACCTGCTACTTGCTCTCATCAAAGAGGGGGAGGGCATTGCTGCTCAGGCTCTGGCAAAGCTGGAGGTCTCGTATGACGAGGCTCTGGCAACCGTAAAAGAGCTCACCACGGGCGCAGGAGACCCTATTCCTGGTGGCCACATTCCGTTTACTCCTCGCGCAAAACGCGTGCTTGAGGACGCGTACAGAGAAACTATGACCCACGGTCAAAGCTATATCGCAACAGAGCACCTGCTTTTGGGCATTGTGTCCGAGGGTAATGGTCGCGCTATGGATGCCCTGCGTACCATGGGTGTCTCGGGCGACGCGGTAAGAAACGCCGTTGATGAGCTGGTTGCTCAGACTCCAGAAGATGCATCAGCTGGTCCTCGTATGGCAGAGCCTCGCATTGAGGGTGGCATCTTTGGCATGCCTGTTGGCGCTGGTCAGATGCGTCCTAACGCAAACGACGACGCTTCCATGCTGGAGCAGTTTGGCCGCAACCTTACTAAGCTTGCTGCAGATAAAAAGCTTGACCCTGTTATTGGCCGTGACCGCGAGATTGAGCGTGTCATGCAGGTTCTTGCCCGCCGCCAGAAGAACAACCCACTTATCCTGGGCGATCCCGGCGTTGGTAAGACCGCCATTGTTGAGGGTTTGGCTCAGCTCATTGCATCCGGCAACGTTCCTGACATCCTGCGCGGAAAGCAGGTCTGGACACTTGACCTGGCAAGTCTGGTAGCAGGATCCAAGTATCGCGGTGAGTTTGAGGACCGCATGAAGAAGGTTGTTGCTGAGCTGGAGAAATCCAAGAATGACATCCTCTTCATTGATGAGATTCACACCGTCATTGGTGCCGGTTCCGC
Source organism: uncultured Atopobium sp. (assembly GCA_938023105.1). Taxonomy (GTDB): domain Bacteria; phylum Actinomycetota; class Coriobacteriia; order Coriobacteriales; family Atopobiaceae; genus Lancefieldella. The sequence goes on from CALHDX010000016.1 coordinate 9,564, forward strand.
AGAAGGCTCCATCGATGCCGCGTCCATCCTTAAGCCACCGCTGTCTCGTGGAGAAATCCAGGTCATCGGCGCAACTACGGCAGAAGAGTACCGTAAACATGTCGAGAAGGACGCTGCATTTGAGAGGCGTTTCCAGCCTGTCAACATCGGCGAGCCAAACAACGACGACACCATTTCTATCATCCACGGTCTTCAGGACCGCTACGAGAAGCACCACCATGTCCACTACACCGAGGCTGCTATCAAGGCTGCTGTTGCGCTTTCGAGCCGCTACATCCAGGACCGCTTCCTGCCAGACAAGGCAATTGACGTCCTCGATGAGGCTGGTGCTCGCGCTCGCATCCACAAGATGAGCCTTCCACCAGAGATTGCCCAGGTAGACGCAGATCTTCTCCGCGTTCGTACTCAGAAATCCGAGGCAGCAAGTGCTCAGGAGTTTGAGCAGGCAGCTCGTCTGCGTGACCAGGAGAAGTCCCTGGTAGCAGAGAGGGATCGCCTGGAGACTGAGTGGCGTGAGCAGCTGGACAAGAACATTGTTACCGTTGACGAGGACGATATTGCAAAGGTTGTCTCTGGTATCACCGGCGTTCCTGTCTCTAACCTCACCGAGACTGAGGCTTCAAGGCTGCTTCGTACAGAAGACATCCTTCACCAGCGCGTTGTTGGTCAGGATGAGGCTGTTGTTAAGGTTGCAAAGGCAATCCGCAGAAGCCGTAGTCCTCTCAAAGACCCAAAGCGTCCTGGCGGCTCCTTCATCTTCTTAGGACCTTCCGGCGTAGGTAAGACTGAGCTTGCAAAGGCCCTGGCAGAGTTCCTGTTTGGCTCTGAAGACGCCCTGCTATCCTATGACATGTCCGAGTACATGGAGCGTCACACCGTAGCTAAGCTGGTTGGCGCACCTCCAGGATACGTGGGCTACGATGAGGGCGGCGAGCTCACCAAGGCTGTCCGCAGGCGTCCGTACTCTGTTCTGCTCTTCGACGAGATTGAGAAGGCACATCCAGACGTCTTTAACATCTTGTTGCAGATTCTGGACGAGGGCCGCTTGACTGACGGTCAAGGTCGTCACGTGGACTTCTCCAATACGGTTGTCATCATGACATCCAACATTGGTGCTCGCGAGATTGCCCGTACCAATACCATGGGCTTCTCGTCAGAAGGCTCTAAGGGACTCTCCGATAAAGAGATTACCAGCCGCGTTATGTCCGAGCTCAAGCGTGGATTCCGCCCAGAGTTCTTGAACCGCGTGGACGAGATTGTTGTCTTCAAGTCGCTCTCTACCGAGCAGCTTCGTGGCATTGTTGACCTCATGGTTCTTGAGCTGCGCGATCGCCTGATTGCCAACGGCATGTCCATTGAGCTCACCGAAGCCGCAAAGGACCTGATTGCCAAAGACGGAACCGACCCTGTCTACGGTGCTCGTCCGCTACGCCGCACCATTCAGTCGATGATCGAAGACCCATTGTCTGAGGAGCTTCTCTCTGGTCAGTGGACCGCAGGTGATATTGTTGCTGTTGATGTTGACGCTGAGGGCAAGAAGCTTGTGTTCACCAAGACCACAGGCGTTATCCCTGAGCCTCGCAAGAAAGAGACAATGGCGCAGCTTGACCAGATGGATGTCAGTATGGGACCATCCTCGCTGCCACAGGGTAGCGCAGGCGGCTCGTCCGACCTGATGTCCTCCGCCGAGTAAGACATTTCGACCCGAGGTTCTGCCTCGGGTCTTTTTGTATCGCAGCTGAAACGCACAGTTCTCTTGGCAGATGCTCTTGTCGAGAAACCCATCTTCTCCAAACCGTCACTACACGCGCCGGCAACAAAACCGTATACTTGAAATGTTGAAACAAATTGAAGCCGTAAACGTACCAGATTGCAAAACGCAGCCTGTAAGCTGCAAGTAATTGAGGGAGAGCCATGGAGCCAACGCAACTTGATCCAAGCGCAACAGAAAACGAGGACCGTATTGCCACCGCTCTGAAGATGACTGCCCCTGGCACAGCGCTCCGCGTTGCACTGGACATGATTATCGCTGGCCGCTTGGGTGCCCTCATTTGTGTAGGAGATACAGAAAACGTCCTTGCTGCGGGCGGAGATGGTTTCAAACTTGATGTTTCTTTCACAGCAAATCGATTGTTTGAGCTTTGCAAGATGGATGGTGCCGTGGTGGTTGACAAAGACCTCACCAGAATTCTGCGCGCCAACTTCCACCTCAATCCTGACGCAACGCTTCCAACTGCAGAGACAGGCACTCGCCACCGTACTGCCGCTCGCATGAGCTTGCTCACCAAGTCTATTGTGATTGCAGTGTCTTCTCGCCGTTCGTTGATTACCGTCTACGTTGATGGTCACGTTATTCCGCTGAAGTCAGTACCAGCCATTATGTCTACCGTCAATCAGCTCTCGGTTGCTATGCAAAATACACGCCAGCAGCTTGATCGCGCGCTTTTACGCCTAACTGCTCTTGAGCTTGATAACTACGTCACCCTGGGCGATGTAGCAGGCATTTTCTACCTGTTTGAGGTTCTTTTGAGTGCCGCTGACCAGCTTGATTCTTGTCTTTTGGAGCTAGGTAGCGAGGGAAAAACCACTGCCATGCAGCGCGAGGAATATTTGGGTGGTATCGACGAGGCCTATAATCTGATGATTCGCGACTACGCCGTAGATTCTTCCGCTGAAGAGGCGCGCGCCATTCGCCGCCGCTTCCACGAGACAGCCAATACCGAGCTACGTTCCGCAGAAAGCGTTGGTCAGATTCTGGGCTACTCCGATGGCCGCGGAGAAGATGCGTCCATGGAGCCTCTGGGCCTGCGCACACTTTCCCGCGTTCACGTGGTCAACGATGAGATTGCGGCCAGAATTGTTGACGCCTACGACAACCTGCAGCAGCTGCTTCACGTTGCAGAAAACGATACATCAAGCCTCAAATCTCTGGGTGTCGAGAACCCCGGTGCACTTGCTAACAGTCTCCGCAGAATGTGGGGTAAGTCAGAATAATGGCTGCAAGCAGCACCTGTGCAAAGGTCGTGTCAAAGCCACGTCCTTCTCGCCTCACAACACGTGGAGCAAAAGCCGATACCGTGGCCGTCATTGTGGCTGGCGGCATTGGCGAGCGCTTTGGGTATCCTGACGGTAAGCAGTTTATTTCTGTCTGCGGTCTTCCGCTGATGAGCTGGTCAATCCTTGCGTTTGATCACGCACCAAGCGTGGCTCATATTGTGATTGCTTGCTCTGACGAGAAACGCGCTGCAGTTCAAGAGGGTGTTGTGGGCAAGCTTGTGCTCCACAAGCCTGTTCACTTTGCAACGTCTGGTGCTACCAGGCAGGAATCGGTTTACAACGCGCTCCAGGTAGTGCCTGCTGGATATGATTTTGTTTCTGTTCATGATGCGGTTCGCCCGCTCATTGAGGTAGAGACCATTGAGCAGGTTATTGGTACAGTTCGCAAGTCGCCTAAGATTGCGGGAGCAATTTTGGCTCATCGCGCAACTGATACGCTGAAGCGCGTAGATGGTGCAACCATTGTAGATACGCCTGACCGCTCTACTTTCTGGGCTGCTCAGACCCCTCAGGTGTTCAAGACGCGCACGCTCGTTGAAGCTCACGAAGTAGCTCGTCAGGAGGGCTACCAGGGAACCGATGACTCGTCGTTAGTTGAGCGACTTGGTCTTACGGTGATGTGCGTTGAGTCGCAACGAGAAAACGTGAAGGTCACGTACCCGTCTGACCTTGCAATTGTTGAGGCTACACTCAGCCGACGCCTGGTAGAAGGTGCAACCGGAAGTGGGGCTGTAGAGTGAGCATGCCAGAGCTTAAAATCGGCCACGGATACGATGTTCATCGCCTGGTAGAGGGCAGAGATCTTATCTTAGGTGGCGTCAAAATTGAGCACACCAAGGGTCTTCTCGGCCACTCCGATGCTGACGTTTTGGCTCATGCACTTATGGATGCCCTGCTAGGAGCCATGCGTGCCGGTGACATTGGCCAGCTTTTCCCCGATACAGACCCTGCTTATGAGGGTGCTGATTCTATGGTGCTTCTGTCCCATGTTATGCAGCTTGTTCGCGATAAGGGCTTTGAGCTTCTGGACTGTGACTGCACCGTTGCAGCTCAAGCTCCTAAACTGCTTCCTCATCGCGACGCTATGAGAAACCGCATGGCGGAGGTCATGGGCGTTACGCCAGATAAAGTTGGCGTAAAAGCAACCACCACCGAAGGCCTTGGTTTTGTGGGCACTCAAGAAGGTATTGCTGCCTGGGCAGTTGTGCTGCTGGGACGTAGCGCGCAATAAATTACAGCTCAACGATATGATCGGCTGCCTCCACCACTTTAGGGTCATGAGATATGAGAAGTATTATGTGGTCTTGTTTGACCTTCTTCAGAAGATCAAGAAGAACAGCAACACTGTTCTGATCTAATGCAGAGGTTGGCTCGTCAAGCAACATAACACTTGGGTTCATAAGCATCATGCGGATAATTGCAATCTTTTGCTTTTCTCCACCAGAGATAGCAGAGCTTCGTTCACCCAGGCGAACGTCAAGATTTTGATCGTCACCAAGCAGCAATTTTTCCAAATTGAATAGCTTGATATAGCTGATTATCTCTTCATCTGTTGGTTGGTTTTTGCAGAGTAGAGTCAGATTATTTCTTACCGTATCGTCAACAATGCTTGGCTCTTGCTCGGTAAATCCAAGAGTATTTTTTCGGAGTTCATACTGATTAATTTGAGCCAGCAAGTCCTCATTTATAGCAATACTGCCTGATAGGTGAGAAGACCACTCTCCGTTAATGAGCTTCAGAAATGTTGATTTGCCTGTACCGTTTCCACCGGTAATGGCGTATATATTTCCTTTTGCAAAACTACAAGACAAGTTGTTCATCAGTACTTTATTTGTATGTGGATAAGAGAAAGATACATTTGTGCAGGTAATTTGATTGACGTTCTCTGATGGAATGATGTTACCAACGGATTCTTGAGGTAAATCAAGAATCTGCTCAATTCGATTAATACTTACCGTAATGCTCTGATAAGCCATGCCAAATTCCATAAGAAGCGTAATAGAACCTAAGAGTGATACAAAATAGCTTGAGATAGTTGCAATATAGCCAGGCTGCAGTGCCCCAAGGAAAATTTGATATGCACAGGTAATAAAGACAATGGCTTGGAATACAGCAATCACAGCATTGTTTAATTCTTGTACGCCAAACTCAAGTTTGTACTGCTCATGAATGGCGCTACGAAGTTTTTGATTGACGGCATAGTGCTGATTAAAGAAACGCTCAAAGAGGGAATGACGCCTGATGAAATCTACATCAGTGAACTGCGAGAGTTCAATCGATCCATACTGGGACCGCAGTTCTTTAGATTCTTTGTATCTTTTATAGGCTGAAGCTTGGATTTGCTTATAGATAATAAAACTCACCAATAGCAGAACAGCTGTTACAAGAGCGGTTAATGGGTTCAAATATAAAATAATCGCAAGCGTGCCTATGACGGAGACCACAGTTGTTGCAAAGCTCACACATTGTGTAAGTATAAACATTGAAACGTCATTAGCGTCGTTATTTACTGTCTGGCGATAATGTCCAGAATCATATGACGAGAAAAACGATGAATCTGCATGTTGAATCTTGTCAATTAGCTGTCGCTCAATAGTAAACGCAGAATCAATCTGCAACTGACAATAGCGTGTTTTAGCAAGATAGGAGCAGCCGGCAATAAGGATTCCTAGTGCGGCAACTACAGCGCAATAGAAAAGTATTTCATTCCAAGTTGTTCCTGCAATAAAAAGATTAATTACAAATCCAACAAGAAGCGGCTGGATCACCATAAGCGCTGTGACAAAGAATGATAAAAAGAGAAATATCGCAAGACTGCCCTTATCCAGAATGGTAGATATACAGTAGCGGATAATGTTAAAAAACTTACTCATTCGAATCACCTTCTGAAGTTGTTAAGAGCAAGATTTTTTTGTCTTCTGTTCTTTGCAGTTTTGATTCAAATATAAATTCTTAAAATTTTTATTCGTCAAGTTTAATAAAACAAAAAAAACAATCCAGCACTAATCCGTAAACGGTAACAAAATTGAATCTTGATTAGTAAGGTATGGAACTTAAAGGTTTTCCACAAACCGTTTATACTTACACCAATACACAATGGTTGCGAGGAGTATGCATGCTTGTCTATAACACTCAGACGCATAAAAAAGAAGAGTTCAAGCCAATTGATGAGGGCAAAATCCGCATGTACGTGTGCGGTCCTACGGTTTACGATCAGATTCACATCGGAAACGCCCGTACCTTCCTCTCGTTTGACGTTATTCGCCGTTATCTGATGCACAAGGGTTATGAGGTCACCTTCGCTCAGAACCTGACTGACGTTGATGACAAGATTATTCAGCGCGCCATTGAGCAGGGAAGGACTGCTCAAGAGGTTTCTGAAGAGTTTTCTCAGGCGTTTATCGAGCAGATGCATCGCTTTAATATTCTTGATCCAGATATTCGTCCTCGCGCAACGCACGAGATTGAAGCTATGCTTCAGATGATTCAATCTTTGATTGATCAGGGCCACGCTTACGCGGTCCCTTCGGGCGACGTGTACTTCTCGGTCCGTTCTGACCACGGCTATGGTGTGCTTTCTGGCCGAGATCTTGATCAGCTTCGTGCAGGTGAGCGCGTCGAGGTTAATGACGAGAAACGCGATCCATTTGACTTTGCACTCTGGAAAGCGGCAAAGCCTGGTGAGCCTAGCTGGACAAGCCCTTGGGGAGAAGGTCGTCCAGGTTGGCACAGTGAGTGCTGTGCAATGATTCATCGCTACCTGGGCACTCCAATTGACATTCACGGTGGTGGATCTGACCTGGTATTCCCTCATCATGAGAACGAGACCGCTCAGGCGTCTTGTGCCTGGCACGCTCCTCTCGCCAATTATTGGATGCACACCGGAATGCTTCGCGTTGACGGTGAAAAGATGTCCAAGTCTTTGGGCAACTTCTACACGCTCAAGGGAGTTTTGGACAAGTACCCTGCAGATGCAGTAAGACTTTTGATGCTTCAGACGCACTATCGTGCACCACTTGATTTCTCGTTTGAGCGTCTTGAGGGTACCGTTGGTACGCTTGAGCGCATGAAGACCTGCGTTGCAAATCTCCGTTGGGCTTTCAAGCAGTCTTCTGCTCAGCACGAACTTTCCGATGCTGATTGCACGCTTGCTGAGGCTATTAACACAGCTCAGAGTGAGTTTGACGCTCAGATGGATGACGATTTCAACACCGCAGGAGCACTTGCTGCTATTTTTGCGCTGGTAACTGCTGCAAATACGTATCTTGCAGAGGTCGGCCAGAACGTTGGCGCAAGTCCTGTTCTCCGTGCAGCAGATATGTTGTGCGAGCTCACGGGCGCTCTGGGAATCGATTTGACTCAGGCAGCGTCTACCTCTGATTTACCAGAGGAGCTTGTGGCACTTGCTGCGCAGGTCGCAGGCTATGAGGGTTCGTCAGCCGACGAGGCTGCAGAGGCTTTGCTTGCCGCTCGTCAGGAAGCTCGCTCCCAGAAGAACTGGGCAGTTGCCGATCAAATTAGAGACGGCATTGCTGAGCTTGGACTTTTGATTGAAGATACCGCCGCTGGCGCTCGACTTAAGCGTAAGGCAGACTAACTATGGCAAGAAATCAGCGCTCTACCTCTAAAAACACGCGCTCCGAGGGCGCTGCTGGCCGTGGAGCAGCTGGACGCGGCGGCGCTACGGGTCGTGGCGGCGCGGGTCGTGGCTCCAAGAAGTCTGCCGACTGGGGCGGTTATTTTGGCGCCAAGAATGGCCAGGGCTCAAAGGGCGGCCGCTCCGCACAAGGCACACGCGCAGCTCAGGGCACTCGCGGACAGCGAAGCGCTGGTGGACAGCGAGGTGCTGGCGCTGGACGTCCTGGCAACAAAAAGCCAGCAACCGATCTTATCGAGGGTCGTCGCGCAGTAGCTGAGGAGCTGACTGTGGGCATTCCTTTGAAGAATGCGCTGGTACAGGCTGCAAGTGGACAGAAAGACCAAGAGATTGAGGCGCTTGCACGTCAGCTTGAGCAGGAGGGTATTCCTGTCGAGCGTGTCGCAAAGCCCGTGCTTGACTCACTTTCAAGCCACGGCGCTCACCAGGGCGTTATTGTCCGTACGCAGCCTTTTGCCTACGCTGACCTCTCTGAAATCATTCAGCGCGCTGGTTCAGAAAACGCTCTGGTTGTGGTCTTGGATCACGTCACTGACGAGGGAAACTTTGGTGCAATCGTCCGAAGTGCCGAGGTAGTTGGCGCAGCCGGCGTTGTTATTGCAAACGCTCGCGCCGCCCGAGTCGGCGTTGGAGCATACAAGACTTCCGCAGGAGCCGTGCTTCACCTGCCAATTGCACAGGTTTCTAATCTGCCGCGCGCTCTTGAAGAGCTTAAAGCCGCAGGTTTTTGGACATGTGGCTCTACGGAGCACGCCACTCAGTCCGTGTGGGAGGCTCCTATGGGAGGCCGTCTTGCACTTGTCATGGGCTCCGAGGGCTCAGGAATTTCTCGCCTTATGCTCGAGAAGTGCGATTTTACCTGCAAACTTCCTCAGTTTGGCCAGGTAGAGTCCCTGAACGTTGCTCAGGCAACAACGGTCATGTGCTACGAGTGGCTCCGCAGGACTCAGGAAGCGTAAACTCAGGAAGCATAGGCCCAGGAAGCGTAAGGTATGGCTCAGAAAAAATCGCTGCTTGTAGTCGATGGCTATAACGTCATGTTGGCAACTCCTCGCTATGAGGCGTTGCTGGATGAGCGTGGCTCTTCTGCGCAAGAAACCGCTGCTGAGAGAGCCTATCACCTCAACACCGATCCGTTTTATCGCGCCCGTTTGGCGCTCATTTCTGACGTTGCCACGTTTGCGCAGGGCACCTACGAGGCCGTTATTGTGTTCGACGGAAAGGGAAACGTAAACGACGACCGTCCAGAACGCAGTCACGCTGGCGTGCAGCTGGTCTTCTCCGAGACAGGGGAGTCTGCGGACAGCGTCATCGAGCGCCTGGTCACGGACGCGCGAGAGGCTGGTCGCAAGGTATTTCTGGTCACGTCGGACAGGGACATTCGCGCTACGGCCGGCTTTGGCCCCGGCGAGGTCACGCGCATTGCAAGCGCATCACTGGTCCACGAGATTTCCCAAGCAGATAACGTTGTCGAAGAGATGCGTCGCGATCAGGTCAGTACGCGCATGACGCTTGAAGACCGTATTTCTCCAGAACAACGCGAGAAACTCTGGAAGCTGCTAGGTAAATAGGCAGCTAGGTCAGCTTCTCACGCACTCAACATGCCAATTTGACTGACGCGCCAATGCACCTGACGCGCCAATTTGACTGACGTGCCAATGCACTCGACGTGCCTGGGCGCAATCAGCGCGCCTGATTTCTGCAAAGAATCTGTAAATTCTGCCTGATAACAGCAAAGAATCTGTGGATTTGCCTGATTTTGTTAAAGAATCGGTGGCTTAAATACAGAATCTTTGCACTTTTCAGGCGGCATTTCGTGACGTGACTTTTGAATCTGGTGTGGTTCATGGGCGCTTTCATCGTGCCTGATTTTCTCGCCAAGTCTGAACGATTTGCCGGAAAAGTGCGCCAAGTCTGAGTGTTTTGCCGGTTTTTCTCGTCATGTCTGAGCTGTTTTACTCAGACATGATGTACTTTTCAGGCTGACTAAACTTAATCAGACAGCGCATTTGTACCAAGTTCACCCCCACAGAAGGGCAGCGCTCCTACGAGCCATATTGACCAGTTTGTGGAGAAAAATTTCTCGAAAATTGAGACTAGACCAAAGCCAGAAAAGTCTATAGAATATCCTCTGCACTTGATGCCGCTATAGCTCAGCTGGTAGAGCAACTGACTTGTAATCAGTAGGTCCCGGGTTCGAAGCCTGGTGGCGGCACCACTTGAATTTTCAGCCAGGCATTGCCTGGCTTTTTTCGTGCAAATTTTGGGGCATTCGCGACGTATCGCGTATGGCTCCTATAGACAACCGCTAAAGCCCGTGTCCGTTTGTCGAGAAAACCGCTTGGAATTGTGGAAAAAATTTGATAAGATACGCCCGGTTGGGTGGATTACGTTGACAAGATTTTTATTCAATCGTAATATTTTCCCGCTTGAGAGGTAATTGGAAGATCAACTAGACTTCCTGCGTACGTTAAACTGCAAGGTAAACAGCGTACACAATTGCTTCTAGAGTGCTTGAAAACGGCATTCGGGGATATGGCACAGCGGCAACTGCGGCGGACTGTAAATCCGCTCCCTCTGGGTTCCTTGGTTCGAGTCCAAGTATCCCCACCACGCCCGTGTAGCTCAGTAGGTAGAGCACTTCGTTGGTAACGAAGAGGTCACCGGTTCAAATCCGGTCGCGGGCTCCATTTTTCAAGCGGCATTTATGCCGGCGTAGCTCAGCTGGTTAGAGCACACGGCTCATACCCGTGACGTCACTGGTTCGAATCCAGTCGCCGGTACCAGACTCTTTACGGCGTACATGTCCTAGACATTTGCGCCGTTGAGTATAAACAGACGTTTTTTCACCACGGTCTAGCCCGAGGGTTAGTTCCAGAAGGAGGATTGGCAATGGCCAAGGAAAAGTTTGACCGCACAAAGCCACACGTAAACATCGGTACCATTGGTCACGTCGACCACGGTAAGACTACCCTTACCGCAGCAATCACCAAGGTTCTCTCTGAGACCGAGGGCTGCAAGGCAGACTATACCGCCTTCGAGAACATCGATAAGGCTCCAGAGGAGCGTCAGCGTGGTATTACCATTTCCGTTGCTCACGTTGAGTACGAGACTTGGGAGCGCCATTACGCTCACGTCGACTGCCCTGGCCACGCAGACTACATCAAGAACATGATTTCTGGTGCAGCTCAGATGGACGGCGCAATCCTCGTTATTGCTGCAACCGACGGTCCTATGGCTCAGACTCGTGAGCACATTCTTCTCGCACGTCAGGTCGGCGTTCCTTACATCGTCGTCTTCCTGAACAAGTGCGACATGGTCGACGATGACGAGCTCATCGACCTCGTCGAGATGGAGACTCGTGACCTTCTCTCCGAGTACGACTTCCCAGGCGATGACCTTCCAATCATCCGTGGTTCCGCTCTCGGCGCTCTTAACGGCGAGGAGAAGTGGGTTGAGTCCATCCGTGAGCTCATGCACACCGTTGACTCCTACATCCCAACACCAGCTCGTGACAACGAGAAGCCATTCCTGATGGCAATCGAGGACGTCATGACCATTTCTGGTCGTGGTACCGTTGCTACCGGCCGTGTTGAGCGTGGTGAGCTCAAGCTCAACGATCCAGTCGAGATCGTTGGTATTAAGCCAACTCAGAACTCTGTTGCTACCGGCATTGAGATGTTCCGTAAGACCATGGACTTCTGCGAGGCTGGCGACAACGTTGGTATTCTTCTTCGTGGTGTTAAGCGCGAGGACATCGAGCGCGGTCAGGTTCTCTGCAAGCCTGGTTCAGTTACTCCACACAAGAAGTTCACCGGTGAGGTTTACGTTCTTACTAAGGAAGAGGGCGGCCGTCACACCCCATTCTTCTCTGGTTACCGTCCACAGTTCTACTTCCGTACAACTGACGTAACCGGCGACATCTACGAGCTCACCGATGCAAACGGTGGCAAGGTAGAGATGGCTATGCCTGGCGACCACATCACCGTTGGTTGCGAGCTCATTCACCCAATCGCTCTTGAGCAGGGTCTGAAGTTCGCTATCCGCGAGGGTGGCCACACCGTCGGCGATGGCCGTGTTTCCACCGTTATCGAGTAACTTCTTTTAAAGTTGCTAACTTGCCCGGCGTGCTTTTTGCGCGCCGGGTTTTTTGTCGAGAAAAAATATGTGAACGCCTAGAGTAATTAGAGAAAAGTATTGACATCTCTGGGTAGTGGGTGCTAACCTAAGCAACCGCGTCACATTTCGAGAATACATCTCGTGACCGTGTTCAGGAGGATCAATGCGTACACTCGTTACTCTCGCCTGCACTGAGTGCAAGCGTCGTAATTACACTACGGACAAGAATAAGTCCAACAACCCAGATCGTATGGAGTTGAAGAAGTACTGCCCATGGTGCCACAAGCACACGGTACATCGCGAGACCCGCTAGGCTAGGTGGGTTCGTTCTAGGCCAGTAGCTCCAATGGTAGAGCGGCGGTCTCCAAAACCGTTTGTTGAGGGTTCGAGTCCTTCCTGGCCTGCCAGATAACTTCACCGGCCTTCCCATAAGGGTTGGCCGGTTTGTATGTAGGTATAACATCCAAGGGAGCGTAGGATGGCAAATAAGGAGCGCAATAAGAGGAGCGCACGTAAGGCTCGCGCAGAAGAGCGCGCCCAGCGTGAGGCCCTTCAGGCTGAAGCTACTCCTGAAGCTTCTGCTAAGGCCACTAAGGTCGAGGCAAAGAAGCAGGAGAAGTCCATTCAGCGTAACGCTAACCCTGGCTTCTTTGGCCGCCTGGGTGCTTACTTTGCAGGCGTTCGTACAGAAATGCACCGCGTTGTGTGGCCTTCAAGCTCTGAGCTTGCTGGTTTCTCTGTAGCCGTAATTGCAACAATCATTTTCTTTGGCTTGGTAACTTGGCTGGTTGATACTGGCATTGTTGCTGGTCTCGTCGCCTTTACTGGACTGAGGGGATAATCAATGGCTAAGCGCTGGTATGTAGTTCACACCTATTCAGGTTATGAGAACAAGGTAAAGACAGACCTTGAGCATCGTATTGAGACCTATGGCCTTGAGCGTGCTGTTGTTGATATTCAGATTCCTACTGAGGAAGTTACTGAGGTCAAGGACGGCGGTAAGCGCGAGACCAAAGAGTCCAAGGTTTTCCCAGGTTACGTTCTTGTTCGCATGGAGCTGGATGACAATACTTGGGCTGTTGTTCGCAACACCCCAGGCGTAACTGGTTTTGTTGGCATTGACGGCAAGCCAGTTCCTCTGCGTCGTGATGAGTTCGATAAGATCATGCGCCGCGGCGGTATGAAGACGGGTGGCCCTGTACCTAAGCGTACAGCAACCAATATTGAGGTCGGTCAGGCAATTCACGTTCTTTCTGGTCCTCTCGCTGACTTCGACGGAACTGTTTCTGAGGTCAACGCAGAGTCCGGCAAGATCAAGGTTATGCTCACCATCTTTGGTCGCGAGACTCCGGTTGAGCTCACCATGGATCAGATTTCCCTGATAGACTAGTAACTAACGGCTTATCCCGCACTTCTCGTCCCTTGTGGATTGCTTCTCGGGAGTGCGCGAGAATAGACTCAAACGTATTCAAACAGGAGGCTTAACATGCCCGCAAAGAAGGTTGTTAACTTTATTAAGCTGCAGATTCCTGCAGGCCAGGCAAACCCAGCTCCTCCAGTAGGACCAGCTCTGGGTGCTGCACAGGTCAACATTATGCAGTTCTGCCAGGCATTCAACGCTGCAACTCAGGACAAGGCTGGCGACATCATTCCAGTCGAGATTTCTGTTTACGAGGATCGTTCCTTTGACTTCGTAACCAAGACTCCTCCAGCAGCTCAGCTCATCAAGAAGGAGCTTCACCTCAAGGGTGGTTCCGGTGTTCCTCAGCGTGATAAGGTTGGCCAGCTCTCCCAGGAGCAGCTCACCAAGATCGCTGAGATTAAGATGCCTGACCTCAACGCAAACGACATTGAGGCTGCAAAGAAGATCGTCGCTGGTACCGCTCGTTCCATGGGTGTAACCATCGCCGAGTAGTGTTTACTCCCGTCAGCCATGTGTGTGGCTGACGGTTGTTTTTGTCAGAGCATCCGACGTTAGTGCACGTAGTTGGGTTTCTCGCCAAGAGGGAGCAGCTGCGGACGGAAGATGCAGGAGTGGGAGGGCAGACGCCCGCTAACCACAGGAGGTACATAATGCCTAAGCACGGAAAGAACTACAAGAATGCAGTTGACAAGGTAGACGGTGCAAACCTCTACAGCCCAAAAGAGGCAGTAACCCTGTCTAAGGAGCTTGCAACTGCTAAGTTTGACGAGACCATTGAGGTAGCAATTCGCCTTGGTGTCGATACTCGTAAGGCTGACCAGAACGTCCGCGGTTCCATTTCTCTGCCTCACGGCACTGGTAAGACCGTTCGCGTTGCAGTCTTCGCAGAGGGCGAGAAGGCCCGCGAGGCTGAGGCAGCTGGCGCTGACATCGTCGGTGGCGACGAGCTCATCGCAGAGGTCGAGAAGGGCATGCTTGACTTTGACGCAGCAATCGCAACCCCTCAGATGATGGGTAAGGTTGGCCGTCTTGGTCGTGTTCTTGGTCCTCGTGGCCTTATGCCTAACCCTAAGCTCGGCACCGTTACCATGGATGTTGCAAAGATGGTTAACGAGCTCAAGGCTGGTCGTGTTGAGTATCGTGCAGACCGTTTTGGTATCTGCCACGTTGCAATCGGCAAGGCTTCTTTTGAGGTCCAGCAGCTTGTTGAGAACTATGGCGCACTTCTCTCTGAGATTATTCGCGTCAAGCCATCCAGCGCTAAGGGTAAGTACGTCAAGACCGTTGCTATTTCCTCTACTATGGGCCCTGGCATCAAGGTTGATCCAACCAAGGTTCGTAACCTTATGGAGGACTAAGCTTTACGCTTAGAAGTACCTAGCACGTTTAATCCGGTATCTGCTTGCAGGTACCGGATTTTTCTTGCAGCGTGCATGCGGCTTGAAGCGCGTGGTCGGCATAGGCGGTCTGCAACTAAGGTGCAATTGTGCCGCGTTTGAGTTGGGGCCGCAGCTCGACCGCCTTTCTCGTCAAATTTTTGTGAAGAGAAAGAAATTGTGCACTCAACCTTGACTTGGATAGTTTTTTGCTGCACAATATCCAACGCAAGACAGACGTCTTGTAGTTGCACGTTCGCTGCCAAAGACAGCCGGCGCCTTGAATCCAAGGCTTAATGGGAATTCCCGCCTGCCGAGGTGGTCTTGAGATTAGTACATCCAGACCCCGCTTTGGTTGCCAAAGTGGGGTCTTTTCATGTGAGGGCCGCACCTGTTGGCGCTCGTGCCTAAGACATGATAAAGGAGGTGTACTACATGCCAGCTCAGTCTAAACTTGATTTGCTCGAGAAGGTTTCCGCTTCTCTCGACAACTCCAAGGGCCTGTTTGTTATCGACTATCGTGGTCTCTCCGTAAAGGAGACTCAGGAGCTTCGCCGCGCACTTACCGCAGCAGGCGCTCACATGAAGGTCTATAAGAACAACATCGTCAAGATTGCTCTTAAGAACGCTGGTATGCCAGAGATTGACGAGATGCTCGCCGGTACCTGCGCATACGTTTTCTATGAGAATGATCCTGTCGAGGCCGCTAAGGTCATCAAGGATCAGGCCAAGAAGCTCAAGAAAGTTGAGTTCATTGGTGGTATCGCTGATGGTCAGGCACTTACTGCTGACGAGGCAAAGGCTTACGCAGATCTTCCTTCTCGCGAGGAGCTCATTGCAAAGCTTGTCTTCGTTGTTGCAAGCCCACTTACCGGTATTGCACAGGTTTGCGCTGGTCCAGCTCGTGGACTCGCAACCGCTCTTTCTGCAGTCGCAGATCAGAAGAACGCTGCATAAGCAACGTTTTGTTGTACCCGCGCATTGGCGCAAACCGCGTGAGAGTGTAGACGCACTTAAACGCACACATACAAGCCGGGCTTTTGCCCAGATGCAGTACAAAGGCTGCATCGTTTAAAAAGGAGAATTGACATGGCTGTCACTAAAGATGAGATCATTGAGGCCCTTAAAGAGATGCCAGCACTCGAGCTTTCTGAGCTCGTTCACGAGCTTGAGGACGTCTTTGGCGTTTCCGCTGCTGCTCCTGTAGCTGTCGCTGCTGCTCCTGCAGCTGGTGGCGCTGCTGAGGAGGCAGAGGAGAAGACCAACTTTGACGTTGTTCTCGAGGGCTTCGGCGACAACAAGATCGGCGTCATCAAGGTTGTCCGTGCTCTTACCAACCTTGGCCTCAAGGAGGCAAAGGAGGTCGTCGAGGGTGCTCCTAAGGCAGTCCTCGAGGGCGCTAAGAAGGAGGACGCTGAGGCTGCTAAGGCTCAGCTCGAGGAGGCTGGCGCTACCGTCACCCTTAAGTAAGTCCATCCTACATTGCTTACTGGAGAGGTCAGACTTCGGTCTGGCCTCTTTTTTATTTGCCTGCCGAGAAACCCGTCCGCTCGGGGCGCATGGAGCTAAGGCGCTTTTGCAGCAGCCCGAAAAGTGCATCAAGTCTGAGCGCTTTGCTGCAGCCTGAAAAGTGCATCAAGTCTGAGCGATTTTGCCGGATTTTCTCGCCATGTCTGAGCGATTTGCCTGTTTTTCTCGCCTTGTCTGAGTACTTTTGCTCAGACTTGGTGTCCATTTCAGGCTCATAAATCCTGCGTGATTGCTCTAGCTTCCTACGTGACTTGTCTTAGTTTTCTCGCGCCTGATTTCCTCAAAGAATCTGTAACTTTTGCCTAAAAATGCAAAAGAATCTGTGGATTTGCCTGATTTTGTTAAAGAATCGGTGGCTCAAATACAGATTCTTTGCACTTTTCAGGCGCGTGCAGCAAAAGGTCGGCGCGTGCAGCAAAAGGTCGGTGCGTGTGGCGAGAAACCCGTGCGCACGCAACCGCGTTCGTACCCGCGCCCGGCGAGAAACCCGTGCGCTCGAGGCGTATGGAGCGCCGTGTGAAGCGACGTGGCGGGGGAGCGCCGCTCACCGAAAGCTATTTCTGTCTCCGTAGACCTTCTCCACAAAATCTTCACAACTAGAAAAGACGAGTTAGTTAAGGATTTACCTGCAACATAACGTTTGTGCAGTTGAAAAACATAAACGCGATAATATAGTCAAAACGTCTTAAAAAATCAAGTGTTTTTCTGTTGACGCGCATTAAAATCTTGACTAAATTACTAGGTTGCGACAATTGCCACCTTCCACCCTTTTGAAGGAGGACAACCTGGTGTCTACCGCTAAAAAGACTTCCCTCACCACGCCTCAGGCGCATACTGGACGCAGGACGTTCAGTAAGATTCCCGCAGCTATGGAGCTGCCAAATCTGATTTCTGTACAGAAGGAATCATTTGAGCGCTTTATGGGAGAGGGCCTTGCAGAGTCCTTCGCTGAGTTCTCGCCAATTGAGAACAGCGCTGGAACCATGCAGGTCACCTTTGGTGACCATCAGTTCGGCGACCCCGCCAATTCAATGGCTGAGTGTCGTGCAAAAGACATTTCATATCAAGCACCCCTTTTTGTTGACGTTCGTTTTGTCAACAAAGAGACTGGTGAGATGAAGGAGCAGCTTGTCTTCATGGGTGATTTCCCATTGATGACCGAGCGCGGTACCTTCATCATCAACGGTTCTGAGCGCGTTGTGGTTTCGCAGCTCGTTCGTTCACCTGGCGTGTACTTCTCGTCAGAGATGGACAACGGTGTTCTGGTCCACAAGTCTCAGTTCATTCCTGCACGTGGTGCATGGCTTGAGTTTGAGGTTGATAAGCGCGGCCACCTGGTCGTCTCCATTGACCGCAAGCGTCGCCAGAGCGCTACCGTCTTCCTCCGTGCACTTGGCATTGCTGTTACCGATGACGAGATTCTCTCGCTCCTTGGTGATTCCGATGTTGTTCGCAACACACTTGAGCGTGACGTTGCAACTACACGTGAGGATGCTCTTATCGAGATTTATCGTCGTCAGCGTCCAGGCGAGCCACCAACTGTTGACTCCGCCCGTTCTCTGCTTGACGGCCTCTTCTTCAACGAGCAGCGCTATGACCTTGCTCGCGTTGGTCGTTACAAGATCAACAAAAAGCTTGAGGAAGAGATTCCTGCAGATGTTCGTGTCCTTACCAAAGAGGACATTGTCGCAGCTCTTCAGTACCTTCTTGCAGTGCATGCAGGTGATGAGTCTAAGCACCTTGATGACATTGACCACTTTGGCAACCGCCGCGTCCGTACCGTTGGTGAGCTGGTCCAGAACCAGTTCCGCATTGGTATGAGCCGTATGGAGCGCGTTGTTCGTGAGCGTATGGCATCTCAGGACGCAGACGACATCACTCCGCAGTCTCTGATTAACATCCGTCCAATTGTTGCTGCAATCAAGGAGTTCTTCGGTTCTTCTCAGCTTTCGCAGTTCATGGACCAGGCAAACCCACTTGCTGGTTTGACCCACAAGCGTCGTCTTTCTGCTCTGGGACCTGGCGGTCTTGCAGGACACAAGTCCGGCTCCAGCCGTCGTACCAACGTTCCTACCGCAGTCCGCGACGTTCACAACTCGCACTACTCCCGTATGTGCCCAATCGAGACTCCTGAGGGACCAAACATTGGTCTTATCGGCTCCTTGGCACTGTACGCTCACGTAAATGAGTACGGCTTTATCGAGGCTCCTTATCGTAAGGTCACAGGCGGTGTTGTCTCTGACGACATTGTCTGGATGACTGCAGATGAGGAGGAGAATCACATTATTGCTCCTGCTAACACCCCAATTGACCCTAAGTCTAAGAAGTTTGTTGAGGTTGACGCAGACGGCAAGATTGTTGATGCAGACCGCGTTATTGCACGTACCCGCGACTTCGACGGTTCCTTCGGTGCACCTGCACAGGTTCCTGTTGAGGACGTTGACTACATGGACGTTTCTCCACGTCAGCTTCTCTCCGTCGCAGCTAACCTCATTCCATTCCTTGAGCACGACGACGCAAAGCGTACCCTCATGGGTGCAAACATGCAGCGTCAGGCAGTGCCTCTGATTCAGTCCCACGCTCCATTTGTTGGAACTGGCATGGAGGGCCGCGCAGCTCAGGACTCTGGTGAGCTTATTTGCGCAGAGTTTGCCGGCGAGGTCACCGAGGTTGATGCAGCTCACGTTGTCATCTACTCCGATGAGCACGGTTCTCAGCGCTACGATCTTCCTAAGTACGAGCGCTCCAACCAGTCCACTTGCATCAACCACCGTCCAATTGTTACGGTTGGACAGCAGGTTGAGAAAGGCCAGCCAATCGCAGACGGTCCATCTGTTGACCACTCTGAGCTGGCACTTGGTGCAAACCTTACCGTTGCTTACATGCCATGGGAAGGCTACAACTACGAGGACGGTATTATCGTCTCCGAGCGCGTTGTTCAGGAAGACCTTCTGACTTCCGTTAACATTTCCCGCCACGAGATTGATGCTCGTGACACCAAGCTTGGTGCTGAGGAGATTACCCGCGAGATTCCAAACCTTGGTGAGGACATGCTCGCAAACCTCGACGATGACGGTATCATCCGCATCGGCGCTGAGGTTGGCCCTGGCGATATTCTGGTTGGTAAGGTCACTCCTAAGGGTGAGACTGCTCTGACCGCAGAAGAGCGCCTGCTTCGCGCAATCTTCGGTGCTAAGGCACACGATGTTCGTGATACTTCCCTTAAGATGCCACACGGCTCCTATGGCCGCGTTGTTGACGTTGTTCGCTTCAGCCGTGAGGCTGGAGACGACCTGCCTCCAGGAGTAAACGACCTGGTCCGCGTCTTTGTTGCTCAGCGCAGAAAGATCCAGCAGGGCGATAAGATCGCTGGTCGCCACGGTAACAAGGGTGTTATTTGTAAGGTTCTCCCAGTTGAGGACATGCCTTACATGGCAGACGGTACCCCAGTAGACGTTATTCTCGACCCACTGGGCGTTCCTTCCCGTATGAACGTTGGTCAGCTGCTTGAGTGTCACCTTGGCTGGGGCGCTGCACACGGTTGGGATGACGACGACGCAGATTCTAAGCGTTACGTTGAGGGCCCAATTCCTGTTGCAACACCACTCTTTGACGGTGCTACTGATGAGTCCGTTGCAGAGATTGTTCGCCGCACCAACATCAACATGATCAACAAGGCTCTCAAGGAGTACGGCGAGGACATGCGTGAGGAGTTTGTTCCACAGCTCAACGAGCGTGGTAAGACTACCCTCTACGATGGTCGTACCGGCGAGGCATTCAAGAGCCCAATTACCGTTGGTGTTTCTTATATCCTGAAGCTCGGCCACATGGTTGACGATAAGATCCACGCACGTTCAACTGGTCCTTACTCTCTTGTTACCCAGCAGCCTCTGGGTGGTAAGGCACAGTTCGGCGGTCAGCGCTTTGGTGAGATGGAGGTTTGGGCACTGTATGCATACGGTGCTGCTAACGTCCTCCAGGAGATCCTCACCGTTAAGTCTGACGATACCAACGGCCGTGTTAAGACCTATGAGTCCATTGTTAAGGGCGAGAACATTCCTACTGCAGGAATTCCTGAGTCCTTCAAGGTTCTGGTCAAAGAGATTCGCTCCCTGGCACTTGACATTGAGCCAATCTCCTATCGTAAGCGTGCAAATACCGCAAAGGTCACAGATCCTGAGGAGAAGAACGCTGTTGAGATCCTCAACGACCTTGGCTTCACTGAGGTAACCGCTTCCGACCTGTCCCAAGACGCTGAGGGTGCATCCGCACTTGTAGGCGACGCGACCACCGATAAGGAGTAGCGACTGTGGCAGATTTCGATTCCACTGAATTTGACGCTATTAAAATTTCTCTAGCGTCTGCTGATGATATCCGCGGTTGGTCCTATGGCGAGGTAAAGAAGCCTGAGACCATCAACTACCGTACCCTTAAGCCAGAGAAGGACGGCCTTTTCTGCGAGAAGATCTTTGGACCTGTAAGGGACTGGGAGTGCGCCTGCGGTAAGTACAAAGGCATTCGCTTTAAGGGCATTACCTGCGAGCGCTGCGGTGTTGAAGTAACCACCGCAAAGGTTCGTCGTGACCGCATGGGCCACATCGAGCTTGCCGCTCCTGTAAGCCACATCTGGTACTTCAAGAGCCCAACCAGCTTCCCTCTGGCACGTCTTCTTGACATCAAGAGCAAGGACCTCGAGAAAGTCCTCTATTTTGCATCTTACGTAATCACCAGTGTTGACACTGAGGCACGTGAGGCTGACGTAGACGATCTTCGTGAGGAGCTTGCAGCAGACCTCGAAGAGCTTGACGCAGAGCGTGACGATCAGATCGCACGCCTTCGCGAGCAGGGTCAGCCACAGGATGACGAGTTTGGCGATTTTGAGCCTCTTTCTGAGGACGAGATTCGCGCAGGCGTCGCTGATCTTGAGGAAGAGTACGAGGAAGAGAAGACGCTTCGTCGTGAGGCTTTCGAGAAGTTCATGCAGCTTGAGACCAGAGAGCTCATCTCCGATGAGGGTCTGTTCTCCGAGCTTAAGCGCTACTATGGCATCTACTTCAAGGGTGGCATGGGCGCAGAGGCAGTACGTGACCTTCTCTCCAACATTGACCTTGAGAAAGAGGCCAAGGAGCTCCGCGCTATTATCGCCAATGAGGATGCTCAGAAGCAGAAGCGCGAGAAGGCCATTAAACGTCTTGAGATTGTTGACGCTTTCCTTAAGGGCGGCAACGATCCAGCTAACATGATCCTTGACGTTGTACCAGTTATTCCACCTGATCTTCGTCCTATGGTTCAGCTTGATGGTGGCCGTTTTGCAGCTTCCGACTTAAACGATTTGTATCGTCGTGTTATTAACCGTAACAATCGTCTTAAGCGCCTGCTTGACCTTGAGGCACCTTCTATCATTGTTAACAACGAGAAGCGCATGCTTCAGGAGTCCGTTGACGCTCTGTTTGACAACGGTCGCCGTGGTCGTCCAGTCACTGGTCGTGGTGGACGTCCTCTGAAGTCTCTTGCTGAGGCCCTTAAGGGTAAGCAGGGTCGCTTCCGTCAGAACCTTCTGGGTAAGCGTGTTGACTACTCTGGTCGTTCCGTCATTGTTGTTGACCCACACCTGAAGCTGCACCAGTGCGGCCTTCCATCTGCTATGGCACTTGAGCTCTTCAAGCCATTTGTCATGCGTCGTTTGGTTGAGCTCCGCAAGGTTGAAAACATTAAGGGCGCAAAGCGCGCTATTGACCGTGGTACTCCAGTTGTTTGGGACGTTCTGGATGAGGTCATTCAGGATCGCCTCGTTCTTCTCAACCGCGCACCTACCCTTCACCGTCTGTCTATCCAGGCATTTGAGCCAGTCCTTATCGAGGGTAAGGCAATCCACCTGCACCCACTGGTCTGCGCACCATTCAACGCAGACTTCGACGGCGACCAGATGTCTGTCCACGTGCCACTTTCTACTCAGGCACAGACAGAGGCTCGCATTCTGATGCTCTCCAGCAACAACCTCAGAAGCCCTGCTTCTGGTAAGGTTCTGACCGTTCCTTCTCAGGATATGGTCTTTGGTGTCTACTACCTCACTTCCGAGAAGACCGGTGAAGACGCTAAGACTCTTACCTTTGCAAGCTTTGAGGATGCTCTTCTGGCTATTGAGGCTAACCGTGACCTTGATCTTCAGGCAAAGGTTGTTGTCCGCGTAAGCTCCAAGGATGCAAATGTTGCTGATAGCGATCGCGCTATCTTCCGCGTTATGACTGGCCGCGGTCAGTATGAGGACCTGGACGTTACTGAGGGTACCAAGCGTTTTGAGACCACTGTTGGTCGCATTATCTTCAACCGTCAGTGCCTGCCAGAGGATTACCCATACATCAACTACAAGATGGTTAAGTCCGACATTGGTATTCTGGTCAACGATTGCTGCGACCGTTACCCAATGGCTGATGTTGAGCCAATTCTGGACAACATCAAGAAGACTGGTTTCCACTACGCAACTCTTGCTGGTCTGACCGTTTCTGTTTGGGACGCTGTCATTCCTCCACACAAGCCACAGCTGCTTCAGGAGGCACAGGACCGCGTTGATCAGATCAACGAGTACTACGAGGACGGCTTCCTTTCCGAGCGAGAGCGTCACGTTGAGGTTGTTAACGCATGGACCGAGTGCACCGATCTTCTCGGCTCTGAGATGCTTACAGGCTTTGCAGAGAACAACCCAATTTACATGATGGCTGACTCTGGAGCTCGTGGTTCTAAGACACAGCTTCGCCAGCTTGCTGGTATGCGAGGCCTGATGGCGGATATGTCCGGTGAAACCATCGACCTTCCAATTAAGGCAAACTTCCGCGAGGGTCTTGAGCCTCTCGAGTACTTCATTTCTACCTACGGCGCTCGTAAGGGTCTGGTAGATACCGCATCCCACACCTCCGACTCTGGTTACCTGACTCGTCGACTCGTCGACGTTGCACAGGACGTCATTGTTCGCGAGGAGGACTGCGGCACTGATGAGGCAGTTACCTATCCTCTGATTAAGCCTGGTCAGACTTCTGTTGATACTGACCTGATTGGCCGCTGCACCCTTGAGGATGTCTGCGATCCAAACACTGGCGAGGTTCTTATCCCTGCTGGTGGCTATGTCGAGTCCAAGCAGGATCTTGAGCGTCTTGTTGAGCACGGCCTTGCTAAGGTTCAGCTCCGCGCGCTTCTGACCTGTAAGTCTAAGTACGGCGTCTGCCAGAAGTGCTACGGCTGGGATCTTTCCACCCGTCGTCCTGTCAACATTGGTACTGCAGTTGGTATTATCGCAGCTCAGTCCATTGGTGAGCCTGGTACTCAGTTGACCATGCGTACCATTCACTCCGGTGGTGTTGCAGGCGCAGACGATATTACGCAGGGTCTTCCTACCGTTGCTCGTATGTTCGACGTCGTCGGCAACGTCAACGAGAAGATTCTTGGTCGCGAGGCTGACCTGGCTCCTGTTTCTGGTGTTCTTCACATTACCCCAGAGACCACCGAGTACCTGCTGCGTATTGTTGATGCAGACGATGCTTCCCGTGTCATCGAGGAGTGGCGTGTACCTGCATCTGTCCGCTTTATGCCTGGCATTGAGGATGGCGTTGTTGTCCGTGCTGGTGACCAGATTACCCGCGGCTTCGTCAACTTCCGTATGCTCCGTCGACTCACTGACATTGAGTCCACTATGCACACCTTCGTTGAGTCCGTTAAGGACGTCTATACCTCCCAGGGTGTAGAACTCAACGATAAGCACATCGAGGTTATTGCACGTCAGATGCTTCGTCGTGTTCAGGTTACCAACCCAGGTGACTCTTCGTACCTGCTTGGTCAGTATGTGGACCGCTATGTCTTTGCAGAGACTGTCCAGAACATTGCCCTTGCTGGTGGTACTCCACCAGAGGCAGAGCCAGCAATCCTTGGTACTCTGAAGGTTGCAAGCTCTATCGATTCCTGGCTCTCCAGTGCATCGTTCATCCGTACTGCAGGCGTTCTTACCTCTGCAGCTATTGAGGGCGACGTTGACCACCTGCTTGACCTCAAGTCCAACGTTATTGTTGGTAAGCAGATTCCTGCAGGTACTGGTCTCTCCGCATACAGCGATGTTGAGCTTACCTATCACGGCACCAAGATTGATGGCCCAACTTCTTCTCTTGCTAAGTCTCTTCCAGACTGGGCACCAGCAGAGCTTAAGGACATCGAGGAGCAGCTTCCTAAGCAGCTTGACTGGGTCAACGAGGATTACAACGGTGGCGTTTACTCCAAGAATGGCCGCACGCTTTCAAGCGAGGACGCAAAGCTGTACCTCTTCGACGATCTTGGCGTGTCACAGCGTTGGACCAACAAGTTCAGCGAGGTTGGCATTGAGACCGTAGGCGATCTTATCGGTAAGACCGAGGAAGACCTGCTTCGCATCGATGGTATTGGCGCAAAGGCAATCGAGGAGCTCCGCGATGGCCTTGAGGCTCGTAACCTCCTCTACATCCTTGAGCCAGAAGAGGATGAGGCAGATTCTGAGGATCTTTCTCAGCTGCTCAACATGGTCTTCTCGCCAGAAGGCGATGGCGGCTTGATGCTGGGTTCTGCAGCTCCATCTACTCATTCTGATTACACCGAGACACTCATCGGCGCATCGTCTGATGAGGTTGATCCTGACGTAATCAATGAGGACCTTGGTTCTTTGGATGACCTCCTTAACCAGGTAGTCCGTATGGACGCTGAGGCAGACGGCGAAGACGAGTAAGTAATCTCGCCTGATACATCAAACTTTTTCGGAGATTGACTCCGATACACAAGAGGACTTCAGCCGTTAGCTGGAGTCCTCTTTTAGTTACGCTTACAGAAGCGAGTATCGGTATATACTAATCTTTTATGAATTACGTTTGGTAAGCCATTTACTTTGCGGCTCTTAAGGATAGGAATAGCAAATGGATAGTCATTCCCACGATTCTGAACAGTGTGAGCACACTCATTCTACGTGCGATTATGTTTCTGATCAGAAGCTGAATGAATACCTGGTAAACGATGACATTATCTACGATGCAACCCAGATTTTTGATGCACTGTCTGATTTCACTCGATTCCAGATTTTGGGTGCTCTAGTAAATGGCGAGAAAAGCGTAACAGAGCTGCAGGAAATGCTTTCGGTATCTCAGTCAGCAACCTCTCACCAGTTGCGTCTTTTGCGCGACCGCGGTCTTGTCAATGCAAAAAGAGATGGCAGAAAAGTTATTTATTCACTTGCAGATGAGCACGTCACAACGCTGATTCGCGTTGGCCTTGCACACGCAGCACACCTTTTAGGTCATTAACATACGTATCGGAACTGTGGAGAGAACTTATGGGTGAGTATCGCATCATTGAAGTTAAGCAGAGTGTTTTTGCAGCTAACGAGAAAAGTGCCGATCAACTAAGAGAAGAAATGAAGAAAAAGGGAACTCTGCTGGTAAACCTTATGTCTTCTCCAGGTTCTGGCAAAACTACCACTCTTAAAAAGACCATTGCTGCCCTGAAAGATAAGGTTTCCATTGCTGTTATGGAAGCTGATATTGATTCAGATGTTGATGCAGCTGCTATTTCAGAAACGGGTGTGAAAGCCATTCAGCTGCACACTGGCGGTATGTGCCACCTCGATGCGCATATGTGCGCTCAGGGTCTTGAAGGTCTCAATGCGGGTGATGTGGACCTTATCTTTTTAGAGAACGTTGGGAACTTGGTATGTCCGGCAGAGTTTGACACCGGTGCCGGCGTAAACGTCACTATTCTTTCTGTTCCCGAAGGCGACGATAAGCCGTTGAAATACCCTTTGATGTATCAGGTCTGTGATGTGGTGCTTGTTAACAAAATAGACGTAGCACCGTATTTTGATTTTGACCTGGAAAAACTCGAGAAAAATGTGGCCCTTAGAAATCCAAAGGCAGTTGTTATTCCTTTCTCTGCCAAAACTGGGGAAGGATTAGACGCTTGGACTGAATGGCTTTCTCGCAAAGTTGCTGAATGGAAAAGCAGTCAGTAACCAATGGCTAGCGCTTAAAGAATGTCTTATGCCTGATAGGAGAGGTCATGGCAGAGGAAGTACCAGCACGTAAGACTCCAAAAGGTGAAAATTCCATGCGTGGTAGTCTTACTGATGAAGAAATTGCACACAGAAATGTATTGCCAACTACTAACCCTGCTGGCGGTCCTATTCGCATACTCGCTCAAAATCACATTACTGAAAATGACGAGGTAGTTCATTACAAAACCGTAGATCCAAATGAGCCTGGACCAGCTTCTTCTGAGCAATTTAAGCCTCTTGTACGAGATGAAGTTCAAAAAATTACGAGTCGCCTTGGCCACAAAATTGTAAAAGATGATCCAGAATATTGGGGCATAGCAGCAATTATGACTGAGGAAGAAGCTGCGGTAACCAAATACATGAAGGTTCGCCAGCCAGTTACCTTAGAGGAGCTTTGCAAGCGTGCTGGTAAAACTGCGGAGGAGCTTCAACCTATCCTAGACATCCTGTCTGTAAAGGGCATGATTGAGTACAACTGGGAAAACAAGAGCAAGCAAAAGCAGTATGTTCTTCCTATGTTTGTTCCCGGCTCTGCAGAGTTTACCGTAATGAACGAGCGCCAACTCGAAGAACATCCCGAGATGGGTTCTTTGTTTGAGCGTATGACCTATCTACCGCTCAAAAATGTCACCAAGTTAGTTCCTGAAGGTGGCGCGGGCGTTGGTATGCATGTCATTCCTGTTGAACGATCCATTGAGCAGGTAAATCACACAGTTACTGTTGAGCATATTTCGCATTGGCTCAAGAAATACGATAGATATGCTGCAACTCCCTGTTCTTGTCGCCTTGCTGAGCGAGTTCGTGGCGACGGCTGTGCTGACGATCCAGAAGATTGGTGTCTTGCCATTGGTGATATGGCTGATTACTGCGTAGAAACAGGAAAAGGCCACTACATTACCTACGATGAGGTTATCGATATCTGTACAAAGGCCGAGAAAAACGGTTTTGTTCATCAGATTACCAATATTGACGGTGAAGATAAGATTTTTGCTATTTGTAACTGCAACGTAAATGTTTGCTATGCACTCAGAACTTCTCAGCTGTTTAATACGCCTAATTTGTCTCGTTCCGCTTTTGTGGCTCACGTTGATGAAGAAAAATGTGTTGCATGCGGTGGGTGCGTAGAGGTTTGTCCAGCTGGAGCCCCTCAATTAGGTCAGAAACTTCCTACTATGAAGGGCAAAATTTCCTACCCAACGCAGGATCTTCCAGATGATAAGTTCTGGGGAGAGTCTGACTGGGATTGGAATTATAAAAATAACAACCGTATTGAGTGCCACGATACTGGTACAGCTCCTTGCAAGGTTGCCTGCCCAGCGCATATTTCTGTTCAGGGTTATCTGCGTATGGCTGCTGAAGGTCGCTATCGAGATGCGCTTGAGCTCATCAAAAAAGAAAATCCATTCCCTGCTGTTTGTGGTCGCGTTTGCAATAAACGTTGCGAGGCAGCGTGTACGCGAGGAACTATTGACCAGGCAGTAGCCATTGATGACGTTAAGAAATTTATTGCTCAAAAAGATCTAGAGGCAGAACATCGCTTTATTCCAGAGCCAGTTATTCCATCAAATAGAGGCCGATTCAACCAGAAAATTGCCATTATTGGTGCAGGTCCAGCTGGCCTGTCCTGTGCATATTACCTGGCAGAACGCGGTTACAATCCCGTTGTTTTTGAAAAGAACCTCCTTCCTGGTGGAATGATGGTATATGGCATCCCTTCTTATAAGCTCGAGAAAAACGTTGTTGCCGCAGAGATTGACGTTCTTAAAGAAATGGGCGTTGAGATTCGCTGTGGTGTTGAGGTAGGAAAAGACATAACCCTTGATGAACTGCGCGCTCAAGGCTTTATTGGTTTTTATGTTGCCATTGGTTGCCAGGGCGGTAGAAAGGCCAATATTGCTGGAGAAGACGCCGACGGCGTTATTTCTGCTGTTGATTTCTTGCATTTTGTAACCGAGCATCCTCTGCATGAAGTACCTGGTAAGACAGTGGTCATTGGCGGCGGTAATGTTGCCATTGATGCGGCTCGAGTCTCTGCTCGTTGTGGATCAGAGTCAGTTACTATGGTGTGCCTAGAGCAGCCAGAAGAGATGCCTGCACTACCAGAAGAAATCACAGAAGCGCAGGAAGATGGTGTGTCAATCAAGAATGGTTGGGGACCTGCTTTTATTGCCACAGATGAGCAAGGACACGTCTGCGGCGTGATGTTTAAACGCTGTACCCGTGTTTTTGACAATGACAAGCGTTTCTCGCCTTGTTTTGATGACGAGCAAACAATGTATCTTGAGGCAGATGCAGTGGTCTTGTCTATTGGACAAACCGTTGAGTGGGGAAGTCTTTTGGAGGGAGAGGCAGTTGAGCTTACGCGAGGCAATCTTGCGTGCGCTGATTCCCAAACGTATCAGACTGCTCAGCCCGATGTCTTTGTGGGTGGAGACGTGTACACGGGTCCTCGCTTTGTTATCGATGCTATTGCTGCAGGTCATGAAGCTGCTGTTTCATTACATCGTTTTGTGCAGAAAGGCTCTTCTTTGACTATTGGCCGCAACCAGCGCCATTATGTTGAGCTTGATACATCTGACGCAGCAGTTGAGTCTTGTGGATACGATCATGCAGGTCGTCAGCGTCCCGCATGCGATACGGTCAAAAACATTAGACACAACTGGACAGACCCTAGCCATACCTTTACGCCAGAGCAAATCAGAATCGAGACCGCACGCTGCTTGAAGTGCGGCGCTTCAATTGTTGATGCAAATAAGTGTATTGGTTGTGGTCTCTGTACTACACGCTGTGAGTTTGATGCAATTCACCTGTTCCGAGACAATCCTCACTGTTCAGATATGGTTGCCGCAGAGCATAAGGCAGGAAAGATTCTCTCGTATGTTGGAAAACGTGCGGTAAAGATTATTAAGAACCCCGCGAGAAAAACAAAGACTCCTAAGCCTCAGTCACACGTAACAACCGATGAGCTTGGTAATCCCGTTTCTGCGGGCAGTACTGGTATTTCAAGCTAACATGCTCACTGGAACTAACTAACATGCATGAGCTGGGAATTGCGTTTTACCTCATAGATATGGTTGAGGATCTAGGCAAACAGAATAACCTCACCTCTGTTGCGCGTGTAAAGTTGCAGATAGGAGAGGTATCTGGAGTTGTTCCAACGTATTTGTTGGATGTTTGGCGCTGGGCAGCTGATCGCACGGAGCTGCTACACGGAGCTCAGCTAGAAATTGAAGAAGTGCCAGCTCTAACACAGTGTTTATCGTGTAATAAAACGTACGCTACGGTAACGTATGGTCGCACATGCCCTTACTGTTCTAGCGAGAAAACAGAACTCATCCAAGGCTTAGAAATTGAGCTTGCTGAGATTGAGGCTACCTAACATTTGTAATTTCTATGAAAGATACCGTATGTTAAGTCTTCAGCACATAAACGGAAGAAACGTGTGGGACATTCTTAAGCTCAAGGTGTCCGAGGACCAGCAAGACTTTGTTGCTGGAAATGATGTAAGTCTTATCGAAGCCTACATTTCTAAGACAGAAAACGGACAGATTTTTCCCTTCGGTATATACAAAGATGATGTACCGGTAGGTTTTTTGATGATTGGATTTGGCACAGATAGCAGCTGGGACAAAGCTCCAGCAATAGCTCAAAATAATTACGATCTTCGACGTCTGATGATCGATGCGAAATTCCAAGGTAGGGGATACGGCAAAGAAGCGCTTATGCTTGCGTTGGAGTTTATACGTACCTTTCCCTGTGGAAAAGCAGAGTTTTGTTGGCTTTCTTATGAGCCTGAAAATATAGTTGCTCGGGATCTCTATCGTTCGTTTGGTTTTGTTGAGACGGGCGAGAAAGACGGCGAAGAAGTAATTGCTGTTTTGAAGTTAGTCTCTTGAGCTTAGAGTCGTCCTTAACCAAGGCATTTCTCGTCAAATGTATAGTTTTTGAAAACAAAGACTCCTTTATCTAAAACTAATATTTGCTACTCGTGTAATTTCTATGAAGTATAGATACGCCCGGCACAGTGGCTTGTTGACATGTGGCTTTCATCAGCGTAAAGTACTTCCCTGCGTAATTCCAAGGGGACAGTGCTGTGTCGCCTTTCGAATATGTAAAACTGCAGGTAGATAGGTATAAGAAGGAGAAGATCTTGCCTACTATTAACCAGCTCGTACGTAAGGGCCGCGTGAGCGTCAAGTCAAAGTCTAAGAACGCCGCTCTTCAGCACAACCCACAGAAGCGTGGTGTTTGCACCCGCGTTTTCACCACTACGCCAAAGAAGCCTAACTCAGCACTCCGTAAGGTTGCTCGTGTTCGTCTTGTTAATGGCATTGAGGTAACCGCTTACATTCCTGGTGAGGGCCACAACCTCCAGGAGCACTCCATTGTTCTGGTTCGTGGCGGCCGTGTCCGTGACCTTCCTGGTGTTCGTTACAAGGTTGTTCGCGGTGCATTCGACTGCGCAGCAGTTCAGAATCGTGCTCAGGGCCGTTCCCGTTACGGCACTAAGCGTGCTAAGTAATCACGTCCACTACTCGAACTAGTTCTTAGGAGATTAATATGCCGCGTCGCGCAGCAGCAGTACGTCGTGAGGTTATGCCTGACGCCGTCTACAACAATCGTCTGGTAACCCAGCTCATTAACAAGGTCCTTCTCGACGGTAAAAAGGCAACCGCAGAGCGCATTGTCTACGGTGCATTTGACATCGTCGCAGAGAAGACTGGCGAGGATGCCCTCACTGTCTTCAAGAAGGCTATGGATAACATTCGCCCAACACTTGAGGTTAAGCCTAAGCGTGTTGGTGGCGCTACTTACCAGGTCCCAATGGAGGTTAACTCCCGTCGTGCAACTACTCTTGCTATCCGCTGGATGGTCACTTTCAGCCGTAGCCGTAAAGAGAAGACCATGGCAGAGCGTCTTGCAAACGAGATCATCGACGCAACCAATGGCGTAGGTGCATCCGTCAAGCGCCGCGAGGACCTGTACAAGATGGCTGAGGCCAACCGCGCCTTCTCCCACTACCGCTTCTAGTCGGAATTCAGGAGTAGCAAACAAATGGCTAAGACTAAGTACAATCTTAAAGACCTCCGCAACATCGGCATCATGGCTCACATCGATGCTGGTAAGACCACCACTACGGAGCGTATTCTTTACTACACCGGTAAGACCCACAAGATTGGTGAGGTCCACGACGGTGCAGCAACCATGGACTGGATGGTTCAGGAGCAGGAGCGCGGCGTAACCATTACTTCCGCAG
>CALHDX010000017.1:0-1810 GCA_938023105.1 uncultured Atopobium sp.
CGGACAGGAAGCATGCGTACTGCGAGTCAACGTAGCGCTGGGAGTACTGCTCAATGTCGGGCGCGATGGTTGGATCGTAGACGATAGGCATGAACTCTTCGACATGCTTTGAGAACAGGTTATAGAACAGCGTGCGGTTCTCGGAGAAAAGCCTCATCAGGTAGTGACGCTTGGTCTCGAGGTCAGGGTACTGTTGGAAGAGTACGTATGCCTGCTCTGCCTGCTCCTCGATAGTCTGGATGTTTGGAGGAAGAAGTCCTACCAGGCCATATTTTTGGCGCTCCTCCTGCGTAAATGCGGTTCCCTTGTTCAAAAACGGATCATTTAGTAGTTCAAAACCTGTCTTCATAGCAACTCCCAAATGCATTGTATTCCCAGGCACATTGACTGATGTAAAGCGTGTTTAAGCGCGACATTGATAGTGCCTGTTTAGACTCTTAGAGATAACAATACCCATTTCACATTATGTTTTCTTGGGAAATTGAGGAATTTACTTATCGGCAAAGGCAAACGGCCCGAAGTTGCAAGCCAAAACAACACTGGGACCGTATATATTGCGGGACAAAACTTCACTGGGGTGGTACAAATTGCAGCTAACTGCGGTTTTGTTGCGCGCTCGGGATGCAAGTGGTAAAAAATGCGTTTAGTTGGGGTATACAATGGCGACTAATTTTTATGCAAGCTATCTACCTGTAGTTTTGTGACAGACGAAAATAACAAAATCTGGACACTTTTTGTCACCTGTGTAAACGCAAGTCAAGAATTTCCACAATCGTGATTTGATCCCCAACTAAACGGGTTTTTTACCCAAAAGAAGGGTTGAATTTAGTCGGGTCAAATTTTTGATACAAAATTCCGTATATTCAAGGTTGATTATGCAGATTTTAAATAGGTGGTCGAATGCTGTATGGGTGACTGGTCAACAGATTGCTGAGGGCAGTCAATTTCTCTACAGTTCGCCGCTATTTCACTACAACAGCACTTTCAGGAAGTGCGATGTCCGCATCGGTTGCAATTAGAAGATTGTTACCTGGGGTTTTAGGAGTATCGGGCCACTCGGGCACATACGCAACGTGCACAAACTCGTGCGCAAACACGCCTGTAACCTGCGAAAGTAGCGCAGATCCACGGCCTTCGAGCGGGCAGCGAACATCGGCCAGATATACTCCGCCAGACGCAAGCTTTTCTTTGACCACTTGCGCGCCGGCTGCTGTTCCCAGAGGTCCAAGTGATTTACGACCAGCAAATACCTCATTCACCAGTACATCTATGCTGCGGGCCTCTGCGTCCTGCAGAACCTTCCAGGCGTCATCCTCGACAATACGCAGCTCACTTGAAGCCGCAGCTAGAGCCTCGTCCAGAAAGAAATGCTCGCGCGCAAGCGAGACTATCTTCGGATCAATCTCGATCGCATCAATAACGCCGCCGGTCATGTGCGTAGCCAGGTACTTTGGCAGCGAGAAACCTCCGCCGCCCAGAATCACAACGCAACCCTGCGGGGCCACCTGCTGGATAAGCTGCGCCATCATACGGTGATAGTGAACGCAAAGTTCAAAGCGCAGCTTAGGCGCAATGTAGCTCACGGACTGGAACGTGCCATTAACGTTGAGCAACCTAATGGGCGTACCGTCGGCGTCTTCGGAGTCAAAAATCATCGTGAGGCCAAATTTGGTGCGCGTCACAAAAACGCCTCGAGCGCGCAGAATTAACAGAAATAGCTGGTAAATGCCAATAATGGCAAGTCCTGCTACGGTCGACCAGATAAAAAATGTCCAAAAATCATGTAAGACCATGTTAATTCCTTGTTAGT
>CALHDX010000018.1:0-4756 GCA_938023105.1 uncultured Atopobium sp.
TAAATAAATAGTCTAGCTACCATATATAGCTATACAAATCGTAAGAAATTAACTTTGAAATTTATTGAAACGGTGATAACGAAAAAACTCCTTATTGTGGGAGTCGTTATACTTTCGGCGCTTTTTGATCTTCTCGCAAAAATCGGCCCTATTTCTATGGTTCAAATTACAATGACATTCTATATTGTTGAAGAAAGTATGTCTGCAATAAAAGCTTTAAAGAAGCTTGGCATAAAAACACCTGCTAGATTAGTAAAACTAATAAAAGAAAAGCTTAATGACAAATAGCGTATGGTGCCCCCAACGGGAATCGAACCCGTATTGCCGCCTTGAAAGGGCGATGTCCTAACCGTTAGACGATGGGGACGCGAAGAAAAAGTATAGCAAAGTTGCTACAGATTTCTAGTGCTAAACGAGCTGATTTTGAGCTTACATCTATTCTTCGTTTTCCCACCAGTCTAGTCCGGCCTTAAACGCGTAGTCGCGAGCACTCTGAGTCACGCCGGGCACCGACTCAGCCCACGAAATAAATTCCGGCACATCGGCGATAATTGCCTCGGCCTCGTGAACTGCGATAACGTTCTCGGCAAACGTGTCAGGTGTGAAATTGATTCTGCACGGAATGTAGAGATCAACAAAAGACGGCCTGAGCAGCGCATATGCCGCTCCCTCGCCGAGGTTAACAAAGCCTTTGAGCGCACGCTTTGCCGCGGGCATACGATTCAACTTGAAGAACAGCAGCGTAAACGCCAGGCGCATCCAGGCATTTGACTGATATCCGCAGCTCTCGTCAAGCTTGTGGAGCCCTTCCTCATCTTCCAGGCGAGCAAGAACATATGCCAAGGTAAAACGTGCACCTAGCAAATCTGTTGGCGAGAAAAACAGGAGATCTTCACAGGCTTTTTTGGAGAGCTTGAAGCAGGCGCAATCTGTTGCTACCTGGGCAATCTGTGCGTAGAGGCGCAAAAGTGGTCGAGCTTCAGCGCAGGTCCAAGCGTCGCCGTGAGTTTGCTTTGCTTGCTCTAGTTTTGGCCTAAAGATAGAGTCAAATTCTTTTTGCAAATCAAGTAGGTCGTTGAGGATCGCTGCAGGATGATTGTTGGAGACCTGAGCAAGAATTCGCTGAGCTTCAAGGTTGATGCTTGTGTCAGAAAGAGTTGGATTTTCAGTAATATTTGTCATCTGATTATGCAAGAAGTTAAGCAGATCCATCCGACTTGCAAAGAAGTCAGCATCGGAATCAATTTCTTTAGTAATTCCAGCCTGATACTTGCTAATGACATTGACGTATTGAGCAAAAGCCTTTTCTTCTTTGTCAGAAATAAAGTCTTCAGGCGAAGCTTCTACCGCAAGCTTCAACTCATAGAGAGCTGCCTCAGATACGATGTTCTTTTCTTGCGCATGCTTGGTTACTAGGCGGTCTACCTGTTCACTGACCATATCGTTAGCGGAATGCTTAATCACTCTGCATCACCACCCGAGTGTGGATTATTTGGCCCGTCGATATGCGGTCCGTGTGGTCGCGGGCTGGCGGGGCCGCCAGGGCCAGCGGGGCCGGAGCCGACCGGGCCGTCGGGGAAGTCGGATCCACCAGGGAAAGGATCAGCCGAAGCAAACAAGGCGTTTGCCTGCATCTGCAGCTCTTTTTCTGCAAGTTCAACGGTCTTTGGGTCTCTCGCCCTAACTTGATCTGCAAGCCAACGACCAAGAACACCGCGTCCTATCAGGTCATTTCCTTCTTGCAGCAGCACCGTTGCCTCTGCAATAGCAATGATGAGCTCGTCCTCAGAATAGGGGAGCACGTTGAGGCGCGAGAACTCTCCCTCGGGCAAATCCTTTTGCACAAAACAGCAAAGTGTTGCCTCAGGATAGCGCTCAATCAGCAGGTCAAGGTAGTGTTCCGCCTCAACCAACTCACGCTTCTTGAAGTGAATAGCCAGGCGAGCCAGCAAAATCCACGGGTCATCTGCCCCACGAGGCGGATCAAGCTTGCGGTACTTATCCATGAGGTTGTCGAGGGCGTCTTCGTCCTCGAGTTTTGCGTATGCGAGCGCAAGCGTAAAACGAGCATCGGCCGCGTCCGCAGCGTCAAGCTCCAGGAGTTTCTCGCCATATGCGATAGCGTCTTTGTTGCGGCCGCAGATAAGTGCGCGAGAAGAAAGCGTGGCTAACCAGCGCTTATAGGGGTTGATGGCCAGGCGCTGGGCAAGTTCTGCCTGCTCGGCGGGAAGCCCCTGCGAGGACTCTTGCGCCTTCTGGTAGCACGCAGCTTCTACCTGGGGGAGCTTCTCCACAAGGAACTGGTAGTAGGCGTCAAAAAGCCTGCTATTTGAGGCGTGGAGCATGCGCTGGGCGTCAAAACAGTTGGGGTCCAGCTGAATTGCTTTGTTGAGGAGACGCTTTCCCTGGTCGATAAGGGCCTGCGCCTGAGATTCCTCGACAAAAGGCAGGCGATAATCAACAATCTCGGCCGCCTGAGCAACCAGGTTGAACGCGCGGTCTTCGTCTGTTTGGGGGAGAGAATCGCGGTCGTTAGAGAATCGCCAGTTGAAGTCCTTCATCAGCGTGGCAATGCTATCCTCGTCGCTGACTTGCGTACGAGCAAAGCGGAGGATAAGCCGCTGGTAGTCTTCTTTTACTGGGTCAAACGCCACGAGATTCCTTTCTCTCTTACGTAATGATATCGCAGGTTATTTGGGTGTGCGGGGCAAGTCCGCGAGCGTCGTAAGAAGATTGTGAACGGCAGACGGAAACGTTTGGAGTGAACGGGTTTCTCGCCAGAAGGGCGCCAGTTTCCTGTCAGATGTGTGCATAAATTTTGAACGATATTGCATAAAATGGCACATTCATTTTGGTACAGGTGTCCAAAATGAGCTAATATAGAAATGTTGAGAAGAAGTAATTGCGAAGAATGGCTTCGCTAGCCGCTTAGGGAAGCGGCACATAGTTAAGGAGAGGTTTATGGGACGTTTTACAAATCCACGCGATCTGTATTTTGGCGAGGGCGCTCGTCACGAGGTTAAGAACCTCAAGGGTAAGAGGGCAGTTATCGTTTCTGGCGGTAGCTCCATGCGTCGCGGCGGCTTCCTTGATGACGTCGAGAATGACCTCAAGTCCGTAGGTTTTGAGGTTTCTCACATTGAGGGCGTCGAGTCCGATCCTTCCGTCGAGACCGTTATGAGCGGCGCTGCTAAGATGAGCGAGTTCCAGCCAGACTGGATCATTGCTATCGGCGGCGGCTCCCCAATCGACGCAGCTAAGGCTATGTGGATCAAGTATGAGTACCCAGAGACCACTTTTGAGGACATGTGCAAGGTCTTTGGTCTTCCTGAGCTCCGCACCAAGGCTCACTTCTGCGCAATTTCTTCTACTTCCGGTACCGCAACTGAGGTAACCGCATTCTCCATCATTACTGATTATCAGAAGGGTGTTAAGTACCCAATCGCTGACTTCCAGATTACCCCTGACGTCGCAATTGTTGACCCTGAGCTTACTTATGGCATGCCTGTTAAGCTTGTTGCTCACACCGGTATGGACGCACTGACCCATGCTATCGAGGCATACGTTTCTACCGTTGCTTCTATGTACACCGACGGCGACGCTCTCCATGCAATTCGCGAGATTGTCGAGTGGCTGCCAAAGTCCTACAAGGGCGACAAAGAGGCACGTCAGCACATGCATGATGCACAGTGCATTGCTGGTATTGCATTCTCTTCTGGCCTTCTGGGCATTGTTCACTCTATGGCTCACAAGACCGGTGCAGCATTCTCCGGTGGTCACATCATCCATGGTTGCGCAAACGCTATGTACCTGGGCAAAGTCATCCAGTTCAACGCTCGCGACGAGCGTGCAAAGGCTCGCTATGCATTCATTGCTAAGGAGATCCTGCACCTTGAGGGCAACACTGAGGACGAGCTGGTAGAGGCACTTGTTCAGAAGATTCGCGACATCAACGACGCTCTTGACATCCCACAGGGCATCAAGAACTACGGCGAGGGCGGAACCAAGTCCGAGACCTCCATCATCGACGAGAAGGAGTTCTTCGAGAAGGCTCCAGAGGTTGCTCGCCTTGCTATCGAGGACGCTTGCACCCTTTCCAACCCACGCAAGCCTACCCAGGAGGAGATGGAGCAGCTGCTTAAGTGCGTCTACTTCGACCTTCCTGTCGAGTTCTAAGATCTAGCTTAGACACTTAGCTTCGCTAAAAGCCTGGTAGCGTTGCGCTACCAGGCTTTTTTGTGCGCACCGGCGTGAGCGCAGGCGTGCGCGTGCGTGCGGGCGAGCACGACGACGTGCTGGTAACGTGCGTGGATACGTGTACGGGCACGTAAAAAGTTTCTCGGATCCTAAAAACACCTCAAATTATCTCCAAGTGGTAAAAAATGCGTTTAGTTGGGGATTTCATTTTTCTGCATACAGCGTTTGCCCATATAAAAGTTTTTGGTGCGGTAAAAAATCGTCTTAGTTGGGGATAAATCGGCCAATTTTAAGTTTTCATCCCCAACTAAACGGGTTTTTTACCTTTTTCGGCACATAATTTTGAGCTCAAAAATTACGTATTCATGGAAATGAATACAGACGCACAAATATGCAGAAATCTGATTAGCAACCCAAAAGACGCACGCTATTCTTCTCAATCATGCGCGGCTCAAGGATTATCTGGATTGACGCGCTGTCATCCTGCGCTTCGATGCCGTTATTTTTGCCTGTCGCGGCTGATTGCGTCGCAGCTGATTGCGTCGCGGCTGCTTCCGTT
>CALHDX010000019.1:0-2236 GCA_938023105.1 uncultured Atopobium sp.
CGTTTGACGGTTCATCTCGCACTTCTCGGCAATATCATTAACGGTAATCTTGTTGAGCGGCTTTTCTAACAGCAGTTCTTTAAAGGCAAATGCTATGGCCATCTTTGTTGTAGCCTTGCTCATGTTTTGTCTCCTGTAGATTTTGAATCAGTAACTAAAGTATATCGCGTTCCTACGTGATAGGTTTTATAACTTCATGCCTTTGAAATTGCTCCAAAAATAGCAATTAATTTGGCTTTTTTCGCAGGTAATGATGTGCTTAACTTGTATCAGTTAGATAAAGCTAACTTTATTCTTTCATAGTATGAAGGGGGTCTTAGTATGGAAGCTGGTCACGAGTTTTTACTCCGTATGGGCAAGACAAGACTGCGCCCCGGAGGTATTGAAGCAACCAATTGGCTGCTTAATTCCGTAGAGATTACGCCAGAAACTCAGATTCTTGAGGTTGCTTGCAATATTGGAACCACTACGGTTGAACTGGTAAAACGTTTCCACTGCCATGTAACGGCAATTGACCTAAATGCAGACGTGCTCCCTAAAACAAAAGAAAATATCGCGAGAAACAATATCGAGGAGTACGTAACAGTGGAACAAGGAGACGCTACAAACCTCTCCTACCCCGATAATAGCTTTGATGTTGTTATCAACGAAGCAATGCTCACGATGCTGTCTGATCAGCAGAAGGCATCTGCGGTAAAAGAGTATGCACGCGTGCTTAAACCAGGTGGCGTGCTGCTTACCCATGACGTTCTTTTGCTCAAAGAAGACGACGAGCTAGTCCATGAGCTCTCAAGAACCATTAACGTCAACGTAAAGCCTCTGACTCTTGTAGGTTGGAAGAACCTCTTTGAGTCGGCGGGTTTCTGCACAGAAACTAAGAACGGCAAGATGACGCTTATGAATCCAGCAGGACTTATTGCGGACGAAGGCGCCGATGGAGCTCTGAGGGTTATTAGAAACGGTCTTAAGCCTGAGAATACCAAGATGTTTACTAGTATGTTCACGTTCTTCAACGATCACGCTGACGACCTCAACTACATTGCCGTAGTGAGCAGAAAGCCAAGATAGCCTTCGCTACAAGTAAGGCAATATCTCAAGATTGGCGCACGGTCGCTCAAAATAGGCATTCATCGAGCTAGACTCGGGCTCGATAGCAAAGAAGGAAGCTGGCACCTCCACCAGCTTCCTTCTCTTTTGTGCGTTATGTGCGGAGCTTATTTGGCCTTTGCGCAGGCAGCCATAGCAACGGAGCCAATGTAGTTGACTGGGTTGGTAAAGTTTGGCTGGAACAGAAGGTCGACAGCTGCAAGGTTGTCGATGGTCATACCAGCGGCAATGGCCACGGAGACAACGTTTGCTGCTTGAGCAACATCGTCATGTGTCGAGAAGAACTGTGCGCCCTTGATGAGGCGAGTCTCTGGATCCCAGACCAGCGTAGCGGTAACTGGCTCGGTGGTCAGCATGAACTCAGGACGGTAATTCTCGGTGATGGAGACAGAATCGTACTCGTAGCCACGAACCTTGCCGCCCTCAACAGTGAGGCCTGCTGCGGCCATGGAGTAGTTGTAGAGCTGAACTGCGCTGGAAGCCTGAGTACCTGCATAAGCAGCGGTTGGCTCAAGCATGTTAGGACCAACGTGCAGGCCCTGGCGGACAGCATTGGTTGCCAGAGGAATGTAGTCCTCTTTACCAGTGACGTTGAAGATAATGGAAGCGGAGTCACCAGCTGCAAAAACGCCAGGCTCACTGGTGCGCATGTTGTGCGGTCGATAGTGCCTTCTTTTGATGCCGAAGCCATGCGTTTGGTAAAGTTAATGCCGCGATGGAAGCCTGCCCGAATAGAAAAAAAACGCGTGCGCACACGTGTGTTGATAAAGGTGCCGTTTAAATTAGAGTAGCTAATGTGTGTTTTTAGCATGCAAACACCATAGATTGTTTACATATTTGATGCAGAAAGTTTAATCATGAAAACAAACGGAAAAAGTATTTGCGCAACCTTAAAACAGGTGAGAAAGTGCGTGGCCGATACCAACGGCATAGTTTACACCCCCAAAGAATGCCACTTTGAGGGCGATTGCAATGGCACTTGTCCTGCTTGCGAGGCCGAAGTGCGATATTTAGAACATCAACTTAGTCTGCTGCGAAAGGCGGGAAAGGCTGCAACGGTTATGAGCGTTGCCGTGGGAATGACGATGGTTGCGGGATGTAAACAGGGCAGTAACAATGCCCCTTCTGT
>CALHDX010000020.1:0-13320 GCA_938023105.1 uncultured Atopobium sp.
TGCTGGATCAGGGCTACTGGCCTGACGGACTGATGACTGCGCCGTCCGATGATGCGCTGGTATATGACATAGAGGCTATGAAATCGGCCGGTTTTAATACGCTGCGTAAACATATCAAGATTGAAAGCGAGCGTTGGTATTATCATTGCGACCGACTCGGCATGCTGGTTTGGCAGGATTGTGTTTCGGGAGGTAGCGCGTATAGTCCCTGGCACACGAGCCAGAAGCCGACGCTGTTCAGTTTTACTTGGGGTCGATTTGATGATACAACTCCAGAACATCATCAGGCTTTATCTGCAGGTAATGAGGGTTATTGCAAGGAATGGACAGAAACCTGTCAGGGAATGGTCAAACTCCTGGACGGGCATCCTTCGATTGGATTCTGGACACTCTTCAACGAAGGATGGGGTCAGTTTGATGCGCGAGCTGCTACTGAGGTTGTTCGTGCGTTGGATACAACGCGACCAATTGATGCAACAAGTGGCTGGTACGACCAGGGATGTGGCGACTTCCTGAGCATCCATAATTACTTCAGGCCGTTACGTGCAGGTTGGCATGGAAAGCAACGGGGAAATCGAGCTGCAATAATCTCTGAGTTTGGCGGGCTCGCACAGATGACACAAGGTCACACGTCGCTTGACCACTCGTATGGGTACGGTGATTTTTCCACGGTCGAGGATTGGCGAGCTGCTGTTAAAAAGTTGCTTGCAGAGGTGGAATCGCTGCAGGATGAGGGCCTTGCGGGATACGTTTACACGCAGGTATCTGATGTTGAGGAAGAGGTAAACGGCCTGCTTACTTACGATCGTAAGATTGACAAGTTCAACGGGTAGTGACTGTCGAATGATGCTGGGTAATGCTCAGCGATGCTCGGCAAATTAAGCGATGAGCAGTGGACTGAAAGATGCCCAGTTAATTGAAGCGTGTCCAGTAATACCGAGTGGCGATTCTATCCAAAGTGGTAAAAAATGCGTTTAGTTGGAGTTTCATTTTTCTGCATAACGAGTTTTCGCAGATAAAAAATTGCAATGGTGGTAAAAAATCGTCTTAGTTGGGGATAAAAATGACTTTTTAAAGATTTGATCTCCAACTAAACGGATTTTTTACCTTTTTGGCCCCTTAAATTTTGAGTCTAAAATTGAGTGATACATAAAATTGAATATCTGTGCATAGATATTCATAGAAAT
Source organism: uncultured Atopobium sp. (assembly GCA_938023105.1). GTDB lineage: Bacteria > Actinomycetota > Coriobacteriia > Coriobacteriales > Atopobiaceae > Lancefieldella. The sequence continues at coordinate 1,188 of CALHDX010000020.1, forward strand.
GAATACATTTCTCGTTGAACTAGAAATTTTGCAACTTAATACAAAAACTCGCCTTCCAGAGGCTTGTTTCTGGAAGGCGAGGGGAAATCGTATTTCTGTAAGTACGTGTTTCTGCGCTACCGGTACGCTTTGCATTTCACCTTATTGCGCATGGTCGCACGTAGGCGCACGTAGGCGCACGTAGGCGCGTCAAGCGCGTCGCGGCCGCGCGCCGCGGTCACGCGTAGCTGCACGTTAAGCGCTTGCACCCGAGGTAGCATCTACGCCTGCACTTGGTGCGGGAGCACCAGCAGCAGGGGCGGGAGCGCCAGCTGGTGGAACAGCAGCGCCGTTAGCACTTACGAGGCGCTGACCTGTGGTTTGTAGGTACCAATCCAACCATGGCTTGAAGTTGAAGACAATCTCGTTAATGCCCGCATACGAGCCGTCGGGATAGTACATTGCCTGGTAGTTGTGGGTGTTGATGATGTCGGCTGGTGTACCTGGGACAATGGTGCGAACGTATTCTTTGTCGCCGTTACGAAGCACGCCAATGACAAACTCAACATTCTTCATACGACCCTCTGGAAGAGAGCTGTGAACTGTGGAAAGACGGTTACCCGACTGCTCAGGAACGCGTTTTGCCAGCATAGTGTCTGGATTATCATGCGCGTTGTTATAGTAGAGGAACTGATTGTTATCGTCTGCATAGGTCAGCTCAAATGGCATTGCTTTCAGGAACATGTCAATCTGATTGACCGTCAAAATACCGTGGTCAAGCTTAACGTATGTGTCACCCGAGACCGCACCCACAAGCTCAGCGGCCTTCTCGACCCAATCAGGATCGTCGGGATCAATGCCCTGGATAGTGGTGGAAATTGAGTTGGTTACGTCCAGATCCTCTGGCGCGATTGGCTTTGGCTTCTTCAACTTGGAGACCACCTCTACGTATTTGACAAAGTTATCCAGGCAAAGGCCCAGGAAGCTGACGGTGCGCTCGTCGATAATGTTGCCGTCCTCGTCAAAAGCCTGTTTAGCCTTTCCAAGAAGAAACTCGTTACCAGGCAAAACGTATGCGTTTACGCCCGGAGCATCCATAATCTTGCGCAGATGAACTTGCGCGCGAGAAGTTCCCTGGTCGTAGTAGGAAGCTCCGACAATCATGACAGGCTTGTTCTCAAACGGATGCACGTCGTAGGAGAGCCACTCGATGACGCTCTTAAGCGCAGGTGAGATGGTGTGGTTGTGCTCGGGCGTAGAAATAATGACGCCGTCAGCGCGGGTAATCTTGTTGTACAGCAGGCGGAGCTGGAAGTTCTCGTCCCACTTGAGGTCCTGGTTGAACAGAGGAATGTTATCAATCTCAAGGATTTCAAGCTCAAACTGCTTGGCAAAGTGCTTTTTGATGAAGTGCAGAAGCTTTCGGTTATAGGAAATCTCCGCATTTGAACCGACGATTCCGACAAATTTCATAGTAGTAGTTCCTTCCAGGCCTACAGGTTTTCCCAGTCAAAGTTCTCGGCCTCTTTGCGGAGAAGTTCGCGCGATGCGGCCATTTTTTCGTTGAGTTTCACAAACAGACGGAAATCGTCAAAGAGCAGGTCAAGCTTCTTGACGGTAGCTTTGTCCTTCAAGCTGCCCTTCTCGTCAAATGCCTGCGGGGCGCGGCCAAGAAGGAACTCGGAACCTGGCATGATTGCGGCCTTGAGCTCTGGAGCGTCCAGAATTTGGCGGAGCTGAAGCTGTGCGCGAGAAGATCCGAGTGTGCCCAGGGATGCGCCGACAATCATGACTGGCTTGTTGACCATAGGGAAGATGCCGTAGGACAGCCAAGCAAGCGCGTTTTGCAGGACCGCTGGAATGGAGTGGTCGTACTCTGGTGTTGCGATGATGACGCCGTCTGCGGCCTCAATTTTCTTTGCAAGCTCTGAGACAACCTCGGGGACCTTCATCTTTGCAGGCTTGTTGAACAGGGGAATGTTGTCGATTTCCACCAGCTCAATAGTGGCCTTGTCGGCAAAGTGCTTCTGCATAAACTGCAGGAGTCTTCGGTTATTTGACTCTTTTGAATTGGTGCCAATAAGGCCAACAAAGTTAAGCATCAAACTTCCTTTCTGAATTACGCAAGGAACTCAGGCGAGATTCCCGACGAATAATATACGCGATTATCAGTGGTTACTATGAGTGCCTCGATGCCTTTTTCTTGTTCCACACGGGCAAGGAGCTGACGGGGTTTCTCGCCATAAAGGCGCGTGGTCCAAATTTCTCCATCAAGCGAGTTGTCCGAGATAATCGTGATGCTTGCAAGTTGCGTGTCAACTGGATAGCCTGTCTTGCGGTCAAGAATGTGGTGATAGGTATGCTCGTTTACCTGCAGTTTCCTTTCGTAGGTACCGGAGGTCACCACGGACTGGTTACAAATGGGTAGCACAGCAAGGTTGGTACCTCGTGGTTGTTGTGGATCCTGGATACCAATCCGCCACGGCTTACCCGCAAGCACATTGGTGCCAATTGTCTTAATGTTACCGCCAAGGTTGATAAGCGCGGAGGTAACATGCTGACTTTTCAGATATTCTGCAATTTTGTCGGCGATGTAGCCTTTGGCCAAGCACCCCAGGTCCAGCTTCATGCCCTCTTTGGCGAGAAACACGGTGCAGCTCAGAGGGTCTAATTCAATGAGCCGTGGATCAGTAAGCGACAGCGCGTGCGTGATCTCGGCGTTATTTGGAATGCGAGCGTCAGCAAAGCCGATTCGCCAGGTTTGTACCAAGGGGCCAAGTGCAATGTTTAAATGACTTGCTGGTATAAGGCTTTGTTCTTTGCCAATCTGAATGAGCTCAAACAGCTCGGGGTCAACGGGGACAGGATGTTTGCCTGCTGCATGATTGACCTGCATAAGCTCGGAATTTGCGTCATTTGCGCTAAATCGCTGGTTATAGATGTTAAGGAGTTCAAAGACATCGTCAAGTAGCTGTTCTGCACTGCGCTCTTCCTGCGAATCATTGGAGGGTGGCAATAAAGAAATGGTGATAGTCGCGCCCATCAGGTGAGTTGATCTGGAAATGTAGGCTCGTTCTGGCACGACTCTCCTATAGTGTCTAACAGCAGTTTGTTTAATTTTATCTGCAGATTGCTTAGCAGTAACTCTATTTTACGTTTGTCTGTTACGGTTATTTGTTGTATCCACAACATTTTGGCGAGAAACCCTACAGTTTTGGCAGCTTGCTGAAGACCGCTCTCGGCCCCAAAAGTTAAGACCGCTCTCGGCCCCAAAAGTGAAGAAAACTATGGAGTTAATTTGATTATTTATTCATAGAGATGCTTGTTTATTGTTGATATGTACTCATTCCAGTATCATTTTTTGCAGAAAGTACTGACCGAAGAATTATTCTTGGCTGACGCGTATACGCCAGCCAATTTTTTTGAAGGAGCATAAAAGAAATGGAAAAAAGAATGGCTTGGTCTGCACGTTTTTTCTCGCCAGGAGTAATGAAGTTAAATCTACGCACTTTGTAGCATTAATTGTGCGCAATTTAGTCAGTTTTCAAAGTCTTTGTCCAAGATTGAAATAAAAAAATTTATTTGAACACGATATTTCTTTAAATATTTTGTCAAAAACCATTAGTATGTTTAGTGGAGCTTTGTATATCTCCAGGGGTATGTTCGATAGGAAAGATGGGGTTGATATGAGCAATTTTAAGAAGTCGTTTGCAACTATGTTTGCAGCAATAATGATGCTCACCGGTATCATTATTTTGGGTACAAGCACTGTTGCAAAGGCAGTGACATATCCGTTAACACAAAACATTGATTTTGGTGCTGATGGAGAGCTTACTGTTAACCTTAAACCCACTTCACCCACAACCGTTAAGGGCAATGCAAACATCTCTACAGGTATCGAGATTGACGCAACTGGCCTTCATAAGCCAATTGACGGTCTTTACCTGGAGATTGAGGTAAACACCAAGCAGTCTGATACAAACATCAACAATACAAATAACATTACTCCTGATACCTACCTTGATAACTTTGCTACTCCAGCAGCAGCTACACAGCCTATTATCAAGCGCGAGGAGACCATCGTTACCCCTGATGGCAGGACCATTAAGCGCCTGTACCTCAACACTATCGATACCACCGTTAAGCTGGAGCTCCCTTACGTTATGAGCTTCAGAGACATGGTTACCCCAGCAGATTTCCAGCTCAAGCCAGTTGTTCGTGTGTACAATGCAGACGGCACCGAGCTTGCTAACATGCCTGATCAGACATACTCCATTACCTACGACAAGCCTTGGCTTATGAAGCAGGTTGCAGGTGAAGAGACCAACGACCAGCTCCTGTATGGTGGCATTAATGCCCCAGGTGATTCGTCCGCTCTTTCCAACGATAAAACCGCAGACGTCATCTTTAGCTTTAGGCTTTACCAGTACTATCGTGCTTATCGCTCCATCATCATCACTGATACCCTTCCTACATACGTAAACGCAGCAGGTCAAACCGTTACTGCTCACTTTGACCCAGCTAAGAACCCTAACTGGACACTCGGCCCAGATGGACGTACCGTAACCCTCAAGTTTGATATTCCTGCAGGAACCACCATTCTCAACGACTACATCAGAGATAACCTTCCTGCATATTCGCAGCTCAAGCTTTCCTTTCCAGGAGCTCGTTACCTCAATGGAACTAACCGTGTAATCTTTAACAACACAGCTACTCTTCAGGGCATTCCTTATAACCCAAGTGCCGCTGAAGAGACAGTTGGCCAAGTCCCAGGCAACGAGCACAACTTTGACGACGATACCAAGCAGTTCCGCCTTGCTGGTAATGATTTCAGCGGCAACGGCATGCTCAGCAAGCGCGGTCCCGTTACCATCCAGTACGACAAGAATGGCCTTGCGGTTAAGAAGCTTGACTACACTATCAAGCTGGTCAACAAGCTAGACACGCCACTTACAGACATTGAGTTTATTGAGGATGTTGCTAACACAGATAATCGCCTCTTTATGACTGCGCTGACTGGAAATCTTGTTGCAGTTGGACAGCGTATTGGACTTAACATGGACCAGATTGAGGTTCGTGGTTATAAAGCTGATGGAAGCTACGACATCATTCCTACTAAGAAAAATGGAGCAAACTGGCTATATCGTGCTGATATGAACTCGGCTAGCCAGCAACAGCTGCAGTCTTATCTGGACCAGATTAACCAGGGCACGCTCGACCCATCCAATGCTTCTGCTGTTTCTCCTCAGTACAGGAAGATTGGTATTTACTTCAAGAATGTAACCCTGCAGCCTACTAGCAACATTGATTTCAACATCCAGATGATGTTCATGAATCCATTTGGCGAGGTGTACAGCGACAGACCTATTACCAACATCATCAAGGTTAATGCCAACAAAGTTAATACCGACGGTACCAAGACCCCAATGAACTTCTCTGCAAATTGGGATACTCGCTTTACTCCATTTAGCGAGAAGGTCTGGCTGTCCAAGTCCTCTTGGTACCAGCGCGTTGGTATGCCAGACGAGCGCTTTAGTGCTCGCTTTGGCTTTGCACTGACAGAGCTTTCACCTGCTCGTTACCTGAAGAATCCAACTTTCGTCGATCTTCTCCCTGCGGGCGTTTCTTATGACGAGAACACCTCGGTTTCACCAATTGCTGACTCACTGCAGCCTGAGAAGGTTGAGTTCATTAGGAACTACAATGAGACTGGCCGCAACGCAGTCAAGATTACCCTTCCATCCGGATACGTGTATCAGTATGGAACCATGGGTTATGAGATTAGGAACCTGGTAATCAACGACGACATCATTCCTTCTAAGGCCGAGAATGACGTTCTGAACAACAACAATGACGTTTACTTCTACGCTACAAACTGGACTCACGGTACTCCAGATGACTTCTCTGGTATGTACAACGCCAGCAACTTTGTTAAGGATGACCTCGACATCAACATGAATGGTGTCACTGACGAGACCATTCTTAAGGCAACCGCTAAGGTTCTTGGTAACAACGTTGAGAGTATCCAGTCCGACAAGCACATCCGTAGCCTTGAGCCAAACATTGCTGGCGGCGGTGCATTCTACGGTAGGGCATTTACCTCGGCTACTATCATGACTGACTTTGGCGGCGTCACTGATACCAGCGGATTGTTCCAGTATCGTCTGAGCATTCGTAACTACTACAACACGCCAATGAACAAGATTCTTATGTATGACGTTTTGCCATACGTTGGTGATGGTAGGAACTCTGCATTCAGCAATACCCTTCAGGGTCCTATTGATCTGAAGATTGGTTCAACTGATGTCAGCTCCCAGTACGAGATTTACTATCGCACCGATGAACACCCAGCTCAGAACGATATCAACGAGATTAACAGCCCAGAATGGACTAAGACTCCAGCTGACTACACCAAGGTAACGGCAATCAAGATTGTTGGTAAGGATGGCACTATTCTGCCTCCATACACCGTTCTATCTGCGGTCCTAACCATGAAGGCACCGCTGTATGATCCAAACCTCTCCGAGGCTCTTGCATACAACGATATGAGCGTTATCTACAACAACGAAGCAGCTATGCGCCGTACCGAGAGGGTTGCAAACCAGCTTGTTGACATCATGGATGTCAAGGTAGAGAAGAAGTGGCTTGATGCTGACGGCAACGCAATTGCTCAGCCAGATGCTACCTCCATTACCGTAAAGCTTCTTGCCGACGGCGTTGATACTGGTAAGACACTTGACCTTACCGCAGCTAATAACTGGACTGCTTCGTTCACGCACCTTCGTAAGTACACTGTTGAGACTCACAACGACGGTACCAGCACAAAGACTCCTATTGTCTACACTCTTGAAGAGGTAGGCACAGACGCTAATGGCATGGTCACTTACAATGGCAAGAAGTACAAGGTTACTGCTACTTCTGGTCAGGCAGATGAGAATTCACCAAACGATTCCGTTGCTCTGAGTGTTACTAACCAGCTGCAGCAGGAGAAGGTCTCCGTCTCTGGCAAGAAGCTCTGGGACGACTCCAATAACAACGACGGCAAGCGCCCAGCTTCCATTGTTGTCAGGCTTCTTGCAGATGGTGTTGAGGTTCAGCACAAGACAGTCACTGCTGCAGATAACTGGGAGTACACCTTCTCTGACCTGCCTAAGTTCAATGGCAACACAGAGATTACCTACACCGTATCTGAGGATGCAGTACCTGACTACACCACAAGCATCAACGGCTTTGAGATTACAAACCAGCACGCTCCTGAGGCTTTGAGTATCCCAGTTAAGAAGGTCTGGGTTGACGACAATAATGCTCAGGGCCTGCGTCCTACTAATGTTCACGTCAGACTTTATGCAGATGGCACTCAGGTAGGCGAGTTTGATCTGAATGCAGGTAACAACTGGTCTCACATCTTCAACGGCCTGCCACGTTACACTGCTGGTCACGAGATTGTCTATACCGTCAAGGAAGACACAGTTGCTCATTACTCCGCTTCTTATTCTGGTTCTTCAGCTACTGAGCTTACAGTTACCAACACCATTGAAGGTAAGGTTTCTGTTCCAGTAACAAAGAAGTGGATTGGTGCACCTGCTGATAGCGTAACTATTCACCTGCTTGCAGACGGCGTTGAGGTTCAGAGCGCAACTCTGACCGCTGCAGACAACTGGCAGCACACGTTCAGCAACCTTAACCAGTACAACAATGGTGCGCTGATCAACTACACCATTACTGAGGATGCAGTTGATGGTTACACCACGCAGATTACTGGCGACGCTACCAACTATGTTGTAACTAACACCAACATGAAGACTCGCGATATTCCGGTCACCAAGGTTTGGGAGAACCAGGAAGGCGACTCTGCTGAGATTGTTCTGTATCGTGATGGTGTTGAAGTTGATAGGGTAACCATCACCAAGGCTGACGACTGGAAGCACACCTTCAGCAACCTTGAGTTCTACGACAAGACTGATGGTCACGAGTACGCATACACCATCTCCGAGACTCCTATTTCTGGCTACACAACCCAGATCACAGGTAATCAGGACGATGGCTTTGTAGTGACCAACACTGCTCCTGTTGTTCCTCCAACCACGCCTCCTACCACTCCAGAGCCTAAGAAGCCAGGTCTTCCTTACACTGGCGACGCCTCAGGCATTGCTTCAATCGTTGGAGCTGCAGCTCTGTCCCTGAGTGGTCTTGGTATTGCTCTGAGAAGGAAGAACAGCTAATAGCTAGGCTTTCCAACTCGTTGATAGCTGATTAAAAACAGGCTCCTGGTAAAACCAGGAGCCTGTTTTGCGCGGCAGGCACAAAAACCGCTAAAGCAACCAAGCTGCCAAGGCCACTGTATGTGCGGCGCAGAACTATCCCGTCGTATCGCTATCCTGGTGTTTTGTAAAGTTCCCACTTCCGCTTTAGCGCCAAGTGGTAAAAAATGCGTTTAGTTGGGGGTTACATTTTTCTGCATACGCGTTTGCCCAGGAAAAACTTTTAACTATGGAAAAAAATGCGTTTAGTTGGGCATCAAATAACGAAATTTCAATTTTCATCCCCAACTAAACGGCTTTTTTACCTTTTTGGGCACTAAAATCAGTAACCTAAAATTGCGGTATTCACGATTATGAATAAACAGGCTCTGTTATACAGGAATCAAATTACCCAAACAATTTTGACGACTCTGTCGGTATCAAGTTTGCCTCATCCGCCGAAAAATTAGCGTGTACCAAAGAATTATCCAGCAACACGATATAATTTTAAGGTAGTTCCTAGTTATTTCCTGTACTGCAAAACGTGGAGGTAAAAGGTATATGAGAAGCATTTTTGAGGATCGACAGGTATCAATTAAGTGCGACGATAAGTATTCTTATACCGTTACAAAAGATGGTCTGGCTTATGTTCCGGGTAATGGAAAGCCAGAGGTCAAGGTTTTGTTTTCAGAGGTCGGTTCAACCTTCTTGCTGAATTATTGCAGCTCAAACGGTCCTTACGAGATTACCTTTAAGGATAACGACGGCCATAACCTCGTTAGCATTGACACAGACCTTAAGCTTCGTGAATTTGGACACAACATCCTAGATACAAAAACTATCATCCTCGCTTTTGCAGCCAATAAGCTTACTACTGAGTTCCCTAATAACCTTGATACGTTAAACACTAAGCTTGGGTTCAGCCTCAAGGAGAAAAAGATTAGTATCGCAAACGGCGTGATTTCCGGCGCAAAGCATCAGGTCAAGCTTTCCGACATTCGTCGAGTTCAGTGTGTTGCTGGTGGCGCACTCAACAATCTCTTTGTCTTCACTAAAGAAAAAGGCGGCTTCTTTGATAGGGCAGACATTGTAGTTCCCGTCAACGAGCTCACAGTACCTATTCTTGAAGCAGCTATGAGAAGAAATACTGGTCACGGTATCGATTTCAGTAGAGGCAATGGCTTCGACCAGCCAAACAGCAATTTCATTATTATTCGTTATTTGGACTCTAGCTTCTTCGAGACCGCTCCTGGCGTCTTCAAAGAGGATTGGCAGAAGGACGCTTACGAGTTTGTTAAGTCCTTTGGTTACGACCTTCAAAACATGCTAGGGGAGTAACTCCTGGCGAGAAAAACGTCTTATCCAAGAAAAACAGCCGCCTTCTTGTGAAGGCGGCTGTTCTACTATTAAATCAAAAATTAAATCAATTCACTTTCATCAGTGATATCAATAGACTCTATATCAGCAATTTCTTCATTTGACAATTCTGAGCCTTCTGGCATTACATTGTTAATAAACATGTCAATTGCATTTTTAGCAATTATTTTAGTGGAGATTACATCAATACTTCCTCCAACAACGCCTCCAATAAGAGGAATTGCTTTTCCGAGATTAATGATTCCCTTTTCTCCGAACTTTGTAATTAAACGGTATCCAATACGCTGATTGATAGCAACTAATGCTTTGCCTGGAATTTTTTTAATAGCAGCTTGGAGTGTTTTCTCACCAAACTTAATTCCAACTTGTTTAACAACATCTTTTAATGCAGATCCCGTTAAGGCAAGATATACCATGGTTTGTACTTGGTCCGATTTAATATCATAACCACCTAATTTTGCAATTCCGGCAACCATTCTTAATTGGACGTATAGAACGCTACCTATATTTGCGGGAATTGAGACAGGCAGTGTAATAAGGCCACCGAGACCAGTAAGAAAACCTGATGTGCCACATTTGAGAACTTGATTTTGAACGAGCATAAGAGCGGCATCTTTAGGTGTGTCAGCTTTACAAGCGTAGTCATTTACCATTTCTTCTACTGAACGACTTACTTTTGGAATTCCATCTAAAGCTTTCCCATAAATATCTGAAAGAATTTCTCCAGCATCAACTTCAGTTAGTTTTTTAAAGTCAATAGGCAAATGAAAATTGTTTTTCTCTTCGGGCATAGGAATTCCTTTTTCTAGAAATGAAATAACATCCGATAAGAGATATTTTAATAGATTATTTGAAAAGTCAATAAAAAATGGCCTCGAATAAATCGAGGCCATTTTACATACCAAGGAATGTATGGATCTTACTTCTGCTTGCGAGCCCTTAGTGCAAAGCCGAGAGCGGTGATGCCAGAAGCAACCATGCCAACAGAAGCAATTACAAGCTCAGCGACATCGCCAGTGTCTGGCAGAACGCGTTTCTTCTTAGTCTTAGAAGGCTTGTGTGGATCAGGGCTAGGAGTTGGCTCAGGATCTGGTGTTGGCTGAGGCTCAGGCTCTGGATAGTCGTTTGTGAATACCAGAGGAGGCGTGCTTCTGCACTCGCACTGATCAATCTCTGTTACGGTTCCATCTTCAGCGGTCTTAGTAATGTGATAGGTGAAATCAAGCTCACCATCATCATTCTTAAAGACGGTGTAGGTGAGGGTGTAGACGGACTTGTCGTAAGTAACCCTCTGGTTAGTGCCGGTAACCTCTTTGATGGTGTAAACATAGGTGCCAGGCTGCGTAAAGACTAGCTCACCGAAGTTATTATCGCCAGAAACTGCAACAGAAGTCTCAACGCTATCTGTTGTTGCGTTGTTTGGCATTGGGTAGGAAGGATCGTTGCGGGTGAGCGTGAACTTGAAGACATCCTGAGTTGTTGCAGTGCGTGGGTTGCCGCCGTTGTCGTCGGGGAGAACTGATGGATAGTCGGTTGGAGCATCTGGTGCGTTACCAGTAACAACCTTCTGGACAACTGGATAGTCCCTGGCTGGCAGTGGATCAGGATAGACGTTAGTAAAGACGGCACCTGTTGCATCGTTATACTCGCCAAGGTCAACGGTAGTAACGTTTCCGTCCTCGTCAGTCTTGGTCATAGTACGTGTTGCCTCAAGCTGGCCAGTACCGTCGTCAGCAACGTTATAGGTAACGGTGTAGACGCTCTGATCGTACTGGATGTTCTGGGTGCCGGTAACCTCTTTGATGGTGTACACGTAGGTGCCAGGCTGAGTGAACGTAATGTTGCGGAATACAGCGTCGCCACCGAGAAGCCTGCGTGTACGAGCAGTATTGCCGGTAGATCCCTCAGGCATAGGGCTGGATGGATCAAGGCGTGTCATCTCAAAGATAAAGACGTTAGGAGCGTCGCCCTCGTCTTCAGAGCCGTTCGCCAGGAAGTTGTTGATCAGGCTCTCGGCAAAGCTGCCGCTTGCAGTGTCGTCGGCGCTTGTCGCGCTTGCAGTGCTTGTGGCGCCTGCTGCGCTAACGTTACTTGAGCTCAGGTAAGAATTAACCAGAGACGCAGGTGAAGGCCCTCCAGGTATAGGAACAACTGGGTAATCGCCTTCGACAATCTTGGTAACGGATGGCGTCACAATAACAGGCCTGACATTGTAGACATTTACCAGCGACTGAGTGGTGGTGTACTGCTCAACGCGAGAAATGCTACTTCTAGTTGAAACGTAGGAATTAGGAACGTTCTCGGTGATGGTGTACGAAACAGTATCAGCAGCAGTATTGTCTACGTACTTACGAAGACCCTTGTAGACAATGGTGTAGGTGTTATCTCCATTATCGGTAACCTCAGGCGCAATGGTGCTGGTATCAAGGTTCTTATCGTTAGAGAGAACCAGATTGTTAGCACCAAAATCAGCTGTGGATGGGCGCTTACCAGCTGCATCGTTGTTATCGTCCCAGACCTTATTGATCTTGAGGTCA
>CALHDX010000021.1:0-4019 GCA_938023105.1 uncultured Atopobium sp.
CCCGAGTGTGAGATTATTGATCGCACTGGTTCTTGGGTAGCTCCAGGTCTTGTTGATACACATATCCACGGTTTTCTTGACCATGACATTATGGATTGTGATCCTGACGGCGTTATTGAGATTGCACAGGGTTTGCTTTCTAACGGTGTTACCTCTTGGTTGCCAACAACGCTGACCGCAAGCGTTGAGCAGACCGGTGATGCATGTGAGTCTGTTGCAGATGCCGCAGAGGGTATTGCAGCCAACGGCATTGACGCTGCCCGTATTCAAGGCATTTTCCTCGAAGGTCCTTTCTTTACCGAGAAGCACAAGGGTGCCCAGAATCCTGCGTACTTCCTTGATCCGGATGTAGAGGTCTTTGATGAGTGGCAGGAGCGCGCTGACGGCTGGATTGCCAAGATTGCTATTGCTCCAGAGCGCGATGGCGCTCCAGAGTTCTGTGCAGAGATGGCAGACCGCGGTGTTCATGTGGCACTTGGTCACTCCGATGCAACGTATGAGGAAGCTCTTGCCTGCGTAAACGCTGGTGCAGACATCTTTGTTCATACCTATAACGGCATGAGTGGTCTTCACCATCGTGAGCCAGGTATGGTTGGTGCTGCAATGACCACCCACGGTACCTATGCAGAGGCTATTTGCGACGGCCATCACCTTAATCCTATCGCTGTTCGCGCTCTGGTAAATGCAAAGGGATATGACCATACCGTTCTTATTACAGACTGCATGCGTGCAGGTGGTATGCCTAATGGACAGTACAAACTTGGCGATTTCCCTGTTGTTGTTGAAGGCGGAACTGCTCGTCTGATGGATGAGTCTCACAGCCTTGCAGGTTCAATCCTTCGTCTGTTTGAAGGCGTGAAGAACGTCTTTGACTGGGGTATTGTATCTGCTGAAGAAGCAGTTCGTATGGCTTCAGAAAACCCAGCTCGCTCCTGTGGAATTGATGATGTTTGTGGCTTCATCCGTCCTGGATATGATGCTGACTTTATTGTTATTACCAAGGACCTTCAGCTTGAAGAAACCTTCCTCGGCGGAAAGAGTGTCTACAAGGCTTAAGTTACGGGTTCTGCGTAATATAAAGTAAAGGAAGTTAATGGAGTTCTATTCTCATAGCTATCTGGTCAATCATGTAGCTTCGTTTGACTGGACTCAGCTTGTACTCTTTGGTCTTGTTGCTCTTCTGATGATTTTCTCGCTCATTCATTATTTGCGAGATAGGAAGAGTTCCAAGTATCGCGAACTGGCACTCATCGCTCTTTTTTCTTTTGTCCTTTTAGGACTTTTGCAGTTAGATCGTGTTGTGGCTGTTGGTGAAGCAAGCATGCATTATGAGTCCATCGTTGCTTCGCAAGAGAGTATCGCTCGAAGTCTTGATGTTGATTTTGATCACGTATACGTTGCCTTTGATAATCAAGGCAATCCTTCCTATCTTGAGGTAGATGGTAAGTATTATCACGTCTTGAAAAATACCGAGAAGGGCTATGTCATTGAACAAATTAGCTTAATCGGAAATGACATTAAGCACGTAGAGGAGTAGACCGATGAGTTTTTATTTAGAAGTAGCCATTAAGTTGTGCATCGGTCTGTTCTCACTCGTTCTTGCTATTAACGTGAGTGGAAAAGGAAATCTTGCGCCTAATGCAGCAATTGACCAGGTACAGAACTTTATTCTTGGTGGCATTGTAGGTGGCATGATTTATAACAGTTCAATTACTATTTTGCAGTACACAATAGTGCTGCTTATCTGGCTTGTTATTGTTCTTTCTCTTCGCTGGCTTAGAACAAACAATATGGTGGCTAAACGTTTAATTGATGGAAAGCCTGTCATTATTATTGATAAGGGAAAACTTCTGGTAGACAACTGTAGGTCAGCTGGACTTTCTGCTTACGATATTGCGTTGCATCTTCGCCGTTCAGGCGTCAGGTATATCTCAGATGTTAAGCGTGCCATTTTAGAACAGAATGGCCAGATTATTATTGTTCAAAATGGAGAAGAGAACGTTAGATTCCCGCTTATTACTGACGGACAAGTTCAGACAAACATTCTTGAGACGCTGGACCTGGAAGAGAATTGGCTTGAAAGAGAACTTGAGCATCAAGGTTATAAGTCTGCTTCAGAGGTTTATTTGGGTGAGTATAATAGTGGAAATCTGATTATTACTCCGTATGCGGAGAAAGATCAGTAGGTTAGCAAGAGATAAAACAGTTAACCTGTTTATTCCAATTCCGTTTGCGGAAAAGATAAAAAATTTATCGTTGACTTGAATTGGAATATGTATACTAAGGCTAACTTTCAGAAAGCGGACCATCGGAAGATGGCCCGCTTTCGTGCTAAAGGGGAAGTATGAATGCATGTTCAGATGATGAGAAGTGAGTAGAAAGGCAAAGAAGTGAGGAGAAACATGGGTTTCTCGCCATGTTTTTATGCTTGGTAGTGAGGAAAATCGCACGATTTAGTTTGAAGAATTTGGCACTACACCGTATTGGTTTTTATAGTTTTGGGAGATGTAACATGAATTTGAATCCAACCGTTTCTCGTCGTAGCGCACTTGTAGCTTCCGCTTTTGGCGTGAGTGCTATTCTTGCTGGCTGCAAGCCTGAGGCTCAAAAGCAAGAAGGAGCTTCTGATAATAAAGACCAGAAGAAGCTCAGCATTGTTGCAAGTTTTTATCCTATGTACGATTTTGCAAAGCGCATTGCTGGCGATCATGCTGAGGTAACATGCCTCGTTCCAGCAGGTACTGAGCCACATGATTGGGAGCCATCCAGCAAGGATATGAAGACTATCCAGGAAGCAGACTTCTTGATTTACAACGGTGCTGGTATGGAGCACTGGGTCAAGGACGTACTTGATGGACTTGGTTCTGGCACAAAACTTACAGCAGTTGAGACCAGCAAAGACGTCAAACTTCTTGAGCTTGAAGAGGACGATGATCACGATCATGAGGAGAAGAAAGATGACCATGACCACGATCATGACCACAGCGGAACCGATCCTCACGTTTGGCTGAGCCCTCTGAATGCCAAGATTCAGATGAAGAATATTTGTGATGCCCTTTCCGAGAAGGACTCTGAGCACAAGTCAGAGTATGCTGCCAATCTTGATAAGGCAAACGCAGACTTTGATACGCTTGATAGTGAGTTCCACAAGGGTCTGGATTCTCTTCCTAACAAGACCATTGTTGTTTCTCACCAGGCATTTGGATATCTATGTGAGGCATATGGTCTTACTCAGATGCCAATCGAGGGCGTTGAAGCAGATGCTGAGCCAAATGCTCAGGAAATGAAAGAGATTACTGAGTTTGTAAAAGAGCATAATGTAAAGGTTATTTTCACTGAGGAATTGGTAAGTCCTAAGGTTGCTCAAGCAATTGCTGAGGCAACAGGCGCTCGTGTTGAAGAGCTTAACCCACTTGAGGGACTTACTGATGACGAGCTCAAGGCAGGCGAGGATTACCTCTCTGTTATGCGCGAGAACCTCAAGGCTCTTGAGGGCGCTCTCGCGTAGTGTGTTGCCAGCTTAGGCTGGATGTTTGGAGGACGTGTTGCAGAAAAGCAAGATAGCCGTTTCGCTTCAAGACGTGAGTTTTTCATACAAGAAAACACGCGTCTTAAGTGGTGTAAATTTAGACGTTCATCAAGGTGAGATTTGTGCGCTTATCGGTGATAACGGAGCTGGTAAATCCACACTCTCTCGTATAGTGGTGGGAGAGCTTGAGCCTACAAGTGGCAAGTCACTTCTTTTTGGAACGCCATCGACTCGGTTTAAAGATTGGGAGCGTGTAGGCTATGTCCCACAGCTTCCTTCAGAATCGGTTAATCGCTTTCCTGCAAGCGTTGTCGAGCTAGTAGATGCAAGTCAGTATGCTCGTGCTAAGAAGGTAAAGATGAGCGCTCAAGAGCGTCGAGAGCGCACACTTGAGGCACTTGACCTTGTGGGCATGACTGACTTTTCTACTCGTATTATCAGGGAACTCTCTGGAGGACAGCTCCAGAGAGTTCGTCTTGCCTGTGCGCTG
>CALHDX010000022.1:0-14650 GCA_938023105.1 uncultured Atopobium sp.
TCACCACGGTGCAAGCCTTCAATAGATAGAGCAGCATCAATGATTCTTCTAGCATCAGGGTCATTCTCGTACGCATCTTCAAAATCAGCGGAATACTGATCAGCGCCTTTTTGTCCTTCTTGAGCCTTATGAAGAACAAATTTAAGGTGAGCGTTAGGATCCCCTGGAATCATCTTAGACAGACGCTGTCCCATATAAACGGGATAGCCCAAAACACGACACGCGTCATTTATTGCCTGTTTAGCCTTGATGGTTGAATACGTAATAACATGAGAAACACGCTCAGATCCATAAATCTGACGGACGTGCTCAACAACCTCAAGACGACGCTCATCGTCGAAGTCCATATCAATATCTGGCATCTCTGAACGCTGCGGAGACAAGAACCTCTCAAACATGAGGCCATTCTCAAGAGGATCAAACGAGGTAATATCCATAGCGTATGCAACAATAGCGCCTGCTGCAGAACCACGACCAGGGCCTACGCCAATACCATTCTCTTTTGCCCAGCGAACATACTCCTGAACAATCAGGAAGTAATCTGCAAAGCCTTTTTTGCAGATGATGTCATATTCATACTCAAAACGGTCTTTAACGTTAATCTCGTTGATGACAACGTTTTGCCAATCATCTCCATAACGTCTTGCAAGGCCAAGTTCACACTCTTTTCTAAAGCGCTCCTCTGAGGTCTCCCCCTCTGCCAAGTCTGGGAACTTTGGCAGGTACATATGGGTCCAATCCAGCTCATAGTTGCACTTATTAGCAACCTCAATGGTGTTCTCGATAGCTTCTGGACACCACGAGAAGATCTGGCGCATTTCTTGCTCACTCTTAAGATAAAACTCACTGCCTGTCATGCGCTTGCGGTTCTCATCATCAACGCGAGCGCCTGAACCAATGCAAGAAGCAATATCTTGAACGCTTGCATCCTCTTTAGTGAGATAGTGGTTATCGTTGGTAGCAACTACCTTAATACCAAGGTCATGACCCATCTTTACAATGCGCTCAGCAAGGGTTCTATCGGTATAGCCACCCCAACTTGGATCAGACAAACCGTGGTCTTGAATCTCTAGGTAGAAATCATCTCCAAAGATATCTTGATAGATTTTTGCCCAACGCTCTGCTTCTTCTGGACGACCTTCAAACAACATACGAGGAATGATGCCAGAAACACAAGCTGAAGTGCAGATAATTCCCTCGTGATAACGCTTGAGCATCTCAAGCGTAGTACGTGGTTTGTAATAGAACATATCTTTTGAGCCAGCCTCTGACATCATCTTCATCAGGTTGACATAACCGGTCTCATTTTTAGCAAGCAGGATAAGGTGATACCGTACCTGCTTAGTACCCTTCTCAATACAATCATCAAGAATGAAATAAGCTTCACAGCCAAAAATTGGCTTAATAAGTGGAGAAGGTTTATTGGCCTTTACGGCCTCAATATCATGTGTTTGATTCCAAATTTGAACGTCAGAAGCCCACTGAGCATGAACCTTATCATGCTCACCAGTATTGGGATCATCTACAGGAGGCTCTTCTAGATCCCAGCCCTTTTCAAAACATTCCACATCATGGCACCACTGGCCAAAGTCTTTAAGCGCCTCATTGTACTTACGGCATGCAAGGTCAAAATCTGGAATTCCAAAGAGATACCCATGATCAGTAAGAGCAAGTGCTGGCATACCAAACTCTACAGCTTTACTAACCATATCTGGGACACGGCTAGCTCCATCAAGAATGGAAAAATCTGAGTGGTTGTGGAGGTGAACAAATGCCATCTTTTTCTACGCTCTTCTCTTTGTGCTTCAAAATTTGTTCTTTTACCAAGGGCTCTTAATTTCTTTGTATAGTGTAGCCGATTCGTCGGACAATAACTACTAATACAAACATATGTTCTATGTGCTAATACTTCTATTGCCGCTGGTAAATTGGATGAAAATATTTTCTCGCCAATTTCATAACGTCACAAAATCTCTCTTAGTTGGCGTGAACCATCTGTTCAAAAATTTCTCAAAATAAAAGTTTCAAACTGGTAACTCTTAGACTAGGGACACCTTAATTGGGAATATAGTTTTTGTATTACCTATTCCAGTTAAGGAGATCATATGGATCAGATGAAAAGCATTTCCTTTGACGACATTGCAGCGGCTCAGAAGAACTTTGAGTCCGACCGCGCCCACACAGTAGCTAAGAATGCTGCTACCAGCGCTGGTGTTAGAAAAGCAGCTCGTGTACCAGAGGGCGTTGCTCTTAATCCTCTTACCTTTGATGTTGAGGTAAAGCAGGGTGACCGCACTAATCAGAAGCGCTCTGGTCGTTGCTGGATGTTTGCATCACTCAATACGTTTAGATATCGCATCATCAAGAAATACAACCTCTCTACTTTTGAGCTTTCTCAGGCATATCCACTGTTCTGGGACAAGATGGAGAAGTCCAACTGGTTCCTTGAGAACATTCTGGATACCCTTGATGAGCCTCTGAATGGCCGTCTTGTATCCTTCCTGCTCACCGATCCAATTGGCGACGGTGGCCAGTGGGATATGTTTAAGAGCCTTGTAAAGAAGTACGGTGTAGTTCCAAAGAGCGCTATGCCAGAGACTGCTAACTCTTGCAACACCCACGAGATGGACGCATATCTCACCCGCTATCTTCGTAGTGCTGCAAAGCGTCTTCGTGAGACTGCAAAGGCTGGCGAGTCTCTTGAGTCTCTGCGTGAAATGAAGAAAGAGATGATGGAGGACGTCTACACGCTGCTGGTAACTTGCCTGGGTCAGCCTCCTGTATCTTTTGAGGCACGCCTGCGCGATAAGGACGACAACCTCGCCCTTTCTGGCACTTTTACTCCTCAGGAGTTCTTCGCTGAGACTGTTGACATGAATCTTGATGATTACATCTCAATCATCTCTGCACCAACCGCAGATAAGCCTTTCAACCACACCTACACCGTTTCTCGCTTGGGCAACGTTGTTGAGGGTGGCGGCGTTCGTTACCTCAATCTTGAGATTCCTGAGCTCAAGCGCCTCGCTGTGGCTCAGCTCAAGGACAACCTGCCTGTCTGGTTTGGTTGCGATGTTGCTCAGTCCTACCTTCGCGAAGAGGGCATCATGGATACCCGTGCACTTGACGTTGACGGCCTCTTTGGCTTCCCTGTCGAGGGTGCACTCGACCGTGCTGAGCGCCTTGACTACGGCGAGTCTCTGATGACTCACGCAATGGTTCTTGAGGGCGTTAACTTTGACGCAGAAGGCAACACTACCCTCTGGAAGGTTGAGAACAGCTGGGGTAAAGACCACGGTCGCGATGGCTTTGATACCATCTCTGACCCTTGGTTTGACGAGTACGTCTACCAGATTGTTGTTGACAAGAAGTATCTCACTCCTGAGCAGCTCAAGACCTTTGAGACCGAGGAAGCAACCGTCCTCGAGCCATGGGATCCAATGGGCTCTCTTGCAACGCTTCGCTAAGGTACAAACCATCTGGCGAGAAGATCGGTCTTCTCGCCAGGTTTTTTCTAAACGCTACAAACAAAAGGAGCCGCAATGGCTGATCAGACCGTAAATCCACAGTGGGCAAACGAGGAAACCGCTGCATTTAGTGCAGACCGTGCTAACCGCGTTGCTCGCAACTCCGTAACCTCTATGGGCGTTTCCGCAGCTGCTCGCGACATCACCACCATGCGTACCTATGCTGATACCTATGGTGTTGCTGTTGCAAAGACGGGCGACGTCACCAACCAGCGTCAGAGCGGCCGCTGTTGGATGTTCTCTTCTTTCAACGTGCTTCGCCAGGAGGCAATCAAGAAGCTTGACGTTGATACCTTTGAGTTCAGCCAGGCATACGGCATGTTCTACGACAAGCTTGAGAAGGCAAACTCTGCACTTGAGTACATCATTCAGACCGCTGACCAGCCAACCGATTCTCGTGTTGTCAACACGCTTCTGACCGAGGGTATTGGCGACGGCGGCTACTACTCATTTGCTATGAGCTTGGTCGAGAAGTACGGCCTGGTTCCTAAGGATGCTATGCCAGAGACTGCTTGCTCCAAGAACTCTACACAGATGGATGAGCGCATTGACCGCCTGTTCAGAAAGAGTGCTGGCGAGCTTCGCGCAGCATACGCAGCTGGCAAGTCTCAAGACGAGCTTCGTGCGCTTAAGCAGGAGCAGCTCAAGGGCTTCCACCAGATTCTGTCCGTCTGCCTCGGCGAGCCACCTCTGACCTTTGATTTTGAGTGCAAGGTTGGCAAAAACGCACAGGTAGATAAGGCAAAGCTTTCTCCTGTTGAGCCAAGCAAGGCTTCTGACAACAAGGACAAAAAGGACGGCGAGAAGGACGAGGAAGGTACCCAGATTCTTCGCGACTTTGGCATCACTCCTCTTGAGTTTGCTGAGCGCTATTGTGGCGTTGATCCTCGTGGCTTTGTCCAGCTCATTTCTGTTCCAAGCAAGAAGTATCCATACGGCAAGGTGTATCACCCAACCTTCATCGATACCGTTTTGGGCGGCATTAAGACTCGCTTCTTAAACGTTGAGCCAGAGGTTCTTGAGGCAGCTACCATTGCTTCTTTGAAAGACGGCAACCCTGTCTGCATGGCCTGCGACGTTATGCAGGAGTTCCCTCGCCACAATGAGGACTTCAACTACGTCCTCTCAACCGACACCATGGATTACAACGGCCTCTTTGGCGTTGATTTTGACATGGATCGCGCCTCAATGATTGAGAACTATGAGACTTCCCTTACCCACGCAATGACCTTCCAGGGCGTTGAGCTTGATAAGGACGGCAAGGCTAAGCAGTGGCGCATTGAGAACAGCTGGGGTAAGGACTCCGGTAAGGACGGCTACCTCATCATGAGCGCAGACTGGTTCCGCCTCTATGGCGGCGAGGCTGATGTTCGTCGTCAGTACGTTCCAGAGGACCTGCTCAAGGTTTGGGACGAGGGCGAAGATGTCCAGATTGATTTCTGGGAGAACCTTGGCTACTCCCTTGGTGGCCGTAACCGCAAGTAAGGTACGTGCAACCACAGCCTACTAAGCACGCACATAAAAGCACCTATGGCCGGTACAGAATTTTCTGTGCCGGCCTTTATGGTCTATACTGATAAAAAAGCTCAAGCTTACTTTCTGGAGGCTCTCATGAGAGCAATTTCAAAAGAGCGCGTCATTTTACGAGCTACTATCCTAGTGTTCTTTCTATTAATCTGGTATTGCGATTCAAGAGACATGCTTCCAGAAAACGGCCGCACTATCCTTACCATTCTTTTATTTGGTATTTTTTGGTTTATTGAGGCTAGGTTTATCAAACCTACTAGAACAGATCAAAACGTGCCGCGGAAACCTCGGCTGTAATCTTTCCAGCGCTGAGCTCTGTCAGTGCATCCGTAAACGCTACTTCTTCTCCGCACCTAAAGTCTATGGCGAGAAAAACGTCCACTCCAAACTCTGCCGTTATAACCTTGCCGCCGGTATCTGAGACCAAGCGCTGAATCTGCTCATACAGGTTATACGGGGCCGACAACTCCACCCTCACAACCTGCAGCATTTCCTGAACAGCAGATACTTCCTCTGCAGCAGCCAAAGCCTCCTGAGTTGCCGCCGTATACGCACGAACAAGTCCGCCAGGTCCCAAAAGCGTTCCGCCAAAGTAGCGTGTGACAACGCAGCAGACGTTCTTAAGCTCCGCTCCGCGCAATACCTCCAGCACCGGCATTCCCGCCGTTCTGGAAGGTTCTCCGTCGTCGGAGGCACGCTCTGTACCGTCCTCCAAGATCCATGCAGGAACGTTGTGGCGAGCATTGTAGTGCTTCGCCCTCACTGCGGCGAGAAACTCTTGCGCTTCTGACTCTGTTTCTACATGACAAAGCTGGGCTATGAAGCGGCTCTTTCTGTCTTCAAAGAGACCTTCCGCAACAAAGTCCAGCTTGAGTGTCTTGTAGGATGTGTCAGACATAGAACAGCTATAAAGTCGCAGTTATGCGAGTACACAGACCTTCTCGCCAGCAGAAACTGGCTGGTCTGCAGCGGCAAGAATCTCTACGTTGCTATACTCGCTAGAATTGGTGATAGCAAGAATAACCACCTCAGGATGACCCGCGTCTTTAACCTTATCCAGGTCAAAGGTCATGAGGGGCTGACCAATCTCAACGTGCTGATCCTGCTCAACAAGGGCGGTAAAACCGTCACCCTTCATCTCAACCGTATCAACGCCCACGTGAATCAAAACTTCTTCTCCAGAATCGGCAGTAATTCCAAAGGCGTGAACAGTTGGAGTGGTTGCAGTAATGGTGCCCGAAACCGGTGCGTACACAATGCCCTCGGAAGGCCAAATACCCAGACCCTGTCCAAGCATTCCACCTGCAAAAACAGGATCAGGAACGTTCTCTAGCGCAACAACTTTTCCGCTTGCTGGCGCATAAATTGTTTTAGCAGTGTAATCAGAAACAACAAGAGCCTCTGGCGTGGCTGTCTTGGAGGATTTCTTGAAAAGATCAAAGAGTCCCATGCTAGTCCTTTCGTATGTAAGCCTGTCCATCATAGCAGCATTCAAAGAGGCAGCTGTTGCTTTTCATGAACACGACGTGCCAAATTGCGCACTTCTCGCCACTCAGCGTATGGCGAGAAACCCACACCCTCGCAACATCTCATTTACTTGGAGATTGTTTGACTTCGGAGCTTCTGGCCTTATGAACGTGATACAATCGCCCATGCAAAGTGGACCAGACAACCGCGGAGTGCCCGTCCAGCTAATTGGAAGGGTGCTATGAGGAAAGTCCGGGCTCCACAGGGCAGGATGCTGGCTAACGGCCAGGCGGGGTGACCCGACGGAAAGTGCCGCAGAAAAGAAGACTCTCACCTGCGCATTCGCGTAAAGAGAAAAGCTGAAACGGTAGTGTAAGAGACTACCAGCATGCTGGCAACAGCGTGGCTTGGTAAACCCCATCCGGAGCAAACGCAAATAGGAGCGCTATGGTGTGGCCCGCACTGCGCTCGGGTTGCGCGCTAGAGACCAGTAGCAATGCTGGTAGTAGATAAATGGTTGTCCGCGACAGAACCCGGCTTATACGTCCACTTTGCCTACTGAATGTAAATCCCCCGTGCGTTTTCTGCGCGGGGGATTATGATTCTGCAGCGTGTTAGCGTCGGCTTTTAGGCCTGGCCCACAAAATAGCGCAGCTTTGGTAGGTTCTGCTGAAGAATCGACATGTTCTTAATCAAGATAGCCAGGCAGCTAGGCGGTCGCACTACCCGATATGCATCTCTATGCATAAACTTAACCTAATATGCTTGAAAATGAATAGCGTCATATAAAAGATTTAACTATAGGTAAATTCCGCACCTAAGGAACACACTTAAGTCAGATATTCTGCTCAATTGCGGGCATATTACACTTCTAAGTCAGATATTCTGCATGTTTTAGATATTTTCGGCGTAATGTATACGTCTTTTTGACAGATTATCTGACTTAAGTGTGTTTCCCAAATCCGAAATTTGTCTCGCAAGCCGATGGCGAGAAGATCCGATTTTCTTGCATGCTGTATACCTGCGGTTTTATGTGATTGCATATTTTATAAGTTCAGATATGTATATAAAAAGTTTCATGGCATCTTTTGGGTTGCACTTGAGCCACATTCAAGATGTATTTAAGGGTCATTGCCATTGGCATTGCCATGGCATTTGTAAAAATTCAAAAGATATTTGAGCAGCTGTTTGTAACCCTTCCCAGAAAATTTAAATCAGCTTAACAGTGATTTAACACCCCTTCTGTTGTACTAGAGCCAGGAGAAGGGAGTATCTATGAAATCAAAGCAAGCTTGTGGTTGGAGCTGCCGCCTACGTGTCCTGCCTATTCTATTTTTGCTGCTAGGATGCGTGTTTGTAGTCTACGGCGCGCTTCGTGGAGAGGCTCAAACCGTTTTGGGAAAAGCGGTGCGAATTTGCCTTGAGTGTGTAGGTATTGGCTAGGTGACCTGCAGTGAAAGTATTCTCAGGGATAAAATTTCTTGGAAAGAAAGTGCGAGAATTTATCACTAAAAGAGGTTTCGTGCAGGCATGCGCAACCTTTCTAACCAACCCTCACCTAACAAATTTTGCCAAGGGAACCATCTACACCGGTCCAGCAAAATCAGTCTGTGTTCCTGGACTTAATTGCTATTCCTGCCCAGCAGCTACGGGCGCTTGCCCCATTGGAGCATTTCAGGCTGTAGTCGGATCTTCCAAATTTAGCTTCTCGTATTACATTACGGGTATTTTGATTCTCATTGGAACTTTGCTAGGCAGGTTTGTCTGCGGATTTCTTTGCCCATTTGGCTGGGTACAAGATCTTCTCCACAAGATTCCATTCCCAAAAAAATTTAGCACTAAAAAGCTCAAAGCCTTGCGCTATTTGAAGTACGTCATATTAATTGTGCTTGTCTGGGCTCTACCAGCTTTGATTCAAAATGCCGTAGGAATGGGAGAGCCTTATTTCTGTAAGTATGTTTGTCCACAGGGAATTCTCGAGGGAGCAATTCCGCTTTCTTTAGCAGATGTCAGCATTAAGGCAGCTCTGGGCACACTTTTTACGATGAAGTTCAGCATTCTGGCAACTGTCGTGCTGTTGAGCATTATGTTTTACCGTCCCTTTTGCAAATGGATTTGCCCGCTCGGAGCTTTTTATTCTCTGTTTAATCGCATTTCAATTTTGCAATATCGAGTTGACGAGAAAACCTGTGTAAGCTGCGGAAAATGTGCGCGTACATGCAAGATGGATGTAGATATTACTAAGAATAATGCAGCTCTTGAGTGCATTCGCTGCGGAGAGTGCATAAAGGTCTGTCCTGTTCATGCGATTGATGCAAAGCTTCTGTTAATCAACAAGAAAATTGAACAGTCGGAAAAGGTTGCTACAGCAAAGCGCTTGGAAAATCAGCAAACAGCATGCTCGGCAAAGTAAGCGTCATAAAACGTGTATAGCTACGTTTCGTACGTAGAAAAGGTAGAAAGGAACAAAAATGAAAAAATTTGTAACAAAATCCCTGACGTATGTCGCTGGCCTACTTATGGCAGTTGCGCTTGTTGGATGCAGCGTTGGTGGTACTGGCAACACAGGCACAACAACCGCTCCAACTGCCGAGCAGCAGAATTCTGCTGCAGTTCCACCTGAGGCTGCATCAAAACTTCACCTTAAGGATGGCGATACCTTCCCAGACTTTAAGGCAACAGATATTACTAGCGGCACCACCTACGACAACACCGTCTTTGGGCAGAATAAGGTCACTGTTTTGACCTTCTGGTTCAACGGCTGCACCGGTTGTATCCAGGAGATGCCAATGCTTCAAGAGCTGGCTGATACTTACAAGGATAAAGGCGTCAACGTCCTGGGAGTAAACGCAGAAGCTGCATATACAGATGATGCCAAGAAAGAGGCCGTGAACATCCTACAGAAGCAGGGTGTTACTTACGGAAACGTCGCCCTTGATCCTCACAGCGACGGTGGACATGTTATCGAAGGCCTAACAGCGTTCCCAACTACTATGGTTATTGACCAGAATGGCAGGCTCGTGGGCGATCCAATTACTGGCGGCTCCAGCAAGCTTCAAGGCAGCGAACTTCAAAAGCGCGTTGACCAGGCTCTTGCTCAGGCAAAGTAGGTTATAGAAACTTATATACCGCTTACGGCACACGGCGAGAAGAACTTCTCGCCGTAGGGTTCAATCGGTTAGCATTTGAAGTGTTGTATGAAGTACGCCTGGACTGAGTCATTTGAGCTTGGTCCAGGCGCACTCTAATGCTTGCAACTAGCATCAAGCTGCATTTGAAAGGGAAGAATTGAAAATTCTTGTAGTGGAAGATGAAAAAGAGCTTCTTGCCTCTATTGGAGAGGGGCTTGAGCTGGACGGTTATTACGTTGATCTTGTCGACAACGGCACTCAGGCTCTTGAGATGGCTCAGCTTGAGCAATATGACCTGATTCTACTTGACCTTAATCTTCCTGGTATTGATGGTTTGGATTTGCTACGTACACTACGAGCGGAGCACTCAGAGACTAAGGTGCTGATTCTTTCTGCGCGTTCATCGGTGTCTGATCGCATTGTTGGATTAGACGCGGGCGCTGACGACTACCTTATAAAACCCTTTGCGTTTGGTGAGCTCGAGGCCCGAATTAGGACGCTCTTGCGCCGCGAATATACGCATGGAGAAGCGTCTTTGACGCTGGGAGAACTTCGGTTTGACACTACGGCTCGACAAGTTTTTGTTGGAGATGCTCAGGTTAATTTCACCAAGAAAGAACTAGCAATTCTAGAGTATCTGATGCGACATGCTGGAGCGGTTGTGAGCAGTGAAGAGCTCATGACTCATGCCTGGGATAGCAACGTGGACTTATTCAGCAATTCTGTGCGTGTTCACATTTTTTCGGTACGAAAAAAGTTGCGAGAAGCTCTTGGATATGACCCGATTTCTAACAAAGTAGGAGAGGGTTATTGCTTTAAGAGGGACAGCGATGACTAAGATGAGTGAAATAATCCCAAAGCCAATGCGCTCAATACGTGCCCAACTCACCCTTCTTATGGTGGGCTTATTGGTGTGCTGTTGCGTTGTTTTGACCTGGCTTGTGTATCGCTCGACTTCTGAGCTGCTGGAACTAGCTGCAGCCAACGCCATTAATCAAGGAGCTCTTTCTATCGTTTTAGACGTAGATGCTATCGAACGTTCTATTTTGTTTGACGCGCTGGGTATCTTGCTTGTTGTGATTGCTGCAGGAAGCTGTGTAGCTTATTTTTTAATAGGCCACTATACCAAGCCGGTTCAACAACTCTCTGCTCACATGAAAGAAATTAGCCCAAATACATTGTCTGATTCCATTGAAATTGAGGGCGGTGGAGAAGAGATTCAAGAGCTGGTTAAGTCATTTAATCAGATGACTGAGCAACTAGATGAAGCATTTGCAATGCAGAGGCGTTTCTCGGCTAGCGCAGCTCACGAGCTCAGAACGCCAATTACCGTACTGCGGACCAAGCTGGATGTTTTTAAGAAAAAGAAACGCGAACAGCATGAATATGACGAACTTGTAACTACGATGGAGATATACATTGACCGCCTATCTTCCATTATCACTGACCTTTTGGAATTTGCGGAGACATCTGAGTTAGGAGAGGCTAAGGACGTTTCTCTTGATTCAGTAATTAAAACGGTCGTGGATGATCTTGAATCGGTCGCTCAAAATAATATGGTCAATGTGCAGGTTAACACGCAGATTGATGCACATTCTGATACACAATCTGAGGCACAGACCTTTATCGTTAAAGGAAATACCAATCTGCTATATCGAGCTCTTTACAACCTGGTTGAAAATGCCATTCGTTATAACTCTGAAGAAGGTTCAGTCAACATTACCCTAGAAACGAAGGGTCAAGAAGGCGTGATTACAATTGCCGATACAGGAGTAGGCATAGCTCCTGAGCAAAGAGAGCTTGTTTTTGAGCCGTTCTACAGGGTGAATAAGTCACGATCCAGAGAGTTTGGCGGTGCAGGCATTGGTCTTTCACTGGTCAAGACCATCTTGAAGCGACATGGAGCTTCTATTACAGTTTCTGAGAACAGCCCACAGGGCTCTGTGTTTACTATAAGAATCCCACTGGTTGATTCAAGAGATATTGACTAACTTCTACATACTTTATCGGCACTGCCGTTTGGGGACGGGACAAAATAAGACAGAATGCTATGAGTCAATACAGGGTACAATTGCCTTAATGATAATACCTGTTCAAAGGCAGAAATGATGTTTTTAAAAGAACGCCAAGATAAGATTGTGGAGTTCGTTAATACAAATGGAAGAGCTACAGTAATTGAGCTTTCAGAAAAGTTTAGCGTTACTGAAGACTGCATCAGAAAAGACCTTAAGCACCTCGATGGCCAGGGCCTTTTAAAGCGTGTGTACGGTGGTGCTATCAGTACGTCTGTACAGCCCAACTGGAACATTAGCACGCGCATCAATACCAAGATTCCCGAGAAGCGCATTATTGCAGATAAAGCATATGAGCTCATTGAGCCAGGTGAGACTATTTATCTGGACATTTCCACAACTAATATCGCACTAGCAGAGAAAATAGCTGCCGGTACTAAATATATGACGGTCATTACCAACATGATCGATATCCTTCAAGCGTTGAGCGGAAATCCTGCCATCAAGGTTATTTCGACCGGCGGAACCGTTAACTACGAGCTCAACAGTTTCTACGGTTCGGCGGCAATACAGACGCTCGAGTCATATCACTTTGACAAGGTATTTATGGGTGCCATCGGTATCAACTTGGATACAGGCGAGCTCCTCACGTATGACATTGATGATGGAGCAGTTAAACGCCAAGTAATTAAGACCGCCTCTCAGGTTATTCTTATGGTTGATCACGAGAAATTCAGTTCATCGGGAAGTTATGCCTTTGCGCACTTCGATGATGTTACGACAGTAATTACAGATAAGTTGACGGAGAAGCTTAAAGATCAGCTTGCTGCCTTTGACGTGATATGTAAGTAGATTAGAATCCGAAGTATAATCTCAAAACAAACCCCGCTTGATAAATTCAAGCGGGGTTCATGTTCTGCATGTAATTTTGCCTGCGCTGCAGGCTATTTACCAGCTTTGCCTATCCAAGTTCAGACTTAACCTTTGCGACGATTGCAGGAGCAGACTTGATAACAGTTGCTGCAGGAAGCTTAATCTTTGGAAGATCAGCAAACCTCTCGACATCCTTGATGGGCATGTCATTGGTAAGAACAACTGCTGTTGCACCAGAAAGATCCTCAGCGGTAATAGCATTCTCGATTCCAATGGAGCCCTGAGTCTCTACCTTGCATTCGATCTGCTCTGCTGCGCAAGCATTCTTCAGTGCCTCAGCAGCCATGTATGTGTGAGCAACACCAGATGGACAAGCAGTTACAGCTAAGATCTTCATAACACTCCTTAGAATTCGATAGTAATCTCGACGTCGTCATCTGCTGCAGGTTTAGCGGACTCTTCGGTGATGTCCTTCTTGAATACTGCAACCAATCCAAGATAAATTGCAATACCGATTGCAAGGGAAACCAGGTAAGTACCAGCAGAAGTGACAGGAAGAACTACCAGACCACCCCAAGCAGCGTTGCAGTAAACGCCAAGAGCACCAGCAATTGCTCCAGTAATAGCACTTGAAATGATGTTGATTGGCATCATGTGTGCTGGATCAGCGGTGGTGTAAGAAATTGCACCCTCGGTAATGCCGCACACACCCATAACAATAGAACCAATACCTGCGTCACGCTCAGCCTCGGTGAACTTCTTTCTGAAGACGTAAGAGGCAATACCCGCTGCGATTGGAGGAAGGCAGATAGCAATTGCAATAGGGCCAAAGAACTGTGCATTGTGTCCGGCAAGAACCTCGGTGCCAACAACGGCAACGCCGGTGGAGTATGCAACCTTATTGATTGGACCACCCAGGTCAAAGGCAATCATAGCGCCACAAATTGCGCCAACAATAACTGCGCTTGTACCGTTCATGCTAGAAAGCCAAACAGTAAGGGTGGTTAAAAGCCATGCGCAAGGAGCGCCAACAACGCAAATCATAATTGTTCCAACAATCAAGGAAGTACAGATTGGAACAATCATGATTGAGAGAAGGGACTGCATTGCTTTTGGCAGCTTGACCTTCTTGAGTGCTGCTGCAAGGTAGCCGCAGAGAAGGCCAGCAATAATGCCACCGATGAAGCCGGAGCCAACGTTAACTGCTAGCTGACCGCAAATAAGACCAGGAGCAATACCAGGACGATCTGCAATTGCAAATGCGATAAATGCAGAAAGAACTGGAACCATAAGGCCAAGTCCAACGCCACCAATCTGGCTGAGAACATCGACAACAATGTTTGATGCTTTGACTGCACTTTCAGTTGCAATGGTGTTCATTGAAAGCATTGCAGCTACAGCGTAGAGAACGCCACCTGTAACTACAACAGGAATCATGTACGAAACACCACTCATCAGGTACTGCTGAATCTTTTTAGCCTGACTTGTTGAGTCTTTAGCTTCCATTAGGCTCTCCTTTACTAATGATTCTTTATTGCTTTAGCGTGTATAACGCCGTGACTCCGTATTATTGTGTATTGATTTCATCGAAATAATATAGAAATAGAGTCGAAATGCGTCAATGAATAATTGACATGTAAATAAAGTTTGTCGTGAACGGCCTATAAATAACGATAGACGGTATTCATTATTATTGTTTTGGTCGGAAAAATAGAAAATCAATACAAAACAATTGAAAATACGGAAGAAACAAAATACAATCAATGGTAATTTCGAACTTTAAGGGGGAGTTAATGTTATCTCAGCGCACGCAAGCTATTAAGGATTCCTTGTTTGCTCAGCCACGCCAGGTGACCATGGAACGCGCCCGTCTTTATATGGAGAGTTACAAAGAAACACAAGGTGAGACATCTGTCATTAGACGTGCAAAGGCATTTAAGCATCTGCTAGAGAATCATAAGATCGTTCTTGATAACTACGACCTTCTCGTTGGCAATAGGACAGATACACCTCGAGCGGGTGTTGTCTCTCCAGAAATGTCACCTTATTGGATTCTGGACGAACTGGACAAGTTTCCGACCAGACGGCAAGACCGTTTTGAAATCTCCGAGGAGGA
>CALHDX010000023.1:0-7205 GCA_938023105.1 uncultured Atopobium sp.
CCGCGGGCGCTGCAAAGATGGCTCAGATTATGAGCAGCCTGCGTAAGAATCCGCTGGAAACAGTGGGCAACTACAAGGTTGTTGGCGTAACAGACTATGCTGAGTGCGCAGAAATGCCTCGCGTCTCGGGCCTGCAAAAAGAGGCTCCTCAGACGCTGCCAGCATCCAACGTTATTGAGTATAGGCTTGAGGGCGATAACAAGGTCATCTTCCGTCCATCAGGTACCGAGCCAAAGGTCAAGGCCTATCTTTTTGCCAACGGCAAAACTCGCGAAGAGGCCGAGGCACGCATCGCCGAGCTTATCGAGGCTGCAGAGAAGGTACTTTCATAGTTCGCCTTTACCTCTAAAACGTTTTCCACGCAATTCTTTGGCGAGAAACCCGTCCAGCCCAGCATTCACCTTTTGTGGATGCTGGGTTTTTACTCCGCGGCCTTTACCGTCACGGTATATAGGGCGTTTGCAGCGCTGGCAATAGTTTCTGCCGCCCATGGACGTGCGCTTACCTCAGGAGATAGAGGATCGTGAACGTTTACAGTGCCGTCATCGTTCTTGCTGGTTACCAAAATCCAGTGAGCGCCATCTGAGCTTAGCGTATTACCCTTAACCTCAACAAGTAGGTAAGTTTCGGCGTCAAGAAGCGTGGTAATATTGCCGGCCGAAATGCTATAGCTTTCGGCAACAAGACCAAGGTCACCCAGGTTCTTCTCGAGAAATGATCTGTTCATTCCAGAGTCGGTGTCCGCTGCTTTAGCTGTTTCAACAGCGCCCGCAATATCTGCTGGAGTCCAGTTGTTCTTTCCAGTAAGGCCCATGTATGCCATAGAGAGTGCAGTGGGACCAGAGCCCTTGGTGGCAATTACAGAGCCGGCATATGAGACTCCGCCCCACCTGGAATCCCAGGTATAGAGCTGTGGAGCTGTGCCTTTGGTGATTGAATCGTCGTAGGTTTTGGCTTTGCCGTCAGAATCGGGATAGTTTGCAACAAAATCAATAGCCTCAGGGTGGGCGAGCGCCAGCTCAATGAGGCTTTTATCGCTATATTTATCAGCGTGTTCTGCAATCCACGCAAGGTTTTTGTTCTGATCAAGCTTTGCTGCAAGTGCTTTGGTTAGCTCCTCTGAAGTGCCCACAGCAACACGAGAATCAACGGAATTGACCTCTACCTCTGGGGTAGATTCTTTAGCGCAACCGCGGACGCAGCTTGACACAATAAAGACCAGCAAAAGCGCTGCGATAACAGCTAGTCCAATAACAATATAGGTTCTTGTACGAGAATCAATGTGATGCAGCAGAGACTGTCTCTTAAAAAGAATAGCCTGCGAACCAAGGGTATTTCTCTTGCGACGTCTTGCCTGCCTATCAGAAAAACCGCCATCACGAGAAGGACGGCCATTTTGTGGAGGACGGCGACGCATTGCAGGATCTCCGTAGGAGCCTTGTTTTCTATCAGGTGAATCATTCAGGGGCATGGCGGCCTCCAAGCCGTAAAAATAGTTTCACTCATGATGAATCATACGGCGAGAAGTGCATAAATACTTTTAGAAAACGGTGAATGCAATATTCCGACCGACGAGCGGGTTATTTACACCGTTTAGCGGTTTGGCATGCGCATAAGGGTTGATTAAGTATATTCTTTTACTCACTATCATTTGTTTTCAAAAGTTAGTGAGCCGCATAAAGAAAGAAGGCGTCGTGAAGCATAGAAATGCTCGACAGGACGTGATTCGTGAGCTTGTTCGCAGCGAGTCCATCCGTACGCAGCGCGATCTTGTTGACATGCTTAAAGATCGTGGCTTTGCCTGTACTCAAGCAACCGTTTCTCGTGATACAGCAGAAATGGATTTGCAAAAGCTTCCCGAGGGCGCCTATGTGCTTTCTGAAGATATGCACTTGCAGAAAATGCTCTCTGAGTTTGTGGTTGGGGTTACGGCAGCAGAGAATCTTATTGTGATTCGATGCCATCCAGGCACTGCATCAGCCGTTGCGTTTGCCCTTGACGACGTTGAGCTTGACCACGTTGTTGGCACCGTTGCCGGTGACGATACCGTTTTGATGATTGTGGATAAGACTGAGCACGCTGCAGACGTGGTGCGCATCATTACACAGCTTGGCAATGTAGAGAGCGTTCTATAAAACACAAATCTTTTGGCGAGAAACCCGTCAAAAGCACACCTCATTCAAAAAGAAAAAGGAGCCTGCTTAGCGCAGACTCCTTTTTGTTGTAGATAAACCAGAGGTTTATGGAGTTCCTGTTCCTGTTCCAGTTCCCGTTCCCGTTCCAGTACCGGTGCCAGTTCCCGTTCCAGTTCCAGTACCCGTACCTGTGCCCGTTCCGGTTCCAGGAGTGGCTGGAGTAGTAGGAGTGGTAGGAGTAGTAGTGTTGTCCTCTTCCTCCTCCTCGTCAGTCTCTTCTTCCTCTTCGTCGTCATCTTTCTTATCTTGCTTGGCATTAGCGGAGCCACCAACAAACTTCCAGTAGCTGTCAGGCTTATAGGAAATCTTTTCAGTGGTCTTAGGGAATTCAGCACGTGCAACACCAGAAAGTGCTGCGTTCATGTAGTATGCCCAAACATACTGAGCGGTAACAAAGGTAGAGGACTCTCCGCCGCCAATAATAACGGGGTCGCGACTATCTGGATATCCGCACCAAGCAACGGTTGCAAGCTGTGGTGTATAAGCGCAGAACCAAAGGTCCTCAGAGTTATCGGAAGTACCCGTCTTACCTGCAACTGGTTGGTTGAAGGTCTTCAGGTTGTATGCATAACGACCAGTACCAGAGGTAAGAACACCGCTCAGAACATCAGTAGCAGCTGCGGCAACAGCTGGGCTAATTGCCTGAACTGGGTTGTCCTTGTGCTCGTAGATAACGTTTCCGTTACGGTCTTCAATGCGCGTAATTGCTACAGCATCACGACGAACACCGCCTGCAGCAAGGGTTGCAAATGCTGTGCACTGCTCAATAGGGGTTACGCCCTGAGAACCAAGAGTGGTAGACAGGTATGGCTGTAGCTGGGTGCGAATGCCCATAGCGTAGCAAGTCTGAAGGATCTTATCGATACCAATAGCTTCAGCAACCTGTGCATAGACAGTGTTGGAAGAGTAGACCGTACCTTGACGCAGCGTAATTGCGCCATAGCTGTAGTTACCAGCGTTTTTGACCAACCAGGTTGGCGTAATTTGCATAGGAGAGTTGCCGTTAAGAACAATTTCTGGATTCATGCCTTCAGAAAGGGCCGCTACCAGCGTATACATCTTAAAGCTGGAACCCATCTGACGGTTACTACTGGTCGCGATGTTGTATTGGCTCTTAGAGTAGTCTTGTCCACCAACCATTGCTTTAATGTAGCCAGTTTGAGGGTCAATAGAGACCAAAGCCGCGCCAAGACGAGGATTGCCAAGCTCAGCGATACGCCTTGTAGCAGCCTCATCAGCGTCTTTCTGGAGGTCAGGATCAAGCGTGGTGTAAACGCGCAATCCACCCTGAAGAATGGTATCGCTATCAAAGTCTTCCTGAAGCAGACTACGAATATAGTCAGTCCAGTAAGGGAACTGGCCAATGTTGTCGGTCAAAGTACCAGGGTTAAGTACTAAGTCCTCAGCAACAGCTTCATCGTACTGCTCCTGCGTAATATCACCTGCGCGAAGCATACGCTCAAGAACAGTGTTGCGTCTTTCTCTTGCAGCCTCTGGATTGACGGTTGGGTCATAGGCAGAAGGTGCGTTTGGAAGACCAGCAAGTGTCGCAGCCTCAGCAAGGGTTAGGTCACTTGCATGCTTGTTGAAGTAGATAATACTTGCTGCTTCAATACCGTAAGCACCATTACCGTAGTAAATGGTGTTGAGGTACATATTAAGAATCTGGTCTTTAGTAAACTTCTTCTCCATCTGAATAGAGATGTAAGCCTCGCGGACCTTACGCTTCAAAGAACGCTCAAACTGCTCGTTGGAAAGAACAGTGTTACGAACAAGCTGCTGTGTAATAGTGGAAGCACCTTCGCCGCCACCAAACAAAGAGCCAACAGATGCGCGGACAATACCCCAGGGGTCAATACCGCTGTGGGAATAGAAGCGCTTATCCTCAGTATCAATGGTGCCCTGAATAACATAAGGAGAAATCTGATCCAAGGTAACGGAACGGCGCTGCTGCAAATAGAAGTCAGCAATGTCGTTACCCTTGGAGTCATAAACGCGGGTGGGCTCTGCTACCAGATAGGCATCAGCAGAGTTGTAATCAGGCAGGTCCTCGAGCCATGAAGAAACAGCTGCACCCAAAGAAAGTGCAAGTGCAAGCGCGAGAAGAGCCATAAAGCCAAAGAATCCGGCAATGCCAAAACCTACGGCATGTGTATTTGCGTGTTTACGTGCACGACGGGTTCTAATACCCATTGAGCCTCCTTGTCATAGCTCTCACTATTATAGTCTGATATTTATGTTTCAGTGAATAAAGAGTTACAACTCTGTTGTATTCTGATAGATAACATTTTGAATTGATACTATTTGTAGCAGTAATTATATGGTTTAACAGGCTTGCGTTGAGAGGATACAGAGTGCTTTCAGTAGAAGAACAGCTCCGTGTTATTACTTCAGGAACTATGCAGATTGTTCCTTTGGACGGTCTAAAAGAGAAACTCAAGAAGGGCACTCCTCTTAACATCAAGCTTGGCGTAGATCCAACAAGTCCTGATTTGCATCTGGGTCACGCAGTTCCTCTGCGCAAGATGCGTCAGTTCCAGGACCTTGGCCATAATGTCACGTTGATTATTGGTAGTGGCACTGCACTGATTGGTGACCCATCTGGACGTGATTCTACCCGTCCTCCTCTCACTGCAGAACAGGTAGATGCAAATGCAGAAACTTATGTTAACCAGGCAATGAAGATTCTTGATCCAGAGAGAACCACTGTTGTTCATAACGGTGACTGGATTAAGCCTATGAATCTTGAGACCATGCTTGGCCTTATGAGCAAGTTCACCATTGCTCGTATTCTTGAGCGAGAAGACTTCTCTAATCGCTATCATAATCAGCAGCCAATTGCGCTTCACGAGTTCATTTATCCAGTTCTTCAGGCATACGATTCTGTTGTTATCAAGGCAGATGTAGAGATGGGCGGAAACGACCAGATTTTCAACCTGCTTGCTGGTCGCGATCTTATGCGTGATATGGACATGGAGCCTCAGATTGCGCTTACTATGCCTTTGCTTGTAGGTACTGACGGCACTAAGAAGATGAGTAAGTCTTACGGCAACTACATTGGACTGACTGATGAGCCAAACGATATGTTTGGTAAGGTCATGTCAATTACTGACGAGATCATTCCAATGTATTATCGTCTCTGTTCTACGCTCTCTATTGACGAGCTTGATGCAATCGATAAGAGCTTTGCGGATGGTACCGCTGATCCTTACCAGCTCAAGCGTGCTCTTGGTAGAAATATTGTTGACCTTTACCACGGTGAGGGAGAAGGCCTTAAGGCTCAGGCGGCTTTTGATGCTCAGTTCAAGAACAATGAGGTTCCTGATGACGTCAAAGAGTTTTCAATTTCCCTTGAAGCTGATGAAGATGGCCTCATCTACCTACCAAAGATTTTGGTGGAGGTAGAAATTGCTTCAAGTAACGGAGAGGCTCGTCGTCTGATTGATGGCGGCGGTATTAAGATTAACCAGAAGCCTCTTCCTGCAAAGACGTATAAGGTTGAGCCATCGGTTCTTGAGAAAGCTCTTCTCCAGGCAGGTAAAAAGCGCTGGGCTCAGCTCATCTAGTCGACAATGGCAACCAAATAAGGAAGCTTACACATGTGGAGACAGTTTGCTCTAGCAGTAGCAGTTGTACTGATTCTTTGTTATGTACCGGGATATCTTTTTTCTCGCGCTATTGGCACTAAACGAATTACATCCCTTGTGGTAGCTCCGCTTATCTCGGTCTGCCTCATTGGTTTCTCTGGAATTGCAATATATCCTTTGGGTCTAAGAGGTGTAACGCCGCTTTTGGGAGGCGTTGGTTTTTTTATCCTGATTGCTGGTGGGCTTGCGTATCTTATTCAGAAAATCAGGCCCATCCAGGAAAATCAATCTCATGTAAACCTTGGCGAGAAGGACTCTCTAAACGGAGTCTTTCTCTTAGTGACTGCTGCTATCTCTACTGCAATATTCTTTGTTATTTTCCACAAAGCAATTAGAAACCCCTCTTGGTTCTTGCAGTCCGCTGATAACTACGCGCACCTTGCGTACATTACAAGAAGTGTTCAGTCGGGCATTTATTCTATGCTGCATGCTGCCTTTTATACAGGAGCAAGACCAGAACTTCAGACCCCCTTCTTTGACGAGGGCTTTTATCCAACTTCATTTCATTCTTTAGCAGCTGTCACTGCAGCAATTACAGGCTTTAATGAGGTACTTACAGAAAATGTGGTTTGGTTTGTTTTTGTCGCGGTTATATATCCAGTGGGCGTCTGTGCTTTGCTTCAAGTGATAGGAAAGAAAAATGTAACTTTTAGTTTACTGACTGCATTTGCGGCATTTGCACAATTGGCTTTTCCTATTCGAATGGTTACGGTTCATGCAGTCTTTCCTAATGTAGCTGGCTTTTGTCTTGTCCCCACTGTTGCAGCAGTCTTTATATTGTCTTTTAACGAGAAGACATCCTGCAAAGAAGTATGCTCATCAACTCATAGCGTTCAAAAATTTTCTGTAAATATTCATACACTTTGTTTATGTTTTATGGGAATCATTGCACTAGCATTGGTCCATCCTAGTGCAGATTTTTTGTGGGCTATTTTTGTTTTACCATTTGTTCTTTGTAACTTGCTTCCAAGTTTTGCTCAGTATTTGAGTAAGAAATTTGAATTAACAAAACCGAAGAAAATCATTCTATTGATTTGTTTAGAGTGCGTAATTCTTGGCTCCGCTATTGGTATGTGGAATATCGTGCTTAATTCAAGTTTTATGGCACCGACAGTCAATTTCCTCTGGGAAATTTATGTTGATCCAATTCAGTCAGTTCTTTCTGTATTGAATTTTGGCCTGCTTTTGAATTTGCCACAG
The DNA here is from genome assembly GCA_938023105.1 of uncultured Atopobium sp. Lineage (GTDB taxonomy): Bacteria > Actinomycetota > Coriobacteriia > Coriobacteriales > Atopobiaceae > Lancefieldella. The sequence goes on from CALHDX010000023.1 coordinate 7,043, forward strand.
ATTCTCTTTGCGGTTGCGTTCTGGATTGGATTTGTGAGCTGTTGTATGAATAAAAATTGTCGCTGGCTCACTCTGGTATTTCTCATGACTGCCGTCATTTATGTAGCAAGTCTTTCTGATGTGATTCCTATTAAGAGGTTTTTCTCGGGATTTTGGTATACCG
>CALHDX010000024.1:0-11122 GCA_938023105.1 uncultured Atopobium sp.
CCCTGACCACGACCATGCTTGACCACACCGCTTAAAAAGTGCCAGCGGCCCAACAGACTTGCCGCTTCCTCAACTTTACCCCGCTCAAGCAAGCCCCTAATACGAGTTGCAGAGATTTTCTGTCCACCTGAACAAAAGAGCTCGTGAGCATGAACTTCAAAACCGTGTTTGTGTCCAAGTGAGGTGAGCAAAGCGCTTCCTTCAGCACCTTGAGCTCCCAAACCAAAGTCAGAACCCACATGAACGGACACGGCTGAGACGCTTGGAAGCAACTGATTCTCAACGTATTGCGTAGCACACAATGCCGCAAACTCGCGGGTAAAGTGATGCACCAGAATGCCGTCCACTCCCCATGCAGCAAGTGCGCGAAGCCTGTCTTCTCCCGAGAGCAAACGTCGAGGAGAGTCATCAAACAGCACCTCAACAGGGTCTGGTAGAAACGTCACAGCAACAAGTGGCACATTGCGAGTCTCAGCGTCTTTCTTTGCGCTGGCGAGAAGCCCCTGGTGGCCCTCATGGAGACCATCAAAGACACCAAGCACGCACACGCAAGGTTGCTTGTAGCAGTCAGAACGCAATGTATAGAAGTCAGCGTCACCAAGCTCAAGCGGAGCCGGCAGATGACTTCCATACAAAACGGATTCTCTTATGCGTTCTACCTTGTTCACGTGCGTCCTTACTTACACAAAATACCTTGAGAGAAGTTGGTCTGGCAGACTAGACAGGAACCTTGCCTTGTCCAAATTCCCACAAGAGCATCGTTCCACACAAGGCTGACCAGCGAGTTATGAGCAACCTCAGAAAGATCTTCTGGAATACCAAAACGCTTTCCAACCTCAACACATTTGTATTCTGCTCCAGTCAGCCTATGCACAGGATAACCAAGAACCTCAGTTGGATTAAGGCGTTTTGCTTCAAGCACTTGAGCTGGGCTTTGTTCAAGCTCTTCTAATAAAGCGCAGCTACCAAGCGTAATGGGACCAGAGAAGGTCCTTCTCAGGCCACTAATATGAGCCTCTGTTCCAAGAGACTGACCAAGGTCTCGAGCAATACTTCTGATATAGGTGCCTTTAGAAACATCAAAAGCAACCGTCCACACCAGTGAGTCATCCTCAGCAGAAGGCACATGCATCGCTAAAAGCGTAGCGTCATAAATAGAGACTCTACGTGCTGTGAGTTCTGGCGTCTTACCTTCACGAACAAGCTGATAGGCACGTTTGCCATCAACAGAGATTGCGGATACCGCTGGTGGCAGCTGATTTATGGTGCCCACCAACTTTGCGCATGCAGCACGAGCAAACTCTTCCTCACGCAACTCTGCAGGTACAGGAGCTGTGACCACAACCTCACCGTCTGCGTCATCAGTTGAGGTGCGAGCTCCAAACGAAATGTCGGCTACATACCCCTTGCGGTCAAGCGTCAGAAGGCCCAACAGCTTTGTGGCAAGGCCAATACCCACTACCAGCACGCCGCTTGCATTAGGATCCAAAGTGCCTGCGTGACCCACACGTTTCTCGCCAAATGCACGGCGAACGCGAGAAACCACGTCATGGCTGGTTAACCCAAGCGGCTTGTCAACAGCAATAAGTGCGTTAATTCCACTAGCTCCTCGCTTCACCTATGACTCCTTGTCAAGCGCGAGAAGATCGATGAGTAGAGGGACTATCTGGGTAAACACGTCATCAATGGTGCCCTCAGCGGTAAAGCCTGCAGCAGCAGTATGTCCACCACCACCCATTTGACGAGCTACGCCAGAAATATCAAGTTTGGACTTGGAACGCAAATTGCCGCGAACTTTTCCGCCGTCAACCTCTTTGAGGAAGAGGGCAATCTCTGTTCCCTCAACACAGCGCACAACATCTACCAGGCCATCCATCTCTGCTAGAGGAACACCTGACGCAGAAAGATCTGCGGCAGTAACGTAGCTGTAGGCAACGCGACCCTCACCAAAGGTGCGAATACGACCCATAACCTTTGCGGCAAGGTGAAGATAGGCCAAGCGATCACTCTGGTAGACATGAAGCGCAATCTGAGATGGAGAAGCGCCTGCTTCCACCAGCAAACTTGCTACCTCAAAAGCCTCGCCGTCAGCGTTTTGGTACTGGAAACGACCAGTGTCAGTTACCAGCGCACACATAAGACATTGTGCCTCAGATGGAATAAGTTCTGCGCCTAAATGACAGGCAAACTCAGTGATAATGACACCAGTTGCTGCTGCATCAGGACGCACAAGTCCTGCATTCCAATACACGTTGTTATAAGGGTGATGGTCAAGAACTGCTACCGTCTTAGAGTGCTCCATCAGCGCTTCTGCATCAGCCAAACGACCTGCAGTAGAAAGATCTACGCAGATAAAAAGATCTGGAGTTCCCTCGTACTTATTTGCAGGTACAAAGCTCTCAGTACCATCAAGAAACTTGTAAATGCGTGGTACTTCTCCATCAGCATCTGCCAAAAGATTGGTAACAGTTTTGCTAGGCCATCTTCTCTGAATAATGGAAGAAAGTGCTAATCCAGAGCCAATCGCATCTCCATCAGGAGAAGTATGTGCGCAAACAACGATTGACGAGGCCTGCTCAATCAGAGCTATAACCTCGTCAAACTCTGGACGACTGACTTTTGTATTCAGTGACGTCACTTACTTACGCCTCCTCGTCAGAATTCTCTTCATCAGAAGCTAGAGGGTATCCAAACTCGTCTTTCTCAACACCAAGCGTTGGTGGAACAACCTCAAGGGCTTGAGCAATACGCTCAGCCTCATCGGTAGTAGTATCAATTTTGAAATCAAGCTCAGGGGTTACACGCCAGTTCAGCGCATGGCCCAAAAGCGAGCGAATCCTACCCTTAGCACGCTTAAGAGCTGCAAGGACCTTATCGTAGCGATCAGGCTCACAGCTTACATAGGCGCGCATAAAGGACTTATCAACCGAGACCTCACAGCTTGTGACAGTCACAAGCTGGAGATCAGGGTCGGAAATTTCAAACAAAAGGATCCAGCTGAGCTTTTCTCGAGCAATCTCATTAGTACGACGAGAAAACTGATTCTGTTTCATGCTGTCCCTTCTTACTCGGTACGAGCCACCTGCTCAATGCGATAGCCCTCAAGCTGGTCGCCAGGCTTGATGTCCTGGAAGTTCTCAAGGCCAATACCGCATTCGTAGCCGGATTTAACGCTCTTAACGTCGTCTTTGAAGCGCCTGAGCGATGCAATCTTTCCATCGTAGACAACAAAGCCATCACGGATGAGGCGGATGTTATCGTCGCGGGAAATCTCACCATCAGAAATCATGCAGCCGGCAGCAATACCAACCTTAGGAACCTTGAAAGTATCGCGAACCTCAGCAACGCCAGTCTGAACTTCCTGCTCAGTTGGCTTAAGCATACCAATACGAGCAGCATCAATCTCTTCGATTGCCTTGTAGATAACGCTATAGGTTCTAATCTCAACGCCTACGCGCTCTGCAGCAAGCTTGGCCTTTGCATCTGGACGGACGCCAAAGCCAATGATGATTGCGTTGGATGCATCGGCGAGAACAACGTCGGTCTCGGTGATTCCACCAACAGCAGAGTGAATGGTGCTGATACGAACCTCAGACTGGTCCATCTTGTCCAGGGAGTCCTGGAGAGCCTCGATGGAGCCCTGAACATCAGCCTTGATGATAAGGTTGAGCTCTTTGACGTCACGGTCAGCCATGGTATCAAAGAGGTTCTCAAGGGTAACGTGCTTAACACGGTTCTGCTCTTCAATACGAGCCTTAAGAGCGCGCTGGTCAGCAAGCTCTCGAGCGTCGCGCTCCTCCTGGAAGACACGGAACTCATCGCCTGCGCCAGGAACGGTCTGCAGACCAAGAATCTCAACTGCGTCAGAAGGACCAGCAGTAGTAACTGCGTTGCCCTTAGGATCAAGCATTGCACGGACGCGACCAAAGGCCATACCAGCAACAAGAGCATCGCCGATGTGGAGCGTACCGCGTGTAACCAAAACAGTAGCAACAGAGCCACGACCACGGTCAAGCTTAGCCTCAAGAACGTTACCAGAAGCAAAGGTGTCTGGATTGGCCTTCAGCTCAAGGACATCTGCCTGCAAAAGAATGGTCTCGAGAAGATCGTCGATGCCCAAATTCTGCTTAGCGGAGATGTCAACAAACATGTTCTGTCCGCCCCACTCCTCAGGAATAACACCATACTCGGTGAGCTCCTGACGAACACGGGTAGGATCTGCGCCTGGCTTATCAATCTTGTTGACTGCAACAACAATTGGAACACCAGCAGCCTTTGCGTGGTTAATAGACTCAATGGTCTGAGGCATAACGCCGTCGTCTGCCGCAACAATCAAAATGACAATATCGGTAACTTTTGCACCACGAGCACGCATAGCGGTAAAGGTCTCGTGACCTGGGGTATCGATGAAGGTAATCTCACGGCCGTTAATGGTGACCTGAGATGCACCGATTGCCTGTGTAATGCCGCCGGCCTCGCCAGCTGCAACGCCAGTGTGACGGATTGCGTCCAGAAGTGATGTCTTACCGTGGTCAACGTGACCCATGACGGTAACTACTGGAGGACGTGGCTTCAAGTCCTTAGGATCATCGTAGAAGGTGAAGGAATTCTCCTCTTCCTTGGACATGATCTTAATCTGGCGACCAAGGTCATCAGCAACAATCTCAATAAGCTCATCAGACATGGTCTCGGTAAGCGTCAGAGGATTGCCAAGCAGGAACAGGCGCTTAATGATGTCATTTGCAGGAACGCCAAGAAGCTCAGCAAGTTCAGAGACAGTAGAGCCCTGAGGAACCTTTACAGTGTCAAGCTGGGAAATATCCTGGTCATTTGCAAGTGCTTCCTCAATACGCTGCTCCATAGCAGCCTCTGCAGCCTGCTTCTGACGACGCTCTTTACGTTTTTTACGGCGACCAGTGGACTCACGGCTTGCCTCTTCAATAGCAACGCGAGCCTCATCTAAAACGCGGCTTCTGTTGTAAGCCTCAGCCTCACGTGCCATACGGCTATAACGGTCTTCTCCGTCATCTCCGCCACGACGGTTCTTCTTACGCTTACCATTTGGACGCTCATCAGACATGGAGGCGTCATCGCGCTCATTCTTGAAGTTATGACGAGAAGGAGCACCACTTGCCTCGCTTGCATTAGCGCGAGCGTGGTTTCTAGGTCCCTTCTCAGCCTTCTTCTGAGCAGCGGACTCCGCTGCCTGCTGCTTCAATACCTCTTCCTGCTGAGCAATCTGGTCAAGCAGGTTGTTGAAGGAAGGAGCAGCCTTAGGAGCGGTATCCTTTACGCGGTTACGCTCGGCCTCTTCGGCCTCAAGACGCTTCTTCTCTTCCTCAGCGCGGCGGCGCTCCTCTTCTTTCTTGCGAGCAGCCTCCTCTTTTGCGCGCTTCTTCTCTTCTTCAGCACGCTCAGCCTCACGCCTTGCCTCTGCAGCAAGTCGCTCAGCCTCTGCTGCCTCTGCAGCAGCCTTTGCCTCTTTGGCAGCAGCCTCTTCCTCAGCAGCCTTCTGAGCTGCAATTTCAGCGGCACGAGCCTCCATAATAGGCTGGAGTTTCTTACGAACAATAGAGATATATGCATCTTCAAGCGTAGAAGAAGCAGACTTTGCAGGAATCTTCATGTCCGCAAGGTGCTCGAGCAATTCTTTGCTCTGCATACCATATTCTTTGGCAAGGTCATGTACACGCATTTTTGCCATATATGAAAACCTTCCGGTTGACGGGATAGTTACAGGTAGTTGCCTAGATCAGTGAGTCTGGATCGGAAGAAATCTCTGCATTCTCCATGTCATCATGAATGCCACAGAAATCAGAACCAGGTCTTGCCATATTGCGGCAAGGAGTTCCGTTAGGGCTCACATACTTGCAACGATGAGCAATCTCTTCCTCGTCAACAGTCTCTTCAACAACCTCAGGAAGGTTGTTCAAAATGCTTGCAGCAAGGGACTCGTTCTTGATGTCAATGTGAAGGCCAGTCAGACGAGCGGCAAGGCGAGCGTTCTGGCCCTCTTTACCAATAGCCAAAGACAGCTGGTCATCAGGGACAATAACGGTTGCGTGTCCCGTAGCGCCATCGACAATAACGCGAGAAACACGTGCAGGTGAAAGCGCAGATGCAACGCAACGAGCAGCATCGTCAAACCAAGGCACAACGTCAACGCGCTCTCCACGGAGCTCAGAAACTACGGTGCGAACACGGCTGCCCTTAGGACCAACGCAAGCACCAACTGGATCAAGGCGCTCGTCAACGGAAGAAACAGCAATCTTGGAACGGACGCCAGCCTCACGAGCAATAGAGCGGATGCTTACAACACCGTCATAAACCTCTGGAACCTCAAGCTCAAAGAGACGACGGATAAGATCTGGGTGGGTACGAGAAACAACAATTGGTGGACGCTGACGCTCACCACGAACTGCTGGCTGAGTTGCATTAGGATCGCGAACGTCTACGATAATTGCCTTAATGCGCTGGTTGTGAAGGTAACGCTCGCCTGCTGGACGCTCATCGCGCTCATCAGGGAAACGACGCTGGTCAAAGTGTGGAAGCTCTGCCTCAACGCCCTCACGAATCTTAATGATGGTGAAATCAGGAGTGGACTGAAGAACAGTACCTGTGATGATGTCACCAATGCGGCCACGGAACTCATCATAAATCTGAGCACGGGCGGCATTGCGCACAAGGGTCTTAATCTCTGCCTTAGCATGCTGTGCAGCAATACGGCTGGTATCTGGAGGAGTTACGTCTACCTCATCAAACTCTGTGTACTCACCAGTCTCCTCATCTGGCTCACCCTTAGGGACAAGCTCATAGACGTAGACACGACCAGTAGCCCTATCAATGGTGACACGGGCGCCAAAATCAAGATGGAGGACGTCAGCATAGCTTTTTGCCAGAGACTGCTCCAAACGGTCCAGAAGATACAACTCATCGATGTGCTTCTCCTGGCAAAGCAACATCAAAGCTTCCATCATTTCAGATGCCATGAATAATCCTCTCTATCTACTTCTTGGCTGAGGCCGAGAAATCAAAAACTGGTTTAATAACGCACTTCTTTAACTCAGACAAATCAACAGTACAGACCTCATCTTCTGTCTGGATTGAGATAGTTGTACCCTCAATGCCCAAGAGTTTGCCGGTAAATTTACGGCGTCCCTCTGTGGCGGTAGTCTGAAGCTGAATCTCTTCCCCTGCAAAGCGCTCAAAGTCTTTTGCACGGCGAAGTGGACGAGCCATTCCTGGAGAAGAAACCTCCAAGGTAAATGATGCTGGGAATGGATCAAGCTCATCGATGGTATCTGAGATCCATGATGTTTCTTGAGCAACCTCATCAAGAGAAATGGTCTCTGTTGTCTCATCATCATGGTCAATTCTTACTCTGACCACAGGATTCTTTGAAGAACCAACAATCTCAACATCAACAATATCAATGTGGTGATTGAGTGCAGCCTGCTCGAGTGCGGACAAGATTTTCTGTGTTGCACCTTCGTTTTGCATTTGACCTCCTCATCTACATACAGAAAGGAAGCGGGGTCAAAACTCAACCCCACTTCCAACTAATAACAACTACGTTTAGAGATATCTTACGAGATAAAGGGCTTCTCGTCAAGTGTTTTTGCTGTTAGGCAACGATATTCACAAGTCGACCCTTAACAACAATGACTTTTCTAATCTCTTTACCCTCAAGCTGATCGGCAATTGCTTCAGTTGCAGCTGCAGTGAGCTCTTCCTCAGAAGCATCGGCAGCAACCTCAATGCGAGCGCGGACCTTACCCTTAAGCTGAACAGCAATTTCAACGGTATTGCTCTTTGCCTGCTCTGGGTCAAACTCTGGCCAAGGCTGGTGATAGACAGGCGTGTCTTTACCCAGAGCCTCGTGGCTGAGCTCCTCAGCCCAGTGAGGAATAATTGGAGCCAGCATGGCAACAACATCATTTGCAACCTTGTAGCAAAGTGCAGCATCTCTAGACTCTGCAGGAACCTCGTTGATATAGGCGCTTGCCGCATTAACCAGCTCCATGACTGCAGAAATAGCAGTGTTGAACTGACCCTTGTCAAACTCAGTGGTGCAGCGGATTCCCATAGCATTGAGGACGCGGTTGAGCTCAAGCGACTTTGCATCCAAAGCTGTGTGGTCGAGTACGGCAGAAGCATCAGCGATGCGAGAGAGTTCCCAAACCACACGCCAAGCACGCTTGATAAAGCGGTTTGCACCTGCAACGACCTTCTCGTCCCAGTCAAAATCCTTCTCTGGTGGAGCAACAAAGAGAATGGCAAGACGCATTGTATCTGCACCATAAGGCTCAATGACAGAGCTTGGAGGAACCACGTTACCCTTTGACTTTGACATGGTGTCGCCGTGCTCATCCTTGACCATGCCCTGGGTCATCAGGTTCTTAAATGGCTCGTCAATATCAATCATGCCCAGGTCACGAAGGACCTTAGTAAAGAAGCGAGAATACAGAAGGTGCAGAATTGCGTGCTCAATGCCACCAATGTAGTTATCTACCGGCATCCAACGGTCCACAGACTCTTTGGAGAAAGGAAGCTCGGTGTTGTGTGGATCGCAGTAGCGCAGATAATACCAGCTAGAACAGGTGAACGTATCCATAGTATCGGTAATGCGCTTTGCAGGCTTTCCGCACTGAGGACAGGTGGTCTCTACAAACTCCTTGCACTCAGCAAGCGTGTCTCCTGCTGCCAGATCAAGATTATCTGGAAGCATGACAGGAAGCTGATCATAAGGAACAGGAACGTCACCGCAGCAATCACAGTGAATCATAGGAATTGGATTGCCCCAATAGCGCTGCCTGGAAATGAGCCAGTCACGAAGACGGAACTGGACAGTTCTACGACCAACATTGTGCTCAGTCAGATAAGCAACAACGGCCTCTTCTGCCTCGGAATGCTTACCGCCGCGAAGTCCGGTGAAAGGACCAGACTGGACGAGAATACCCACGGTATCCATTGGTCCGTCCCAGTCAACAGAGGTTACCTTGTACTCAGAAACTCCCTTGAGCTCCTCATAGATATCAGTTCCCTCTTCACAGATGATAGGAACAATAGGCAGGTCATACTTCTTAGCAAAGTCAAAGTCGCGCTTATCGCCTGATGGAACACCCATAACGGCGCCAGTACCATAGTCGAGAAGGACGTAGTCAGCAACCCAAATTGGTACGGTCTGTCCGGTAACGGGGTTAATTGCGTAACGGCCAGTGAATACACCGTGTTTCTCGCGGTCTGTTCCCTGGCGATCAATGGAAGAAACCTTTACGGCCTCCTCGTGAAGGGCGTCAAAGGCAGCCTTGTACTCTGAATCCTCTACCAGCTCAGCAGCAAGCTTGGACTCTGGTGGAAGCAGCATGAAGGTGCAGCCGTAGATGGTGTCTGCACGAGTGGTAAAGACAGTCATCTTAGTATCGGTTGGTGTGACACCATCGGTATCTGCCAGGGTAAAGTCAATTTCTGCACCCTCGGAGCGTCCAATCCAGTTAGCCTGCATAGCACGAACACGCTCTGGCCAGCCCTCAAGCTGGTCAAGGTCATCAAGAAGCTCCTGCGCGTAATCAGTGATGCGCAGGTACCACTGAGAGAGCTCACGCTTCTCTGGAACCGCACCACAGCGCCAGCACTTACCGTTAACTACCTGCTCGTTTGCAAGAACAGTTTTATCGTTAGGACACCAGTTAACTGGGCTTGTTGCACGATACACCAGGCCTTTCTCAAGCATCTTGAGGAAGATCCACTGACCCCATTTGTAGTACTCAGGGTCACATGTGTTAAACATGCGGTCTTTGTCGTAAGCAAAGCCCATGCGGAACATGGTTTTTACAGCCTGGTCAATATTCTTATGGGTCCACACAGAAGGCTGAGTATTGTGCTTAATAGCAGCGTTTTCTGCAGGAAGACCAAAAGCGTCAAAGCCCATTGGATGCAAAACGTCAAAACCACGCATACGAGCCTGACGAGCAATAGCATCGCCAATGGTGTAGTTACGAGCATGACCCATGTGAAGATCGCCCGAAGGATAAGGGAACATCTCTAGAACGTATTTTTTAGGCCTTGAGCTGTCCTCTTCTGTCTTGTAAAGATTCTGCTCTTCCCAGACACGCTGCCACTTAGTTTCAATAGCCTCAGCATCGTAGGCAGGAAAATCACCTGTATCGGATACGTTCTGTACTTCCTCGTTTTCCACGAGTTCCCCTTTCTTATAGCGATGCGTCACCAAGCAAAATACTTGGTGACGCCAGTAGTCCATAAATCCTGTGAGTTATGAACGGAAATTGTAGCTGACCTGCTGGTTTGAATCTTTCAGCAAGACGTCGTGTGCGCCACCCTCAACAATTGAAGTTGAAGAGACAAGCGTAATCTTTGCCTTATCGCGAAGCTCAGGAATATCAAGAGCACCGCAGTTGCACATGGTGGACTTGACCTTCAGAAGTGATGCATCAACGCCATCCTTCAAAGGACCTGCGTATGGAACGTAGGAATCAACGCCCTCAACAAAAGAAAGACCGCGCTTGTTGCCGCCAAGGTCGTAGCGTTGCCAGTTGCGAGCACGTGCAGAACCCTCGCCCCAGTATTCCTTCATGTAAGAGCCGTTAACAATAACGCGGTCAGAAGGACTCTCATCAAAGCGAGCAAAGTAACGACCAAGCATCATGAAGTCAGAACCCATAGCAAGGGCCAAAGTCATGTGATAGTCGTAAACAATTCCACCGTCAGAGCAGATTGGAATATAGATGCCAGTCTCCTCAAAGTACTCATCACGAGCGCGAGCAACATCAATGACAGAGGTTGCCTGACCACGACCAATGCCCTTCTGCTCACGAGTGATGCAGATAGAACCGCCGCCGATACCAATCTTGATAAAGTCAGCGCCAGCCTCTGCCAAGAAGCGGAAGCCCTCAGCATCTACAACGTTACCTGCGCCAATCTTGACGGAATCACCGTAAGTTGCACGAACCCACTCAAGCGTGCGCTTCTGCCACTCGGAATAACCCTCAGAAGAGTCAATACACAAAACATCAGCACCTGCATCAACAAGCAGAGGAACGCGGGTCTCATAGTCACGAGTATTAATACCAGCGCCAACCATGTAGCGCTTAGAGTCATCAAG
>CALHDX010000025.1:0-5107 GCA_938023105.1 uncultured Atopobium sp.
AGCAATGAAAAGTAAAAAAGTAGCTGTAGGAATTGTGGTGCTTATACTTGTTGTTGTTTCTGTTCTTTATGGTGTTGTTGAGTACAACTACCATGGTCATCTGTATGAGTGGTGTATTCCTGCAATGAGGAGAAATGCTGCTCAGTATTTTATTGATAATTGGCGTTCTGAGCTAGAGCAGGAAGATTCAGTCTGGATAAGCCAGTCTGGATTAAATGATTTGAAAGTTGAAGACTTGCAAATCTCTGGCCCGGTTCAATTTGTCTATTCAAAAGACGGAGAGCTTTTTTGTAACTCCGTGTATTGGATGATTTCAACAAACGGAAAATTTATTGGCTATGTGATGCAAGACCTTGGACCGCACGCCATAAATTCGCTGCTAGGAAATGCAGAGGCATATCACATTCAATTTAAGAATGCCGATATTTTTAATGCTGCAACGCAAAATAGTCAGAGTAATACCTGTGTATGTCTAAAGATAATCAATACATCTGATACAAGAGCGACAACAGACAATATTGATTTGTGTATTGGTGATCAGGTGGCATACTCTCAATCCATGAGTGGGGAAATGCAAGAATATCAGCGTAATCAACTGTTTCAGAATAAAGATACTGAGTGGATTAATAGAATTAACCAAATTGCTCAGAGTGCAAATCTCAATAGCCGAGAAAAACTTACTGACGTAGTAAATTAGTAATATGACAAGAAAGTCAAAATGAATTACCTCCCATTTCTTGGATACGAGAAATGGGAGGTTTTCTTTTACGTTACAAATTACCGCCACCAAGTTTGTTGTATGACGTAATAACTTTGGTGCGTGTTTTAGTGCCTGGTGGAAAAACGGTGTCAAACAACGGCATCAAGCCGCGGAAAAGAACACCACTTTGTACGCGGTGAGAAAGACCTCTTACCGTACGTCTTGACTCTTCAAGCTGTGAACGAAGCTCCTCAAGATAAGGGGAGCGACGAGCATAGAACCAGAAAAGGCCTGCAAGATCTGAGTTTGGATAGAGCCAAGGCCTGTTGTCTGGTCCTGCAAAATGCGCAATGCAGATATTCTTACGAGCCTCTTCGTATTCTTCTCGCACATCTTTTGGCGCCTGAGCAACAATGTGATCACGGCGAAGGAATTGCCAGTCTACCAGGTAATTCCATTTCATATTAATACGAAGATAATGGCCGTTCACAAACCTGTTAAGAACATCTTGGTCAAGCCATCGCCATGCACGCATGGTTGAGACCTTCAGAAACTCTTCAGGAGAAATTTGATTTCTAATCTCTTCAAGGTTCATCAAAATGACGCCCGCCTGGAAGTAATCGTGAGGATCATCCATACCCAGCTCATTTTTGAGGTAGGGACCAACTGTGGCGTCATAGCCATCAATCTGACCAATAGTATCAGCGTCGCGCGTAGCGCCTACCAAATACCCGGTGACATCAATATCGTAGAGCTCTGCGATATCGGTATTAACTACCAGGTCAGAGTCAAGATAGATGGCTTTATTGACGTTAGGAAGCAGCGAGGGAGCAAGCAGCCTGTAGTAAGTTTCTGGTCTAAAGTGACCATGATGAGGAAGCTCAATATCACCAAGGGCAGCATCAACATCTAAGAACCCAACATGGACGTTATCGACAAGCTGAGCTTGACGAGTAAGTGTAATCATGCTGGTAGGAGTGAGGTCACGAGTCAAAACAATGATGTCGTAACGACGCTCTGGATTGACGTTCTCAATGATGGATTGAATTGCTACAGATAAATACGGCACAAAGTTATCGCTGCAGGCAAATACAAGCACAACGTCATTAAGAGCAAGTCCCAGTTCATCGGATGAGCTGGCAAGCATTGCTCCAGAAAGTTGCGCCCTGCCTGTTCCAACAAGGCGTTGTGTGGGTATTTTACGTAATCTTCTCATACGTAAGACTTTAACACTTAGACGCCAAAAACGCCTGCTGCGTTTGCCATTACTTCACTTTGCACAGAGTATCCACGGGCCTCACTGAGCCCGAGAAGAGCTCGCTTAAGGCTGTCCACAATGTCAAGTACGTCAATATCTGTGTGATCACTGGAGGGAAGGTCAGTCTCGGTAAGAAGCTTATCTTTTGGGTAGACCTTAGCGTATTCACGACCACGCTTAGTCTTTAGGCTCATCTCACCAACAGAGAACCAACAGCCAAGCTTAATGGCCTTCTGGAGCTCGTCTGAGCCGCCGCTAAACCAATGGATGATAGGAATACACTCTTGAGCGGCTCCTGTCTGCTCAAGAATGTCTAGCACCGTATCAACGCTTCTCACGGTGTGCATCGAGAGCACTCGTGGCTGATTGTTGCGTGAAAGCTCTGCTGCGCGCTTGCAAATCTGCGTAAAAGCTCTAACTTGCAGCTCTTGCAACCCATCAACACAATAGCGAGAAGAAAAATCTAGTCCAATCTCGCCAATGTAAGGCGTCTGCTCCATCAGTTCTAGCAGGAGTTCTATATCTTTTTGAGTAACGCGCTCATCAGAGATATACCAGGGATGTGCTCCAAGTCCCACACGGATGTTGTCTTGCGTAAGCTGAGGAGCAAGTTCTAGGTAGTCGTGAGGAGTAACACCACAGGCAAACAGTCCTAATCCAACCTCACTAGAACTTCTCGCCACATTGAGTGGAGAGTCCATAAGGTTGGCATGGACGTGCGCATCAAAATATGTGAGGTTACTCATGATCAAGCCCTGATAGATGCAAGATGACGTCTGAAGCAATCATCTGACCCATAATAGGAGGGTAGTAGGACATAGTGCCTAGCTTGGCAGATTTGCCCGTTGCACCCTCTGGTGCAAAAACTGGTCGCGCAGGCTCGGGGGAGTAGAGCACACGGAAGTCGGCAAGGCCGCGCTTCTTAGACTCTTTTCTCATGACCCTTGCAAGAGCATCGGTATGCGTTTTTGAGAGCGTAGTAATCTCCAGGAGTTCTGGGTGGATTTTATTGCCGCCGCCCATGCTGGAGATGAGGTAGATATCGTTTTTCTGACACCACGCAACAACAGCCAATTTGGCAGAAATGGTATCGATAGCATCAACTACAACATCTGGTTTTGGAAGAGCAGAGAGCTGCTCGTCAACGTTGTCTTTAAGCAAAAAAGCGTCAAGTGTGACCACGTGAGCGTCTGGATTAATGTCCAGAATCATCTCTTTGGTAACGTCAACTTTTCTTTTTCCAATGGTGCTCACATAGGCAATAGCCTGCCTGTTTAGGTTGGATGCTTCTACTGCATCAGCATCTACTAAAACAAAGGACCCCACACCGCCTCTGGCCAGCGCCTGAACACAGTTTGAACCAACACCACCAAGTCCTAAAATCATGACGCAGGAATTTTGAATCTGTCCAAGGCGGTCTTTTCCTAGAACAAGTTCAAGTCGAGCAGTGGCTTCAGGAATTGTGGCAGACATAGAGCTCCTCATAAAAAAGTATCTGCAGATAGTATTTATTGTTCAAGAGTATAGAGGGCCTTAAAGTACTGATTTTGTTGCAAAAGTTCCTCAAACGAACCCTTTTCGATAATACTACCTTCCTTCATTACAATAATTTCGTCAAATTTTTTCAGCTGAGCTTCCTCTAAGTTGTGTGTAATAACTAGGCGTAGTGTTCCTTTGAGATTTGTTATTGAATTTATAATTTGGTCAGTAGTTGAATGGTCAAGTGCTGATGTAGCTTCATCGAAAAACAGAACTTTAGAACCCTTTAACAAACTTCTAGCAATACAGATTCTTTGACGTTCGCCACCAGAAAGGTTTGAACCTGCTTCACCACATTGATAGCTCAGTTTATTTTGTTTAATGAAATCTGTAAGACCGGCCTTTTCACATGCTTGAGAAATAGCATCTTTTGAGTGGTTTTCGAACATAGTAATGTTGTCTTCAATTGATGCATTGAATAAGAAATTCTCTTGTTGTACAAGTGAAACGTTTTGATAGAGACTCTTTTTATCAATAGTTCTTAACTCTAAGCTATCGTAAAATATATTTCCTTGATAACTTAAATTGCCACCCATGAGCAGATTAAATAAAGTAGATTTTCCAGATCCTGATATTCCAACAATTGCATAACTTTTATTAGGTAGAAGTTTGATTGATAAATTTTTCAGCACAGCTTTATTTTGTTCATAGCCAAATGAAAGATTGTTGATGACTATTCCTTTTGTAACTTTATCTAATACTTGTTGTCCTTCTTCTTCCTTACTGTCAGCGAGAGTCTCAGAAAATTTTAAAATCAAATCATTTGAAGCCTTACGTGCTGCGAGTAGCGGTGGAATTGTTTGTAAAGGGAGGCTGATGTAATTCATTAGTAACGTAGCCATAAGAATTACACCAGGGGTAACTCCTTGATTTGAGATACAAAGATATGTACCAGCAATTAAGACAGCCCATTGAGATAATCCGAAAGCACTCCAACTCAGAGTATTAATGAACCGAGTAGTCTTTCTACTCTCTTTTTTTGATTTTTCAAGAGCATCATTATCTTTTTCAAATAGTCTTACGGCTGCCCCTGTTGCTCCGTAAGCTTTTATCAAAGGAAAGCCTTTTACCAGATCAGTGATTTGGGCAATGAATTGACTAGTTTTCGCAGAAGATTCTTTTTGAATTTTACCAAGCGTGCCGCCAAGTTTTACACCGATAATCAGAGGAAGAATTGAAGCGGCAATAGCTACAAAAGTTAATGGAATGCTTTGAACCATGAGCATTATGAGGGCCACAATGAAAGATATGCTATCGCTTACCAAAGAAAACATCTGTTCAAGATATGTAGTCTCTATAGTATTTAAATCATTAGTAAGTGCAGATACATAAACGGAACTACCACTTGCTTCAAACGAGTTTATACCTTTTTTCAGCATGTATTTAAATGCAGTGTTGCGATAAGAGTTAGCAGCATGATAGAGATAATTAGGAACAAAATAACGAACCACTAATTTATTTGTAATTGCTGAGATTGTTAATATGGCGGCAAATAGACAACCTTGTAGAAAATCATTAAATGATCCTGACACAGCGGAATTCATGAGAATTGAAGTTATGTAGGGTGAACATACCGTAACTAGTTCTAAAGAAGTTGTAAAGAAAAAGGA
>CALHDX010000026.1:0-2643 GCA_938023105.1 uncultured Atopobium sp.
CTCCGGGTTTTGTATCCTCATATTGGATATCAATTTCATCAATCCCAGTAACCGATATATCAAATACTACCAGCTACTTACTAGAATACTAAATATGGTATTTGGTATTTCAATACTGGTAATACCGATAGTAGCTCGCATAATGCATTCTCTCGTGCAAGGCGCACGAGACTATGCAAAGTGGATTGCTCATTTCTTTGCACAAGTTCCTGCCGAGAAGACCACAGCCTCCACGGAGCGAACAAATACAACGTCATGGTCAGAAGGACATTCGAAAAGACTGCTCTCGCTGTTCGGTGGTATTTTTATCGCAATTGGCCTTGTATTGATTCTTGTTGCGTATGTGGGGTCAGGATGCAACCTTGCAGGTTTACCTGAGCTTCCTGCACTACAGATTTCTTCTTGCTCGCTTTATATGAGTCCGCATACTATTGCGTTTATGTAACTCAATTGACGCAACCCACACAGATACCCGCAGGTATCCGGATCCTACGTTACGTATCCGAAACTGATGGAGAATCCTCCAACGGCCCTTCTCTTACAAGATATCCGCTGTCATCAAACACGCAAGCTTGACTGGCAATTGGCATTATTTTTCCATACGGAATTTATGTATTAAAATTCGTCCCTACATAACAACCACCAAGGGTAAGTTCTGTATAGTCGATGTCTTTCAGGTATGGCTTTCCCGCATCTCCTTCCTGACGGGCAGTATTGATGGCCTCCTTCTTTTTTCGGCGAGTTCAGTTACATTTCCGGAATGATCGTAAACAACATATAGAACTGTTGCGGGATCACTTAATTTTCGGTTTCTGAATCCAGTGCCGGACCTATCGCTTTTATGAGATATCCATTCTCATCGAACTCATAATAGTAGTCATCAACTATTGCTAGCCCATGTGAAAAAAGGTAGCCGTTGATTTGTCGGTACGCTTTGTGTCCATCAACCGTTACCCAACCGAAGGGAAGTTTCCATTCAAAAGGTCCAAGTTCTACAGAGCCGTCTCTTACTTCCTTGTAGTCGTCAAGAGAAATTTCCTCCAAATCCACGAGTTTGAAGGACTCGTAATTGCCGGCAAGAGCGGAGAACCTTAAAGTTCCGAGCTCTTGCATGACATATCCCACAGGTTTATCTCTATATCGAATCTCCCAAATAAGGTTGTTCCGGGTTTCTGGTTTTACTCCTATATAGCAACTGCCAAGCGTGAGCTTCATATAGTCGATGTCTTTGAGGTAAGGCTTTCCGCCGTCTCCTTCTTGCCTGGCGGTATTGATAGCTTCTTGTGTGGCCCGCTCTACCGCTTTTTGCTGAAGTGAGTCAATTGCCCATGGGTAGGGCGTAGCAAATGCATTCCACAAGAGGAAGACAGTGGCCATAAGAAACAGAACTATAGAGATAATCTTTAGAGGCAGCCATTTATGTTTCTTGTTCATAGTCATCACGCAGTCAAAGCACCCAGCTTAGTCATGCCATGGTTCAACAGGCCATTCGTTGCCCGTGAGGCTCCAGTTCTTCATGTCATTGGCGTCACCATTAACGACAAACTCCCTAACAAAGATATCTTGCTTGCCGTTCGAAATGGTCTCAATGTAGTAACGAGGGCGAGTTTCGCCCTCATAGGACTCATCAAGCGGCGTGGTGTAGTTAGAAAGCGTCTGCTGATCAACACCCATGTCCTTCAGTGTCTGCGCCAAGATGTCGTAGTGCCAGACAGGCGCGTCAGAAATCTGCATAGGCTGAGCTGCCTCTTCAGCGGTCTGACCAGCAGGTTTGTACATAATGACTGGAGCGGAAGGCTGCTGGATATCGTTATTAGTTAAATACCAGTCACCGTGATCTGCGGTAATAATAAAAGACGTGTTTTCATACACACCAAGACGCTTAAGTTCAGCGATATACTGCGCAACAATTCTGTAAGCCGCGATGGTTTGCTCGTCAACGTTTTGCTTGCTTGGATCTTCAGTGCGCTCAACGTTGCGATCAAGCGTGTAAGGTGGATGCGAGCCAAACAGATGAATGAAACGGAATGAACCGTTCTGACCAGTATTGTCAATCGAGAGTCCGTAGTGCTGCAACTCCTGATAATACTTGAGATCGTCCTCGGTGTATGGCTGTGAAGAGAGATCAACTTCGTCCATGTTGACTGACTTGCGCATGCGCATATTAAGATCCTCGGTGTAATACCAGAATCGAGGCTTAAACACCCAAGGCATGTCCCTACAAAATGCCGTCTTATAGAGAATGCGCAGTGCACCTAGCACGTCTAACTGGTTATCTGTACCGCGACCACGAGGCTCGTGGTAGTTGATGGAATACTTCTGCGCAGTGTCTCTGTAGTGAGAGTAGTTCAACTGATCCGTATACAAACCTGCTTGATATCCAGCATTCTGAATATCCTTGAGGTACTGATCACTTTGTGCCCAGTTGTAGACAAAATCGTTGAAATTCTCGCCAGGCTGAGGACGAGAGCCAAAGAGCAGCGATGGAACACCGTAGCGCGTTGGAATCATGGAACCGACGGAATTTCTGTACCAGGTAAAACCGGTAAGAGGCGCAAATGTCTCTGGATACTCATCGTAAAGTTTCTGAACAAAAGCAGTATCAGTGGTATCCAAAACAAACACCACGACGTTCTTCTTGGA
>CALHDX010000027.1:0-3547 GCA_938023105.1 uncultured Atopobium sp.
TGGTGATGACAAGGCGTTCTTTAGCTACCAAATCACCTTTTTTATTCTCTTTCATGGGGGTTGTTTTTAATTCAAGTCCCACTTCGGCAAAATCAGGATTTGAATCACTGTTGATTGGATACTTAAAATACAGTTCTTCAACTGAATTTCCAAAGGCACCGCGACGTTTTTTATGGTCAGCAAGAACTTCAACGTCGGTTACTTCACGAAGTGAATGGCCAACAAGCTTAGAAGCATATTCAATAATAGATTGCTCATCAGAGATGTCGTAATCAATATTTGAGTTATTCATACTCCCCCAATCAACATAAAAAATATTGTGCTATTACCCTCCAGAAATAGCCATACTCATTTGACTTTCCAATATTTTTCACGATTAAAAAATGCCTCCCAGCACATAGCTAGGAGGCATTTTAAGGAAAGGACTAGAGGGGTTTCTCGCCAATTAGGCAAGCATCTGAGCAAGATCCTCGGAAGCATCGCCGATTGGGCCAATGCCGTAGTTCTCAACAAGAATGTTAAGGACGTTAGGGCTGACAAATGCAGGAAGGGTTGGTCCAAGCTTGATGTTCTTGATGCCAAGGTGCAGCAGGGTCAGAAGGACGCAAACTGCCTTCTGCTCGTACCAAGACAGAACAAAGCTCAGTGGCAGGTCGTTGACGCCGCAGTTAAATGCGTTTGCAAGCGCGGTTGCAATCTGAACAGCGCCGTATGCGTCGTTGCACTGGCCAACGTCAAGAATACGAGGGATGCCACCAATGGTGCCCAGGTCAAGGTCGTTGAAGCGGAACTTACCGCAAGCAACGGTGAGGACAACAGAGTCTGCAGGAGTCTGCTCAACAAACTCGGTGTAGTAGTTACGACCAGGACGAGCGCCGTCGCAGCCACCAACAACAAAGAAGTGCTTGATAGCGCCCTGCTTGACGGCATCAATGATCTTATCGGCAATGCCAAGAACGGCACCGTGGCTAAAGCCGGTGGTTACCTTGTGGCCACCGTTGATGCCGGTGAGCTCCTGAGCTTCAGCGTATCCACCAAGCTCCTGAGCCTGCTTGATAACAGCGCTGAAGTCTTTCTTGCCGTTTGCGTCCTCGTCAATGTGGACGAGCTCTGGGAAAGCAACAAGCTCGGTAGTGTAGACGCGGTCCTTGTAGCTAGGACGAGGTGGCATGAGGCAGTTAGTAGTGAAGACAACAGGAGCTGGAATGTCCTTGAACTCCTTCTGCTGGTTCTGCCATGCGGTACCAAAGTTGCCTTTGAGCTGTGGATACTTCTTGAGCTCTGGATAACCGTGAGCTGGGAGCATCTCGCCGTGGGTGTAGACGTTAACGCCGGTGCCCTCAGTCTGCTCAAGAATCATCTTGAGGTCAAGAAGATCATGGCCGGAAACAACAATGAATGGACCAGGCTCGATGGTTAGTGGAACCTCAGTTGGAACTGGGGTGCCATAAGCGCCGGTATTTGCGCTGTCGAGAAGTGCCATGCACTTGAGGTTGACCTCGCCTACCTCAAGGGTAAGAGGCAGCAAAACGTCAACGGAGGACTCGGTAGCAAGAGCAGCAAGAGCCTTTACAAAGAAAGCGTCAACTGCGTCATCAGTCTTGCCAAGAACGCGAGCGTGATAAGCGTAAGCAGCCATACCACGAATACCAAACAGAATGAGGGACTTGAGGGACCTAATGTCCTCGTTGTCGGACCAAACGCCGCCAAGAGGAAGATCCTCAACAGGCTCTACGCCAGCCTCTGCAGCTAGACGGTTCTTCTCGTCACGAACCTGAGCAGTAATTGCGTCAACAGCACCCTTGTCAAAGTTGACGTTGGTGATGCAGGTGAACAGGCCGTCAACAATCAGCTGGTCAGCGCGGTTAGAACGCTTGCCAGCAGCAAGCTCGGTGCGAGAAAGACCAACCAGAGCGCCGGTGAGCTCGTCCTGAGCAAACGCAACGTCAAAAGGCTTGCCGCAAACGCCAGCAGCACCGGTACATGCAGTACAAGCAGCAGTCTGCTCGCACTGGAAACAGAACATCTTGTTATCCACTATTTTTCCTCTCCATAAAACCATATAGCGAGAAGAGATTTGCTCTTCTGGGTTTCATGATTACAGGAATGTGGAATAGTGTATGTTGTAATTACAACAAAACGATTTTCATGACGAAATTTTTGGAGCGTCAATGAACTTGCAAGATATTAAGCCTTCGTTTTTGCTCAACACAGTGGTGTTTAGAGGCGTAAAGCCGGAGCAGCTAGATGCTCTTTTGAAGCATTTACGTGCGGTGGTACACACGTATAAACCTGGAGAGATCATTCTATGCGCTGGTGATAAGGCACATCAGTTTGGCATTGTTGTCTCCGGTGCTATTCATGTTGAGGGGTCAGATGCTCAAGGTAACATTTCTGTGATGGGGGCCTTCCATACAGGAGAAACCTTTGGAGAGGCATATGCAGCTCTTGGAAACGTGCCACTCTTGACCTCGGTGGTTGCCACGGAGACGTCTGCAATTCTGCTGCTTGACCTGCGACAGATTACTACCAGAACGTGTGACATTTGCGGCGGCGTGGATATTATCACCAGAAACCTTATGGCTTCTATTGCGCAGAAAAACATCATGCTGAGCCGCCGTATTCAAGATGCTGCTCCAAAAAGTATTCGTGGCAAATTGATGGCGTACTTGAATACACGCTCACAAGCTGCGGGTTCATCGGAGTTTGATATCCCCTACAATCGCCAACAGCTTGCTGATTATCTTGGTGTAGATAGAAGCGCTCTAAGCGCAGTAATATCTTCTTTAAGCAAAGAAGGTGTTTTTGAAGTTAAACGTAGTCACTTCAAACTTTTATAACAGCATTTTGGCCTAAGGAGGCTTTCATGGCAGAGATTTATTTAGCAGGTGGATGCTTCTGGGGACTTGAAGAGTACTTCTCCAGAATTAATGGCGTCACCGCAACTACCGTTGGCTATGCAAACGGTAAAACTTTGGATACTAACTATCAAGAGGTGAAGGCAACAGATCACGCAGAAACAGTGCATGTCACTTACGATGAGACCGTTGTAAGCCTCTATGACATCCTACGTTATTACTTTAGGGTTATCGATCCCCTCTCAGTAAACAAGCAAGGTAACGACGTTGGTAGACAGTATCGCACGGGCATCTACTACACAAACGATGCTGACTTGCCTGTTATTGAGCGCATTATGGCTGAGCAAGAGTCTCTCTTTGGCCAGAAACTTGCCGTTGAGGTTGAGCCGCTGGACAATTATGTGCTTGCTGAAGAATATCATCAGGACTACTTGAAGAAAAATCCAGGCGGCTATTGCCACATCAATGTTGATGATGCATATAAGCCACTTACGTAAGTCGCTTAGCTTACGTTAAGAGGCGCCGTTGATGGATGGGATTTCAAAAACTATGTGCTTGGAACTATGTTCTATAGGTACATATCCGAAAACATAACGGATTACATCAATAAGGGTGAATATGAAGAATTTATTAATTAAAAGCTACATCATTGGCATCAAAGCAACCCTCGGAAGGGTGCCTATCGCTTT